>CAZYPB010000025.1:0-14549 GCA_964649265.1 Microcaldota archaeon
TATGTGAATGGTTTTTCCTTTGTGAGCCTGAATGCTAGTTGTGTTTCTCCGAAAGTAGCTGGGGGCATCTGCATGTGAATCCTCATGTTAAGACGCGTCATCATCGTGTCTACTATTGGTCTCTTTGAATCGAAAATTACCTTAGTGTATGACCTTATGTTCTTAATCGCATATTTCAGAAGCTCCTCGTTGTATCTCCAAAGCGTGTGACAAAGTCCGTATTTCGCATGCTCAACATATATGGGCGAGTTCTCGCCATCGCAGTAAATATCTGTTATGTTGTCCCTGTCCAAAGAGATGTTCTCAAACGGACTTCCAAGCCCTACTGTCCAATTAACAACCTCTCTTGAGATTGCAAGAGCCTGCTGTGGGCTTAATGCCATCCCATCAGAGGATGCAAGATTTAGGAATTTCTCCCTGTATTCCCTTATCTTTGTCTCGTAAATTGTCGAGAAGTCAATCTGCTTGTCTATTGATGGGACAAGACCTTTCACTATCTCCTCTTTCATCGCTTTCTGCCATTCGGGAGTCAATGATTCTATGAGGGGGTTCTCCTGAACATACAGGTTAGCCTCACTCCCTGGCAGCGTATATATCTTCACATTCATTCCGTATGGGAGTGGGTAGTTGTTATCAGGATCCTCAAGCAGCTTAGCTTCTGGAGGAACTGAAAGTATGAAAGCACTTATGAATTTTAGGCTCTTGAGACCTGCAAGTGATAGAAATACATTTCTTACATTCTCGTATTTCTTTGTTAATTGGTAGAGGCGTGTTTGTGGGAACTTATCTATTATTCCATTTATCCAGCCTCTGAAATGCTTGTACCCATCCATGTACATCCCACGCGTTGGTGGGGGTTCCTTGTATTCCTCGACAGTCATCTGTGCGAGTATGGGGTTCATAAAAAGGTAGTTGTAGAATTTCTGGAGTGCCTGTCTCCTCATTCCGTAGTTATCATCATCCTTTCTTCCGTAAGTGCTTGGATCAGCCATTATTGTTTCCATCTGCCTTGCTACATTGGTGTATTCTGTTAGTATACTTGTTTTATCCTGATCAAAATCTATTATGATCTCTTCCTCGTATCTTATTGTTCGTATATCCATGTCCGCAAGAGTTGCAAGGTCCTTCAGCTGACTGTTTATGCAATCGGCAGAGAATAGCTCATAGGGGCACGAGAGGCAGTCCATCACGCACTTTGTACCCCTAATGTTGGGTTTGCACATGACTAGGTATTGATAAGGGCGATATTTAAGGATTGTGGAAAGAAAAGAAAAAAAGAATCAGAGGCTGACTCGGATTCCTATTCTTAGAGTGTTGTCGCCCCCCAGGTCTGTCACGCTTGCCGAGAATCTCTCTTTTCCGTCCGGCCCTATTTTCGGAGACCACAGGTTCGCGTCGACCTGCGTTCCTTTTTCTCTGACCGTGAGGCTTGCGCTGGGCAACACCCCCGCGATGTTCGCGTCCGCCCCGGCTGCGAAGGCCGGCTTGCTGCCGCCCTGGGCATCAACTCTCACCGAGACTGCCAGGCATTTCATGACTGCAACATCCGAATTAACCACCAGATTAAGCTTCCGGTTGTCGCCGCTCCCGACTACGGCGTTCGCAGAAACCGCGTTCGAGAACCTGACGGTCATCCCGCCGATCACCACATATATGCCGTCCGCCCCATTAATTGCAAACCCAACATCGATCTTTCCTGAACTGGCCCCGAGTCCGGCCTCGTGAATCGCCAAGCCATCAGGAGTAACAACCCTCATGCCGTGGATCCCGGACTTCTTTCCGGCCCTGATGTTAAGCAAGGCAGCGTATCCTTTCTTGCCCCCGTTCACGACCAATGTGCTTGGAGCTAGGGAGAGCCCTGGAACGTTGTCAAAGAAAGTGCTCGCGTTGCTTTTCGGAATCACCTGCGCTGAAGAATTGCCTGCCATGAAGTAGCTGAAAAACGAGATTCCTGCCCCAAGGACAGCGGCCTTGCCGACAGATTTAATGCTGCTCCAAACTTTACGGCTTGCGCTAACATCCATATTCTGCATGATTTACCCCCCAACCCGTTTCCGGGCCGTGTTTATATTCGCTTTTTGTTAATATAAAAGTTTCGATTATATTTTTTAGAAAAACGAAATATATATAAATATTTATTTAGAAATTAGAAAACAAGCGTCGAGTAAACGCAAGGCGACCATAAGGCGACCAGTTTGTTCCAAACATTGGATGTAAAGGATAGGCGAATCCTTAGTGCACTTAGTCTCGACGCTAGGCAAAGCCTCTCTAGGATTGGGCGTAAGGTGGGGCTGTCTCAAGAGGTGGTTAACTACCGCCTCAGACGCCTCATTCAAAAGGGAATTATTGCCTGTTTCAGAACAGAGATAGACTATTCGAAATTAGGTTACAAAACATACAGGCTTTACATACGTCTCGAGGGGGCAGATGCAAAAAAGGAGGTGGATATATTCAAGTATCTTACAAACAGAAAAGGCGCGACCTGGATTGCTGCGTGCGAGGGGAAATATAATCTGATATTCAGGTTCATAGCAAAAGATGAGTTCGAATTAAACAGTATGCTTGGGGAGCTTTATTCCAAATTCTCAAAATATATAAGGGAGAGAGATTTGACTATTCCCATAAGCTGGCAATTCTATCCTGCTGAGAGCGGATCATACGAGACTTCAAATAGGAGTTTCAGAAAACCCGAAGAGTTGGAGACTGCTAGGTTTGATAAGAGAGATATAGAGATTTTGGATGTTCTTGGAACAGACGCACGGGCATCTGCAACGGATATGGCAAAAAAACTTGGGATGACCCCAAATGGAGTAAAACATAGGGTGAGGAGACTCGAGAAAGATGGAGTTATAGCTGGGTACCATATGGTTGCCGACAGAACCACTTTGGGAATGTACCATTACAAAATATTGTTCAGCTTCCAGAGAATGAGTGAAGAGAAAGTGAAGAGATTCATAAAGTACTGCGAAAGCAATCCTAATCTTGTTTTCCTTGTGCAGGCAATAGGTGCTTGGGATATAGATGTGGATCTGGATTATAGGAATACAGTTGAGATGCATAATGCAGTGTTGAATCTGAGCAGCAGCTTCAATGATATTATAAGAAATTATGAGACACTGTCCATATTCAAATCCTGTTATTCAAACCCACTTAAAAAAATAGAAAAATAGAGCTAGACCTGCGCTAGCTCAATGTCTTCAGGCCTTATTACTTTTCTTTTTGCATATAATGCGTAGACCCTTGCCTTATGAATGATCTCCTTTGCTTCATCCTCAAGGATCTCCACGAGCTTCTCTGTAGCATCTTCACTTACTCTTTCAGCCCCTGCGTCTCGTATCAATTTCTCTACGTCCCATCTTGGAATTTCGGCCACTTAATCACCCTCTTTGATGAGAGCCTCTACCCACTAAGATTCTCATCGGGTTACCCTTACAAAAGGAACTACAACCTCCCACGGCATAATTCCGAAAAGGGTGAACTTGATATTAGAATAAAACGTTTTTATAGGTTGTCTCTCTTCCGCTATTGGGGGGCAATGATTAAGTATAAATAACTTGTGAAATATGTGCATGGTTCCTGGGAGCATGAATAGAATCTTCAGAGATGAGGAATTTAAGCTTATACTCCAGCTCGTGCTTTTCTTCCAGCTTTTTGTTTTCTCCTTCTACTATCTTTTGGATTTGACATCAATACCTCTTGCGCTCCTTGCAACTGCGCTTCTCTATGCTATTAAGAGAAGAAAAATACTAAGGAACAGACATGTAAAAAAGCTCTTTTTATTTTTCAATGACAGGAAACCAGATAAAAACATTGAAAAATATGTGAATGGAATTGTAGTTGTTTACTCCTTATTACTTGTTTTTCTGCTTCTCACAAACAAGATATTCCTTCTCCCTGAGCAGATGATATTCTTCGGTCTTCTTGGGGCAGTATACCTTGGAAGGGGGGGGAGATTCATAAGAGATTGGGTTCCCTTCATAGTGCTTATACTTGGGTATGAGGCAATGAGAGGATTTGCAGATAACCTTGGTTCTGCTGTCCATTACAAGGAGATGATCTATTTGGATAGGTTGATTTTTGGGGCCGTTCCAAGTGAGTATCTACAGAGCATACTCTACACCCCCGGCGTTATTCAGTGGTATGATGTAATTGCAACAGCTGTGTACATACTTCATTTCTCTGCCCCACTCATGCTTGCTTATTACTTCTGGTGCGAGGGAAAGAATAGGTTATTCAAACACATGTCTGCCACAATTATAATGACATCCTATATCGGTCTTATGATCTTTATACTGTACCCTGCTGCTCCCCCTTGGCTTGCATACGAGCATGGAGAGGGGATAGTTGTGCAGAAGGTTCTAAAGAATGTGACTGATGTCTGGGATATTGGTGTTCTATGGACAATATATCAGTTCATGAACCCCAACCCAGTTGCAGCAATGCCATCCCTGCATGCAGCATATCCCTGGATTGTTTATCTGTATGTTTACAGGAGGTGGAAAACGCATGCTCTCATTGTTTTCCCTGTAATTATGGCCTTCTCCTTAATTTATCTAGGAGAGCATTATTTTGTGGATGTGCTTGCAGGGTTTATACTAGCTACAATTGTCTACTTTTTTGTTGATAGGGTTTTCAGAAAAGACACCGAGTGATTTTTATATTTTGGGATCTTTAGAATACAGGCATGGCCACGGTGGTGTAGTGGCAGCACGTGGGACTGTGGATCCCTTAGCCCGAGTTCAAGTCATTATGTGAAAATCTCGGCCGTGGCCCTTTTATTTTCATGAGGTGTTTGTATGGAGATCGTAACGACTGATTTCGTTGCAGGTAAGAAGGTAGTTAAGACCCTTGGGGTTGTTAGGGGCAACACAATAAGGGCAAAGTGGTTTGGTAAGGATATTATAGCCGGCTTTAGGCATATTGTAGGGGGAGAGCTTAAGGAATACACTGAGATGCTCACTGAAGCACGGGAAGAGGCTATTCAGAGGATGGTTGCTGATGCTGAAAAGATGGATGCGGACGCCGTTATAAACGTCCGGTTCATGACTGCAGAGGTCATGAAAGGCGCTGCAGAGATTCTTGCATATGGGACTGCAGTGAAGCTCAAATGAGCTCACACTGTTTTTGCTGAGGATCCCACTTTTTTTACTTTTCCAGGTATCGGAACAGGCGCTACGCCCGCCATATCTGAAATCATGTTTATCAGAGGTGTGTCTCCCGGAACAACTATCTTTGCAT
This sequence comes from Microcaldota archaeon, assembly GCA_964649265.1. Lineage (GTDB taxonomy): Archaea > Micrarchaeota > Micrarchaeia > Burarchaeales > JAKAKT01 > CAZYPB01. The sequence continues at coordinate 5,239 of CAZYPB010000025.1, forward strand.
TTCCTTCCAGTGATTTCTCTATTGTCTCAAGTTTCTTGTAAACCTGCGCCTCGTTTTTGAAGTGTTTCTGAATCGACTCATTAACCATGCGAATTACCTCTGCATCTGCTTTTGCAATTCTCTCCTTTGCTGATGCCTGTGCATCTGCCTTTAATGTAATTGCCTTGGCTTCTCCCTCTGCTCTCTTTATCTCTGCTCGTCTGTCTCCGTCAGCTTTAGTCTCTGTTGCAGTTGCAAGATCCTGCGCAGCTATCTTCTCATTCTCTGCTTTAACAACCATGTTCATTGCATCCTGAACATCTCTTGGTGGGTCTATTTTCTGAAGCTCAACCCTAGTGATATCTATTCCCCATGCATCAGTTTGAACATCGAGCTCCTTCTCAACTGCACGGTTTATCTCATTCCTGTTCTCATTTGCCTCAGAGAGATTCATCTTACCTATAACTGCCCTCAGAGTTGTCTGCGCAAGTGAAACAATTGAGTGGTGGTAGTTGTTAACCCTGTAAAGCGCTTTTACTGGGTCTACGACTTTGTAATAGACAACTGCGTCCACTGTTGTGTTAAGATTGTCTCTTGTTATGACTGTCTGTGGCTCAACATCCACCCTTATCTCAGTTATATTAACCTTTATCATCCTGTCAACAAGCGGAACAATGAAGGTGAGTCCCTGCTGCGCTGTTCTCCTGTATTTACCAAACCTCTCTACAATCCCTACTTCAACAGGCCTCACCATCCTCAAGGATAAGGCCAATAAAATCAAGCAGAATAGTGCGACTCCCATTGCCAATGCCAAAAACAAGCTAGTAGTAGCCATATATACACCTCCAAAAAAATTTTGAGTAATAAGAATAAATTCTTTTCTATTTTTTAGAGATTCCTATTATCAGGTCATTTATGTTTGTTCCAGTTAAACCAGTGAATATTGCATCTCCCTTGCTTAGTAAATAGGAATTAGAATCATTATTTTGGAGAAATTTCTGAGCATTTGATTCAGCTGTTTTTCCATCGACAAGCGCTCCTGCCGCATGTGAATTGCCGTCTATTCCATCTGTTCCCATTGAGGCAAGTACTGCATCAGTTCCCTTTATTTTGAGTGCGCAGCTTAGAGCAAGTTCCTGGTTTCTGCCACCGATTCCCTTCCCTTTAACCTTAACTGTTGTTTCTCCCCCCGCAACAAATGATTTACCTTCTGCGAGTTTATGCGAAAGTGCAACCCCAACGTCCCTTGCTTCACCTGTTACGTTCTCAATAACAACGTGTTCTATTCCTCTTTTCTTTAATGTTTCCGAAGCTACTTTAATCCCCAGGGTGTTGTTTGCTATTATCTTTATCCTTGATTTCTCGAATGCAGGCGAACCTGGTTTTGGGGTTTCGGATATGGAGCCACTTATCCCCTTTAGAACCAATGCTTTTACATTGGAAAATTTCTCCCATGCGCGGTATTTCTCAAGAATTCTCTTTGTGTCTGAGAATGTGGTCATATCAGGGACAGTGGGTCCTGAGGCAATTACATCTAATCTATCCCCAACAACATCAGATATCACAACTGTCCTAAGGGTGCAGTGGGAGAATTTGTTTGCAAGCCATCCTCCCTTAATCTGCGATAGGTGCTTTCTAACGGTGTTTAATTCTGCTATGTCTGCTCCAGCTTCCATTATGTGCTTGCTGACTGCCATCTTTTCCTCAAGAGATATTCCTTCACTTGGCAAGCACATAAGAGCAGAGCCACCTCCGGAAAGAAGGCATAGTGTAAGATCGTTTTCATTAACTTTCTTGGATAAATCAAGTATCTTCAATGCTCCTTGAATGCTTCCGTCATTTGGGAATGGGTGGCCTGCTTGTACGAATTCTATTTTGCCTGAGTGGGCTTCTGTTCCTTCTGGAACGCAGATAACACCTTCTTTTATCCTGAATAGTTTCTCAGCTGAAAGTGCCATACCTGCCCCAGCTTTTCCGGCACCTATCAAGTAGATGTTCTCGTATCTTGAGGAATCGATTGATTTTGCTATCCCTTTCATCAAGTTCTCAGGGGAAGCTGCTGAAAGTGCATTCTCTAGTGCATCGAGTATGATTGAGCGTAATTTCGAATTCTTTTGGAGTTCCTTTCTATTTTTAATCAACATATCACTAATTAGAAATGGTAGATAAACTATTTCTTCTTTCCCATAAGGGACAGTCTCTCCTGGAAATACATCTCAGTTATGGAAAATACGTTGTGCAAAGAAACTTAAGTATGCAATATACAAATTTAGGTAAGATGAGGCGAGCAAATGAAAGTAAGGGAGATGCATCTTTACTCGGAGAAGGTGACTGAGGAGGAAGTTCATAACCTCTTTGACCATATACTTAAGGCCAAGCTGCCTCTTTTTGGTTTCATTGATTTTAGGAACCTTTTCTCCTTAAATTTCGTAAGGTTTATTGCATGCAGACAGAACAACACGATAAAGTTCTACCTTAAAGAGAAGAGAACGCTGCAGAATCTCTCAGCACTTGTTTTTCCTTTCAGGCTTTCAGAAGTAAGTGAACTAAACAGCGTAAAGGGAAGGGTCGGGATTATACCGAAAATCTATCTGCTTGGAGGGGGGCATGAATTCCTTGGATTCATGATGAAGGAGAGCATTGCTGAAATGCGCCTAAAGATGATTAGGATCTTTTGGAGGACATTTGCAATAGGCTCTGCAGTTAATGAAGATGGAAAAAAGAGCATGATATTTCTAAGAAAACCAGCTAAGTTTCTTAGGGTTGATCTTGAGAGAAATCCCTCAGTATATATTGAGATACTTGAGCCCATACCGAAAAAGATGGCTACAAAATCCAATTATCCTGTTTTCTATGATACTGGGATGACACTTGGAGTTGATAATTTTGATCCATTCCAGCACACCATGGTTGCTGGAGCCTCGGGTACTGGTAAGAGCAAAGCACTTTATGTGCTCCTAAGGGCCATGGAGGAAAAATACAAAGAAGATACTAGAATACTTGTGCTCGATCCCCATGGCGAGTTCGGGTCCATGTTTCCTGTTGATGATAGGATTGATTTTATTAAGAGCTATGTCGAGCCACTTGAGATAGGTGAAAAGAGAAGCCCCCTTCTAACACAGCTGACAGCCCAGCTTCTATCCTCCTCTATTGGAGAGCAGAACAAGTATTCTGAGAGAGTGCTCTTCTATGCTGTTCACCTTCTAACTGAGTTGGGAGGACTTACTCTGAAGAACATAAATGGACTCTTAACTGATTCGGCAACAAGAGCTGAGTTTGTAAGTCAGAGCAGTAATGATGAAGTGAAGAGATTCTTTGATGAGGAGTTCAATGATATCTACATCCATCATTTCAATGATGCTGTCCTCCCGATACTTAACTTCATAGGTGAGTATGAGCTCTATTTGGGAAAGACGATGAAGAAGGTTAATCTTCTCCAACACATGAAAAAGAACAGGATCACTGTAATATCATTCGACCCGCATTTCTTTGGGAAGAGGATGATCTCCTTCCTTGCGGGTTCCGTGATAAACCAGATGTATGCACTTGCAATAACTGGGAAACTGCAGGATAAGAAGACCATACTTGCAATAGATGAGTTCTCACGGGTTCAGAACAGGGTTGCAAAGGATATATTGATAGAAACTAGGAAATTCAACCTCTTTCTTTACTTCTCAATCCAGTACCTAAACCAACTGGACAAGGAGGTATACGATAGTGTTGTTTCGAATGTAAGGAATATAGTTGCATTCAAATTATCAAGAGAGGATGCGACATCAGTCAGTTCAATAATGGAGATAAAGATAGAGGAGTTCTTCAAAAAGAACAGGAGCAGTACAGAGCTTGAGGAATCTAAAAAGGAGATGTTTGTAAGGCTTCATCAGAGGGAGTGTATTGTAAGGGTGTTTGATGGAAGGAGCTACATATTGCCAATGAAAATGCAGGTTGTAGACACTGCGAAGTGGGGATGGACTCCTGAGATGGAAGAAAATGCTGCTCAGGAAAGGGCCAGGGATCCAGATAGGGGGGAGGATGTGCCTCCGCCAGCAGAACAACCTGAAGAACCTCAACCACCTGTTCCCGAACCAACACAACAGGAACCTGCACCTCCAACTGAACCACCAGCCCCAGAACCTGCTCAACAACCTCCTCCCGAAACAGTTGAGGAGAAGCCACCTGAGAAGAAATCCCGCAAAAAGAGAGAGGAGATACACGAGGCTACTAAAGATGAGGGGGATCCTCCGAAGCCTCCACCCCTGTTCTCAAAACAAGCAAATGATTCCTTTGGCGGTGCGAGTGTTTCGGGGGACGATCTTTTCGGTAGGAAATCCCTGAAAAAGAAATAGGTTTTTGGATGGATGTAAACTCTGCTTGGAAGAGTACATGTTCTCTTTTGCTAGGAGGCGAGATTGGGGATATTGATGAATACAAAGAGTACTTGTGTGACAGACAGTATGTTCCATACACTGAGGGGAAATCCGTTATTTCTGGGAAGAAAGTGGTAATTGGCGCAACTAGGTATGGGGAGAATCCAAAAGTAATCTCCCAGAATGAGATCGATTACCACAAGAAACTAACTCTCAACATAAATGAGATAAAGGACATAGATTCTCTTATGGAATCACTTAAGGATAGGTTCCATTATGCTGGTAATAAGATATTTGGGAATTCCAAATTCTATGAAGATGTTGACAATTGCTCAGATAGTTTCTATACATACAAATCACACACCGTTTTCTCATCCAAATATGTAGGGTATTCTATTTTCATAAGGGAAGGAAGTGAATATGTTTTTGGATGTGGGCCACTTATGAACTGTAAACATGTTATACGTGGTTTGGGGGCTGAGAAACTTCAGAGGTGCTTTGAGTTTTGTAACATGGCCTTGTGTTCTGATATGTACTATACCTCAGATTGTATTGGGTGTTCTGAATGTATGTTCACATTTAACCAAAGATCAAAAAGATACTGCATAGGCAATCTTGAGTTGTCTCCGGATAAGTATAGACAAATTAAGAAGAAATTACTTGGGGAGTTGAGGGAATATCTTAAAAAAAATAAATCACTTCCATCCCTTTTCGATTTTCATTCAGTTCCGGATATATCAGGAGTTAACGCCCCTGAGATACCTCCTGAAACTGCAGACCTTAAACCAGTTGAGGAGGCATTCAGAGACGCAACTAATTTAGTTTTTGGTGTTAAGCTCGGACCAATAGATAAGTATGCGAAGTTTTTAAGGGAGAACATAGAACCTGTAAGAAAGGGGAAAACTCCTTTTGGGAATGACATATTTTATTCTGATTACTACTGGAGCAAGCATATTCCTGAGCACAGGATGATTCATCACAGAGAAGCGGTTGAAGCATCTAAATTGAAAATAAGTATAGAAGAGGACGAAGAGATAGATCTTAAGAAAATCCTTGATAAGGTAAGTGCTGTTGCGTTCTACCCAGTTACTTTTGTTGAGGGGGACAGCAAGAACTGCCTTGAAGTTCCTATGCAATACATGGCAGTTGATAGTTATCATATGAGCGACTGCACCAGATCAAAGAAATGCTCTTGCAACATACACTGTCAGAACTGCGATTCTGTTTTTGGTTCAGGGATTCTTATGGTTCATTCATCCTTCTGCATCAGGTGCCAGGATTGCTACAAAAACAATGCGTGCCTGGAGATGGATTCATGCAAGAGCTGCACACGCTCCATGTTCTGCCATAATTGTGAGAACCTTCAGGATAGTATGTTCTGTTTTAACACGAAAAACAAGAAGTATGCCGTTGGGAATGTTGAGATAGGGAGAGAAAAGTACATGGAGATAAGGGCAATGGTTCTTAAGGAGCTCCTGAATAGATTAGAGGAGAAGGGGACATTTGGTTTTGATGTCTGTAATCTTGGGTGATCTGAGCTTGACTGAGACTCTGAAGGTGTTGAACAAACGCTGGAAAAACGCCTGCAGGATTGTTCTAAAGGAAGAAGTTGGGGATTTTTCTGATTTTGTTCCATGGCTTAAGGAGAGAAACGAACCCATAGTCCATAGGGAATCAAGCATCTCAGGAAAGGAGACAACTTATGCGATTGATGAGTACCAAGAGAACTCTAAATGGGCTGATTTCAGTGAAATAGATTTCGATAAGAAATTCGAACCACTAACTATAAACGAGATAAAGGATATAGACTCACTACTGGGAGCATTGCAAGAAAGATTCTATTACACTGGCAATATGGTATTGGGCAACTCAAAGCACTCCGAAAGAAGTTCAGATGTAAGTGACAGCTTCTATATTTATGAGTCTGGGAGAATAGGTGATTCGAAATACATTGGCTGTAGCACCATGGGGCGGCTCGTTGAAGATATGTATGGATGTAATGCGATGGGGGAATCTGCATTCTGCATAAAATGTCCCGAAACATATAAGGACAAGAGACTTTTCGAAGTTTGGATGAGTCAGAACTGCAATGATTGCTATTATTCATATGGGCTGGATGCATGCACTGACTGCATCTTCTGTTTCCATCTTAAGAACGGGAGGCAAGCTGTTGGTAATCTTAAGATAAGCAGGGAGAAATACAATTCAATTAAAAACAAGCTTCTTTCTGAGGTAGTTAGTGTGTTAAAACGTAACAAAAGAGTTCCCTCACTTATGGATATTGTCAGTAAAGCATCAGTAACCAAACCAACACTTCCAAAAATGAAAAAAGAAACTCAAAAAGAAACAAAGATGAAACCAATTGATGATGCGTTCTCAAGAACATGCAAACTTATTTTTGGAAAGTCGCTTCCTGGTAATGTTGAAACATATTCTGAATATCTGGAGATGCACATTCAGAAAATGGAGAGGTGTGAATCAGTAATTAGCGGGAAGGAGTTTTACAGGGGAGATTACGGTAACTATTTCGATCTTCCAAAAAACAGGCTTATTGGATTCAAGGAAGCATCCATACTTGGGGAGAATGCTAAGCTCACAAGAGAAGAAATTGATTCGATTAATTTCTGCAATGCACACGAGTTTATAGGGAGGATTGCGTTCTTCTCAACTGAGATATATGTTGAACCAAATGAAAACATAATTGATTGTCCGCTCACTGGCTACTCCTCAAATTCTCTCAAGTCCTTTCCGTTGGTTTATTCAAAAAACTGCGCGTATAATTTCTGGCCAAGGAGCTCGGAACACCTCTTTGGCTGCAGACAGATGTTCGACTCTGCTTTCTGCATAAACTGCTATTACTCCGTTAAGCTTACCAGATGTTTTGAGATGGATGCATGCAGAGATTGTTCTGACTCATTGTTCTGCCACAATTGCGAGAATGTGCATGATTCAATGTTCTGCTTCAATGTGAAGAATTTGAGGTATGCAATTGGGAATGTGGAGGTTGGGAAAGAGAAATTCGAGCAGATAAAGAGTATTGTTCTAAAACAAATAAATAATGATCTTAAAGTTAAGAAGGATTTTAAGTGGGACATCTATAATATTGGTAGATGAGTATATAGAGAAGCAGAAATCCCCGCAGAAGGAGATTCTCAGGAAAGTTAGAGCGGTAACGGTGCACTCCTTGGAAGAGATAGATGAAAAGAAGATTGTGAAGTTGCTGAAACTTGTCAAGAAACCCGTTCATCAGTGATCAATATTATAAAAATCGAATCCTGAAAAAACTAAGGTTTGTACCTGGCACCGCCCTGTGGTAGGCCCCACACAACATCTTCGACAAAGCCCTTTCTGTCCAAGACAAACTGGAAATAACTGGGGGAGCCAGGTGGAGCCAAAACTTCTCTGTTTGTTAGTTTCCCCATCATACTCATTAGGTTCTGTCTCTCACTGCCCTGTCTGCCTGAGCCCGTATTGCATGCATTTAGAATTACCTTTGCATCACGCGTCAGGTATTTTTCAAGACCCCGGTGCCCCCCATAGGCTTCAAAATCCAGAATGCTCAGTATGCCGGCCTTGTTGGACGATTGGAAACGCATCGAATCGCGGTCTCCATGTCCTCCAAGAAAAAGAAGTGATGATTTGCCATAGGTGCCGGAAAACTCCTTTATTCTTTCCAATGCCTCAGTTTCATCTCCGACCTCGCAAACAACGAGTCTGTATGCCTTAAGGAGGTCTTCGAGTGGAATGTTGTCAAAGGCATCGCTGTGGCTGCCCTTTTCATTTATATCATCACATGGAAGGATGACCACTGCCAGGGGTTTACCTGCCCGGTGGTTTGGGGAACGCGCCATATCATAAAGATAGTCAAGTATCTCAGGCTTAAAGCGACCGAAATATCGTATTCCAAATTTCTCATTTACTGTGCATAATTTTTCAACGAATGCTTTTGGGTCGCTTGCGAATTGCTCAGGGAATTTTCTTGAGATTGCGAGTGCAACGCTCCTGGAAGCTTCCCCGCATATCGAACTTATATCAAAGAATAACTCTGTGACAGCTTCTGGGTTTTCCACGAATGCACGAGCTACTTTCGCATTTCGTAGTGTACTGAAAAAGAAATTCTGGGATTTTGCCCGGCTATCCTCAAAAATAACACTGCTCTGGATTTCGTCCAGTGCCCACCTAACTTTTTCGATTTTTTCTTTTGGGTTGACGCTCTTAATTATTTGTCGTATCACTTCATCTGGGCATGCTGGCCTATCCCCTTTGTCCTCATCAACTTCTTTTTTTACCTCTTTGAAAGTAATGGTTATTTTAGGGATACCATCCAATTTGGCTTCTTTTGGTAGGTGGCTCTCTTCCCTAAGCATAACTTCTGGCATAAGTAATATTGCGGATTTGATAGATAAAAAGCAATATGGTATGATGTCAGAAGCTACGTGAGTTCTATTCCTTCGGAAACAGCCCGTCGCACTATGCCTATCTGCTTCCTCTTTTCGTTAAATTCCTTTGGGGTGTAGCACAATAAATCCATGGGAAAATGGACTGTGAGTGCGCGTAAGACCTCGCTGGCTCTTTCGGTGAAATGCCTCCCCTCGAAATCTGGGGACACGAGGATTATGTCGTAGTCGCTGTTTTTCAAATGGTCTCCCTTTGCTCTCGAACCGAAAAGTATCGCGTTCTCTATGCGGAATTTCTTGGAAATATCCTTCATAAATCTGGTTGTCACTCTATCCCTAATTTTGTTTTTACCCATCCAATCACTTCTCTTGCCTGTTTATGCCTCAGTTCTGCTTTTTCTTTAGTGTATAGCTTATGGGGAGCCCCGTACGAAGCATCGGGATAGCGGCTTACGATGTATTCCGGCCCAATGTCCCGGAGATTATCAAGGAGTTTTTAGGTATCTTGACTGCCATTCCCAGCTCAACCAAGTCGTGCGTATACGCTTCCTCCCGCCTCATCTCTATA
>CAZYPB010000026.1:0-14475 GCA_964649265.1 Microcaldota archaeon
TCTCGGTGGATTCATCATTTCACCTCGTTAAAGCAGTCCTCAACGGCTTTCATGTTCTTTTCTGAAAGCGCACCTGAAAACCTCTCACCAACTGCTTTCTTTATGGCCTCAAGTTCCGCGAGACCCGTTGCCTTTGCGAATGCGCCAAGCATGGCAGTATTGACTATTGGCCTACCAAGATCCTTCAGTGCTATCCCAGTTGCATCCACTGTGAATATCTTTTCAGCTTTTATCCCTGTTTCAGAGGCCTGTTGCTTGGTATTTACAACAGCTATTCCCCCATTTTTAAGCCCTTTGCTTACCATCTCAGAATCAAGGCTTGGATCAAGTACGACTATAACATCTGGTTCGTATACCTGCTGGTGTATCCTTATCGGATTCTCATCTATCCTGCAAAAACTCATCACAGGAGCTCCCCTTCTTTCAACTCCGAAAAATGGGAATGCTTGAGAGTATTTGCCACCAAATCCGACCGAAACTGCAAGTAGTTCTGCAGCGGTTACAGCCCCCTGTCCGCCTCTTCCATGGAATCGTATCTCTTTCATAAGGTCACCTTATACACTAGGTTGTTTTCTTAGGTTTAAAAGTTTTGTGCCTTATTCAGAAAGCCTTTTAAGTATTGAAAGGCTAATATAAAACTCTGGTTCTCAGGTGAGAGAAATGACAGTTACAAGACTACATATAAAAAGAAATCGAGAAACAAATCAGAGAGGACCTACAGTCTTTGAAAGAAAACAGGTCCTGGTCTCAGGAGTGCAAACCACACTTGGGTTGGAAGCATTTACCAAAAGAATTACTTCGGAAAATGATACACTAGATGTTATTAGGGATGGTTTAGAAAAAGGTGGGAAGGCTGTAAGAGCCAAAGCAGCTTCGGCTATAATCGATCATTCTGATATTCTTGGGAAAGAGGCAATCCTTTTAGTAGAGGAAGTCCTCTCTCAGGAGAGAAACATCAGGGTAGCGACCATGCTGCTCTATGCATACGAGTACAGCATGAGAGCGAATGGAGTCCAGATTGAAGAGAGACTGGACAAGCTCTCAAATCTTTTAGATACCCTGGATCAGATGCATGGCAGATTCGATATTCACCTAGATAGAGAAACCCATGAGACCAGACTTCTTGAATTTGATACAGTGCTGTTTGGGGCAGTTATGAATGTGGCATACCCTGATTCAAATAATGACATGGGTCCACAGAGAATCAAGGAATTTGCACTTACCAAAGCAACAAAACCCCAGATTTTTAAGATACTCCATATCTTCAGTTTGCCAGAGGTACCTGGCCACGTCGATCCGGTTGATGGGAAAGGAAACCGGCCCGCAATAATAAATGAGATTGCTGCACGTGGAGACGAAGAGATTAAGGGAAGGGCTCGAACAGCAATTGCTAATCTAAATAAACCCGGCATATATAATGCCGACAGACCTGAAAGAATTAAAAAAAGAGCAAATGAGATACTGCTGGAACTGTCTCAAGAGTAAAAGAAATGATTTTATACCTCCACGTTATAAGTCATTCGAGGCGATGGAATGGCAGGTAGCATAGTAATTGCGCAATCCGGCGGCCCCACGGCAGTTATAAACAGAACACTAGCTGGGGCTATAACTGAACTCAAATCGATGAATCTTCCCAATAAGATTCTGGGTGCCAAGCACGGAATTGAAGGTGTTCTTGAGAAGGATTTCCTTCCCCTTGGTTCGATATCTGGCCCACTAATGAGAAAAATTGCTGAGATGCCTGGGGCTGCTCTTGGTTCCACAAGGAGAAAACCAGATGAGCAGACATGTAGAAACATACTCAAAGTTTTTGAGGAGATGAATGTTGAATACTTCTTCTATATTGGAGGAGATGATACTGCACGTTCACTTAATATCATAAGACATGCTGCTGAAGAGGAGAAATATCCTTTAACCTGCACACACATCCCCAAAACAATAGATAACGACCTTGTGAAGCCCCATGACCATACTCCAGGGTGGGGAAGTGCCTCAAAATTTGTTGCGCTTGCATCCATGGGTGTTGATGAAGACAATCGGTCCATGAGGGGCATATACCTAAACATTTTCATGGGAAAGAATGCCGGCTTCCTAACTGCTGCTTCGGCACTTGCAAGGCAGAGGGATGATGAAGGTCCACACCTTATGTATTTCCCAGAGGTGCCATTCGAAGAGGAGAAATTCATACAGGATATTCAAAACGTGTATGATCAACTGGGAAGAGCACACGTTGCAGTTTCAGAAGGTGTGAATGTAATAGACAAGGATGGTAAAAAGAAACCTCTTCTTGAGCTGATGAAGCAGAGCCACGGTTATGACGAATTCGGTGGGGTTAACTTAAGTGGAAGCGGAGCTCTTGGGGATTACCTTGCACGTCTTGTGGAGAAAAAGATAAAAACAACAAAGAAACCACGAGTACGTTCTGACACAATGGGATATCTTCAAAGGAGTTTTCCATTCGTTTTTTCAACTACGGATGCAGCTGAAGCGGAGCTAGTAGGAAGAGATGCTGTAAAGCATGCATTATCAGAACAGAAGAGTGCAAGTATTGCACTTATCAGAAAGGATACTGATCACTATGAATGCGAAACAACTGTTGCGTCGTTGGAATTAGTTGGAAGTGGAAAAAGGCATATGCCCAAGGAATTCATAAGTAGTGAAGGAACAGATGTAACTCAGGCATTTGTTGACTATGCGATCCCGATAACTGGTTCGATGCCAGTAAGAGCAAGGCTTCTTTAGTCAATGTTTTGAGAGATAGTTGAACGCAGCCATTGAAGCTTTAGAGCCTTCTCCTGCAGCGATAATAATCTGTTTTCCGTAGACATCAGTAACGTCTCCTGCAGCGAAAACCCCCGGCAGGTTTGTTTCAGTCTTACAGTTGATCATTATCTCATTATCTTTGTTTTTTGCAATAATATCTGCGAACTCAACATTGGGCACATAACCAATTTCAATTATCACTCCCTGCACATCTATTTTTTTCATCTTTCCTTTTACATTAATGGTTATGCTACTGACAAAATTTCCCCCATTTATTCGCTCTGTTTTTGCATTGTTTATGATCTCGACTTTTTCGGATTTTTTTATCTTTTCCCTTAGTATTGCCTCTCCTCCCAGTTCAGAGGTTATATTGACCACGTAAACCTTTCTTGCTATTCCGACCATCTGCAATGCTGCTGTGAGCGCGGAATTGCCTCCACCTATAATTGCAACATCCTTATCTGGAAACAACGGACCATCACATGTGGCACAATATGTAACTCCTTTTCCTGCAAAACGCTTCTCCCCAGAAACGTTGAGAAGCTTTGATTTCTTTCCTGAACATACAATTACTGTTTTCCCCTTGTACACTGCATTCTTTGTTTTTACGATGTATCCTCCACGTATCATCTCCATATCCAATGCTGGTTCACCTTCCTTTAAGTCAACGTTATATTCCTTTACGTGTTTCTTGAATTTCTTTGCAAGGTCTGCACCTGAGATGAACGCATATCCCAGGTAATTTCTTATATCCCAGGAGAGCAGTGTCTGACCCCCGATATCATTGGTTAAAACAAGTGTCTTCATCTTCTGTCTTGCAGAATAGACTGCAGCAGTCATCCCTGCTGGTCCAGCACCTATGATTATTGCATCGTACATCGAATACCCCCCACATTAATTCAATTAACAAAGCTATTTATAATTTGTTGAAACGTCAGTAAGTGTTGTCTGGGGAAACTCATGCCTCAGATCTCTGACAGAGACTGCATCGTATCCCTTTTCTTTGAGTATTCTGGATAAACTCCTTTCGTTTCCATGGCAACAGAAAATTCTCCTTGGACCTGATCGCTCTACATATTCAATTATTTCCTTGAAATCCGCGTGATCACTGAGTGGAAACACTTTATCTGTGCTTCCCCACCCCTTCATCGCCCACCCAGTTGCCAGTGCAGTGTAAACTCTTTTACCATACGCCGTCTGAAGCCCTTCTACAAGTTCACCTGAAATATATTGCGGTGGCATTATTGCAACAAAATTCCCGTTTAAGTTCTCCTGCTTATCCTCAAGAGATATGAAATCTAGTTTTGCTCCAAATCTATTGTATACCTTGCTTACTTTGGAAACCTGATAATGAACAAAGGGAGTTATCCCTGCATACTTGTTCATCAATGATATGATCTCCTGTGATTTCCCCCTTACATATGCTCCGAAAATTACTATTCCTTTCTCTATTTTCTCTTTAGTCCATTCAGATATATCTTCCCAAACATCCTCTTTTTTAGGGAAAACCATCTCTGGAGAACCGAATGTTCCTTCAATAAGTAGATAATCTGCTTCCGGGACCTCTGCCCCTTTTATTGTCAACCCATCCTCTAGTTTAAAATCCCCAGTGTAGACAAAAACTCCCCCATCCTCTTCCGTCCTCAGTTGCGTTGAGCCAAGCATATGTCCAGATCTTAGGAGTTCTATACCCGGAATATTTACTGTATTTACCTTTCTTCCACAGAGCGCGATTGTCTCTTCTGATGCAATTATCTTCTTTTTCTTTGACCGCAAAGCTGCAGAATGGTCGGAATGGGCATGCGATACATAGCATATCTCCTGAGACGTTCCATCCAATGATATAACTTGGTCGCCTAGGACATAGTTCATGTTCCTATCAAGCATCAATAGCATTTACTCCAGAGTTGTATTAAATACTTACTTTATAGTGAAGAATGTCTCAATGCATTGGGGCTCTATATTCTGGTATGGGATACATATCTCATTATCCCACTGAAAATCATATGCACGAGCATAGCAAAGCTCAATTCTATATCTTCCTCGTTCAACTGGTATTTTAGCATATGTTGTGTACTTTTCTCCATTACATTCCATTTCTTTTTGGATGTATACTGTCTGATCCCAAACATACGGTCTGTCACTCAGCTGTCTGCACTCTGATTCTTGCGAACCGTAAAAAACATCCTTCACAACTCCATTCTCGCACTCCCTGAACATACAATCACTACACTCCGTATTAAGCTTGCTCCAGCCTGTGCCATTGTGTGAGTAGAACGTGAAACCTGAGTGTTTTTCGATCGGGTATGGGCCCTCCAAGTATTGAAATGTGCCGCCCACATATGGTCTGCTGAAGGTCTTAACAAGAACCACAACTGGCCTTCCTTTTGCGTATGTCTGTAATTCAGTAAGAATGTTTACATTTGCCATGGAAAGCCATGACCCCACAACAAACAAAGCCAATGTAGCAAGAAGCACAAGATAAATTATTTTGGACTTAAAGCTGTTTTTCCTAAAATAGAATAATCCAAAAAAACCAAATATGACAAATCCCAATATCACAGCACGGAGAGCATCCGGAGGAAGTGGAAGCATTCATCCACCTTATATCGCAATCTTCAGGTTTAACTCCTTTTTGAGTTCTCTGTACCTGTTTCTTATTGTAACCTCTGTTACTCCTGCAACATCTGCAACCTCTTTCTGGGTTCTTCTCTCCCCTTCAACTGCACTTGCAATATACACTGCAGCTGCTGCAACCCCTGTTGGCCCTCTTCCAGATATAAGCCCTTTTGAAATAGCCTTCTTTAGGAGCTCTATTGCCTTCTCCTGAACCTTTCCGCTTAATTTAAGGGATGAAGCAAATCTTGGGACATAATGAGTTGGGTCAGTGAGAGGAACCTTCAGATCGAGTTCGTGAGATATAAACCTATAGGTCCTGCCGATCTCCTTTTTCTCTATTCCTGAGAGTTCAGAGATCTCATCCAATGTCCTAGGTATTCCGTATTCTCTGCATATTGCATAGATTACTGCTGCAACAACGCTCTCAATTAACCTGCCGCGTATTAGTCCCTTTTCTATACATTTTCTGTACATAAGTGCAGCTGCTTCTCTAATGGTGCTTGGAAGTCCTATGTAGGAGGATATCCTGTCTAATTCACTTAGTGCTATAGCAAGGTTTCGCTCAGTTGAGCTTGCTATACTTGCCCGTTTATGCCATTTCCTCATTCTGTAGAGCTGTGCCTGTTTTTTTGAGGGAATCTTTCCGCCCCTAATATCTCGGTTATATTGATCTATCTCAGTAACCAATCCTTTGTTGGGGTGCATGTATTTTATGGGGGCCCCGCCCCTTGCGCGTTTGTTCCTCTGTTCAGCATCAAAGGCCCTCCATTCTGGACCTGAATCAGCTATATTCTCGTCAACAATCAAACCGCAGTCCTCACATATAAGCTCTCCCTTCTCATGATCATGTGTGAGCTTAATACTTCCACATTCTGGACATTTTTTAGCCATATAGAACACCTTCATTGCAAATGGTCTCCTCTAACAACCGCCTCCAATAACAAAAGCTTTTTAAAGATGGCAGTGTTTCCTATTTAAATCTTTCGCTCAAAAAAGCTTTGCCTAACAAGTACCTCGAAAGCTTGACTTATTAGGCAGGATTAGGACTTTTTAGGCAACATTCTCACTTTTTGGGCAAGATTGAGTTATTAGGCAAAGCCGCTCAAAAACAGCTATTTTCTCTCCTTCTCGAGAAGTTGTTTCTTCAACGCTGTGCCCCCACCATAGCCGCCGACACTTGTCCTGCCAACAACCCTATGGCATGGAACAATTATGGGAAAAGGATTGTTGTTCAGAGCATTCCCAACTGCCCTTGAAGCGCCTGGCTTTCCTACCCTTCTTGCAACTTCGCCATATGTCAATGTCTTTCCTCTTGGTATTTTACATACCTCAAGAAGTACCTTTTTCTGGAATTCAGTAAGACCGGATTTCAATATCCTTGTTCGGACTCCTCGCTTCATTTAACCACCTTAAGCTTATCTCTGATAATATCAACAGATGCAGATAACGCTCCCTGTAATTTCTCTTTTTCGGGACCATTTGCTCCAGCAGCAACTTCGTGGCCTCCTCCGCTTCCCCCCAGTATTTTACCTGCTTCAGACATTACATTTGCAAGGTTGACCTTATCCTTCAGCTCATTTCGCATCCTTGCAGATATCCGGGCATCGTCTCCGAGATACCCAACCAATGATACATCTGCTCCAATTGAAACAGTTGATTCCGCTGCCAGTGATTCGCAGGTGTTTATGCTGGATGTTGTTATAATGTAGTTTCCTTCCCTGTGGACCTCGCACCTCTGTATTGCCTTCAGAATTGCTATTCTCTGGGATACATCGGGCCTGGAGAATGTAAGATCCAGTATTTTTGAATAGCTGATCTCACTTATCTCTATAAGTTCAGAAAGGTATTGGAATGTCTTTTTTGTTGCATTCTTGAATCCTGCAGAATCTGAGACCATTCCAGCTATAAGGCACGTTGCAGCAGTTGCATTAATTGGTCCCAGTTCCTTAAGTATCTCATATACTATCTCTGAAGTTGAACAATAGCTGTTGTCTATTATCGCATGCTTGGCATCGATGGACTCCTGTTTCATGTGGTGATCTATAACTATATCTGCCTTCTCAACTGAGAACCTACCAAGGAGAATTTTGGAATGCGTATCCAGAACTATAAGTGCCTCATGTTTAGAATCGAATTTATCCACACTTAGATTAAGGGCTTTTAGAAGTCGTTTAGAATGGGAGTTCAGATCATCTGGAGGAACAATCTTTGAGTTGGGAAACCAACTCTTTAGTGCAAATGCGCTCCCAACTGCGTCCAGATCTGCAAGTGAATGGAATGTAATCAGGATTTGCTTGTATTTAATATCTTTAAAATAAGATAGGAGCATTTAGCCCGCACCTGCGTCTTTCTGCCCCATGAGTTCATTCTGAAGTTCTTCTGATCTCTTCTTTATCCTTTCCTCTTGTTTTGCAATGGCAGTGTCTCTTACTTTAATTATCTCTATCTTCTCCTCTATGTCCTTTTTTGCATTATCCTTTGTTGATTCCAGGAAAAGGGTTCCTGAGAAAAGATAGATTTTGCCAGTAACATTTTCAAGTTTTATAAGAGAATCCTGCATCTCATCCATCTGGATTTTTGACTGCTGCCTCTGCATTGAAATCATCTGGAGCTGATTCTGAATTGTCTGGAGCTCTCTAAGTTTTTCTTGTTGTTCGGGGGTCATTTCCATTAATTCACCAATCGTTTATCTGAATTTTAATTTATAAATCTACCGCAGATATCAGAAGCATTCTGCTGACGCAGGACATATGTCTATGTAAAGATACAACATTATCACACATAGTGTACCGAGTATGAGCAACAGGTAAGAAAGCAGGTGAAGTGTTTTGTTTGAACTTCCGTGGCTCACCGAAGCAAAAAAGTTGAAAATCAGTGATCCTACAAACATAACGACTGAAAGAAGTATCCAAAGATTGTAGCTATTCAATGTGGCCTGATCAATGGATGTTTGGGGGCAACCGTGTTTTGAAACAAGAAGGTCACTTACATAAGAGGACGGCAGTATTGCTCCGAAGTACCAAACGATAATCGCGAACATGACAAGCATCCAGAAAAGGTGTTCTTTTTGCGTTTTCTGGCTTTTCAGATAAAGATTTATTACCCTGGGGTTTTCCTTTGTGACCCTATGAAGCGGATGCTTCTTTGTGGATCTTAGTTTTACAAGTAAACCAGAGATAAACAGTATGAACCCCAGAACAAGTGAAAGTATGCGCATATAGGTGCATGCGTCAACAAATGTTGTTGGCTCCATGGAGTTTCCTATCTCAATTATACCTTAAAAAGTTTGCTACGCAGATTTTTAGGTGGTTTTGTTTTCCTCATCCTCTTCTTCAGTCAATCCGCCGTAGAAACCCAATTCATCTGGGGATTCTAGAATAAGTTCATCCCTGTTTCCCTCTTCATTCTTTTTCTTTTTCTTCTGCACTGTCGCCACCAAAAGCCCGGGGGCAACGACCTATCAAAATCTTTGCATTCCCCGGATATGCCCGATCCTATATCAGAAAAGGCATGGGAGGAAGATGAAGCTTGGGGTATAAAAACCTTTGTTTTTCCAGGCGAAAATAAAGTAGAATCTTGGCGAATAGAGGATAGAAACTATTTTAAGCCAATTCCTCCATATTATCCCCTACGTGCCCCGATAGTGTAGCGGTCCAGCATATCGGCCTGTCGAATCAGAACCGCCAGCGGGTTCCGATACCTCCCGCAACCGTTCTGATACAGCAAGTCGGTGACCCGGGTTCGAGTAAGACCCCTTTTCTTTCGAAAGAAAAGGTTTCTTAACTCCCCAAAAGAAACAATGGGAGCTTCGAAAATCCCGGTCGGGGCGCTTCTTCTCATTCCACACGCCCTACCCTGTGGGCGCTTCTCCCTCAGGGCAACTCCCACTGGAGCATGTAATCCCAAACAGCAATGCCTCTCCCAAGCGCTTCTTGTAGCATATTTCGTTATCCAAACTAGCTTTAAAAAGGTTGACACCCCGGGTTTCCACTGAACGAAAGACAGTTCATTTCCGCAGAAACATTTCCTAGGAAATACACTCCATCTCTGCGAATAAATACTACCTGCGGTTTAACCTAAGCGATTTGCATGGTCCAGACAGAAATTGCAGAAAGAATCTTCAATGCACTCACTGATGAGCCGATGACATTCAACAAGATGTGCTGGAAGGCGAAGATTCACCCTAGGACGGCCCGGGCTTATCTGGGCTTCATTCGGGCAGTTCAGGCGAAAGAAAAGATTGAAATGGAGCTGAGTGGGTTTAGGGTTGTGATAATGAAGAGGAGAATAATCAAAAGACAAACAGGAAGTATGCACCCAGAATCAGTCGAGTAATTAGAATTTCCAGTTTTCTTGCCTAAAGAACTCAAGCGTATTTATGCATTTTACGTTGAGTTTACCACATACAAACGGTATTTTGTTCTCACGGATGAAGCTCTCCTCCGTAACTACGATGCGGACATTTTCGATCAATTTGGATTGAGATTCTTTGCAAAGTGCCAGGGCAATTACGTACGGATCCGCCTGTTCGAATTCACTTGAGGCGTCGATGAGTTTTGGAAACCTTGCCAGAATCTCAGCGACTTTTCGTATATGGGCCGGAGACGGTTCTTTGAACATGGATTTGTGATCTACTGCCCATTTTTTGAGGTAATCCTCGCGAACGAACCTGTTGATCTCATCGAAAACCTGTTTTGGGGCGATGATTTTTTTCTCGTCGGCAAGCGACGAAAGATTCTTCCATAACTTCTCGAACACGTCGTTCGGATACTTTCTCTGAATTTCTATTAACGCACTACTATCTGCGACATAGGTGGTCTCATCAGACATTTTTTCCACCCCGTCGCCTGTCCCTTAGCGAATCCAGGTACTTCATTCTTATGGACAAGTAGTCTAGAGCATCTCGTGTATTGATGAAACCTCGGTCCAGGTTCTCAAGCACTATGGAAACGTAATTTTCTCCTCTTTCCTGTTTGCAACGCTGGAGTTGGGTTAATCCGCGCCCAAACCTGCCTTTCTTGGTTCCACTCACTTTGGTTTTCTCGACGAATTTCCCTATTTCAATATCCTTTACGATGTTCAGTTCCTTCATTCTGACCAGAAGCGCGTATTTACTAACCTTGAATCGGGAGGAATATCCCTGCAATTGTTTCGCAAGCGGCTGGGTCTGTTTCAGAGCCAAATGGTGTTTTACCTCTTGAGGCAGCAAGAATTCCGCTGCAAACCTGTTACACCAGCGCTCGACTAATCTCGGTTTTGATGCGTCTTTAGTTGTCTCAAACTCAGGTATACAAACGCTTGTTTCGGAAAGAAGAAGATGACCATACTCGTGGAAAAGGGTGAAAATCCTTGCCTTTATGTCGTCTGCGGTGTTGACTACTATCATGTAAGGCTTTTTGTCCGTAAGAGAGAAGCCCCGTGCCTCGTCAATCGGCATGCTTATCTGAAACACCCGGACGTTCTTTTTCTCAAGATAATCGCGCCACGCGGCGAATGCCTCGTATGGGGTCTTCCATTTCGTTTGCGCTTCCAGCGATATCCCAGAAGCTAGCCTCTCTTTGGATGCAATTTCAATAGGATTGTCCGAGAGGGAGTACTTTCCGATGTTCGGCTCTATGTTTAGGCTTAGATTGGCCATCAGTTCCCCGCTTAACTCCTGAAGCCAACGCGCTCTCCGGAAAACCCTTCTTAGTTTTTTTGAAAATTCCCTCCTTTCGTTTGGAATAAGCCTGAAATCTGTTGGTAG
The DNA here is from genome assembly GCA_964649265.1 of Microcaldota archaeon. Classification (GTDB taxonomy): domain Archaea; phylum Micrarchaeota; class Micrarchaeia; order Burarchaeales; family JAKAKT01; genus CAZYPB01. The sequence continues at coordinate 11,129 of CAZYPB010000026.1, forward strand.
GGGTGGCTCTTGAGGCGGTGAAGGGAGTAAGAATGCTGCTACCGGCCTGCGGAATGCCTTTGCCAAAAGTTCAATCTGCTTAAGGGTGGGTTTTTTACCTCCGAGTTCTATATTTTGGTAAGTGCTCTCCTGCACGCCGATTTTCTTACTGACTTCCGCGGGAGCTAGTCCTAAGCCACTGCAAAACGGACGGCTCAACATTCACCTCGAAGGACTTTGGCATAACCATCAACTAATTATTGCTTTTCTTTATTAAAACTCTCTACAATCTCTATTTCCTCTTCAGTCAATCCGTAAAGCTTGTAAACTAGCTTGTCAATCTTCTCCTCGTAAACCTTGGCTTCGCGTTCCAAAAGCTCTTTTTTTGATAAGTCATGAACCGAAATTCTTTTTTTATTTAGATCTAAAATCAAACCCACATACCGGGTTATCTCATTGACTATAGGTTGTTTTTCTTTAAGATCAGAAAAAATCGGAAGACTCTTTATGAATCTCGCTTCGCACGAGTAGTATCCTCCCCGGAACTTTGTGCTTTTTCGCTTTAACAAATATTCAATCAGTCTGCTATTTAATATACCTAAGAGATATTTTATCGGCATATCCTCTTTTGGGATTATCCCATATCCACTAGTAAAGTAAAACTCCCCAATTTCATCTATGCTAAACGAATTGTGATTAACGATATCGGTTGTAACAATCTTCTGCTTTGAAATTACGTCTAGATTCTTTGGATAAACATATGCATACCACTGTTTTGTTTTCATTCGGCCTTTTTCTCTATTTTCTAGGTTTTTTTTATTAGCGTCCAAATACTTATATGCTAATGGATACTTCATTCTAAATTTTCCTTGTTTGATAAGTTTGATACTCCCCATTCTATTTTCATATGGAACAATGATCACCTTTCTTGGCATATCGATATAGTAACGGCGCATTTGTTCTCCCTTTAATAATGGGTGACATAGCCCGTGTTCTAGCTCCACTACACGATCAAGAATCTTTGAGTATCCTCTCAGCTTTTTACCTACAAATTTTGTTTCATTGAGGACATAAACTGGATCCATGCTAGTTCGTATCCCTTGGAATATCCGTTCAGTTACTTCTTCTAAATGCGTTCCTAAGTGATTTAGCTTCTCCAATAATTTTACTTCGGCCTCGAAGCCAAACTGCCAAGGCTCTTCTGAAATGCCCGCCACAGGCAGGATTCCGACCCGGAGTGTTCCATTATCATATTTTTCGCTTTTCTGAATTGCCGCCAGTTGGCTGACTGGATTCTCAAGCTTTCTTACCTCTGCATACTTAAAGCTCTCTTTCTTTGTCTTGCTTAGGAAAAACAAACAAGTATAAGTTGTTGCTTGGTCAAAAACTTGCTGATCATTGAAATTCACTATCTCGCGCAATAGCTTGCCATCTGAAATAAGTTTACGTAGGTTAGTCCCATACCCTGCTTGAAAGAACTTGTGCGGCATAATGAAACCAAACTGGCCTTTTTCGCCCAAGAGTTGGATGGCCCTTTCCACGAAAACCACGTATATGTCGTAGTTTCCGCTAGCCGCAGTCTTGTATTTCCGAGAAAAGTATTCGACCTCCTTCGGGGCCCATTCCTTCATTGTTTGAATTCTGATGTAAGGAGGGTTTCCGATTATCGCATCGAAACCGTCTTTCTCCCCTATGATGTTTCCAAAGCCGGTTGCCTTCGAGCGCCATTCAAACGGATTGGCGTGTTCTCGCTCGGCGTCTTCAGTAAGGGTTTGCTGGGAAAGGAAGTCGAATTCTATGAGCGAATTTCCGCACCGAATGTTCTTCGAAAGCGAAGGCAAGAGTTCCTTGTTGTGGGGAAGGGTCTTCTCGCCTTCCAGAACCTTGATGTAAAGGCTCATCATCGTTATCTCTACGGCTTGGGGGTCCAAATCCACCCCGTAGATGTTGTTTTTCAGAATTTCCCCCTTCTTCTCTATACTCAGGCGAGGTAATTTGTTCCCATCCTCATCCACATCAATTATCAAGTTTGGGAAGAGCGTTCCGTGTTTGGCTTCTTTCGGATGATCTAGATAGTATCCGAGATGGTAATCTAATATTCGTTCCAAGGCTCCCAAAAGAAAGCTTCCGCTCCCGCAGGCAGGGTCAAGAACCCGTATCTTTGCAATGTCCTCCGGCGTCTTTTTTTCGATGAGTTTTCCGATGGTGTTCCCAACTATGTACCCGACCACCCACTTTGGGGTGTAAAAAACGCCCCCGGCCTTTCTAACTTCTGGCTTCTCTTCTACTTTGACGCGTTTTTCGGTGAGGCGGATGGTCTTTCCCAGGTACTTCTCGTAAATCACGCCAAGGAGTTCTACCCCTATGACGTTGAATTTGTAAGGGCTTTTGGGGAAATAAAGCTCGTCTATAATCTCCGCGATTATCTTCGAGTCGTACTTCGTAGTCTCGCATGGATGTTCTTTGAAAATCTCGCCGTTGAAATCGTTGTTCAGTTGTTTGAAAAGGGCATTAAGCCGGGTTTGAATGTCGCGATGTTTCGACACTTCCCAGTCCTCCGCAATCTCCTTCAGAGTCCTAGACTCTATTATCCTTCTGTCCTCCAGAATACGGATGAAAACGAGGCGGTCAAGAAGACGCTGAACCACGTCGTTTAAGGACCGAACAGTTATCTCTGGGTTGTTCTTGTAAACGTCCTTGGCCAGTTTTTCCCTCCAGCCCGTCATTTGGTCAAGGAAGGCGACGTCGACCGGTATGCGCAGACGCTTCGAAGCGGCATCTTTCAGGCTTAACTCGTCAAGAGAACCAGCAAGAACGGCTTCGTATGAGAAAAGCCAGAGCTTGTCAAAATCGGCTGAAGCGTACTTGGTGAAATGAAGCTCGAAAAGAAGTCCTACGCTTGGTCTTTTCAAGTCAGGTTTCAGCGATGCGTCGTAAACCTTAAATGTTTTAAAATCCGTCAAAACCACTATCGTCACGTTTCTGGTGTTCCATCCGTAGAGTTTTGCCTGCAATATGTCTTCCGGTTTGTCCGTACCTTTGGAGGCAGTTTTGGTTTCCACAAAAAAGCGGTCTTCCCCATTTATCCGGAAGGAATAGTCCGGTCTTCCCTTTGTGTCCCCCTTCTCGATAAGAACATCCCTCTGTAGCTGGGACAAATTTTTGTCGTTGCCCATGTCCCATCCAAGGGCCTTGAACAGCTTGTCCACGAAATCCTTCCGGAGCTGGCTTTCGAGATAGCCGCTTGTTTCGTACTCCGACTGGCGTTGGGCGAAGCGGTCAACTAGTTCTTGAATCAGTTTTTTTGAATCTTCGTTATTCATACGTTCACCATCCATGTGACTTGTTTCACCGCATTACAACGATAG
>CAZYPB010000027.1:0-14311 GCA_964649265.1 Microcaldota archaeon
AACTGCGTTCTTCCCGCTTTCCTCAAGAGACATTCCATTATCTGCATAGGCCTCAAGATCTGCAATTGCATAGAAAACCTTTGCACCAAATGCCTTCTGCATAAAGATAAGTTCTTCAGCAGTAAGTTTGCTTCCAAGGTGAAACTCACCACTTGGTTTTATTCCAGACATTGCTGCAACAGGCTTTCCTTTTTCATGATCGTCAATGAATTTATCGAAATCCCTATGTGCAAAAATTATCCCCCTCCTGAATATCCTGTTTTTATCTGGTATCTTGCACAGCATCTTTTTACTTATCTCTTTAACACCGAATTCAGAGAATAGTTTAGAATAATCAACAAGTTCGTTTCCCCAAGGATCCATCTCCATAACAACACCATGTTATTTTTCATCAAAAAGTTGCTGTCCTGGGTGTATCTCAAATCCCTGTTTTCCTAATCTAACAGGACATATCTTTGTTTCATGTATTGCTCCCCTAAGCTTAATGACCTCAAGTGCCCTGTCCCTATAGTTCTTTCGTCTTATGCTGTATAGGTTGATAAGTCCATCAGAAAGGTATTCTGCCCAGTTCCTTCTTCCTTCTCCTATGAGGTCCGATCCAATTCCCTCTGAGATAAGTACAACTGTGCAACCCCAGTTCCTTATCTTTTCAACTATCTTGAGCATTCCTTCTCTTCTTTCCTTCTCTGTTCCATAGATAAGCACCAGGGGCATAATTGAGTCAATAACAAGTCTCTCAACCCCAACCTTGTCTATCAGATCCCGTATTACTCCTTCCTGTGAAAGGAACTGATCAACCTCAAATGGAGGATATTCTATGAAAACCAGCTTCTTCTCTCTATCTAGTTTCTCTAGATCCCACCCATATCTTCCCATATTCCTGTACATTGCTCTTTTCTTCTCATCAAAAGATATGTACATTCCATTTTCTTCAAACTTTTTCGCTCCCGAATACAGGAATTGAATGCCCAAAGTTGTTTTTCCAGTACCTGTATCGCCACTAACGGTGATGACACTGTTTCTTGGAAAACCTCCCTCGGTTATTTCATCAAGCCCTGGTATCCCAGTTTTAACTCTCGGAAGTGGACTTAGCATCATTATCTCCCTCAACTAATTTTTTCCCTAATTCAGCTCTTCTGCTCAACTTCTTGCTGAGCTCCTGTTTCTCTTCATCTTTCATAAGCTTTTCAACTACATAGGTGGAGAACTCATGGCTTGTTTGCGCAGCAGTCAGTATGACATCTTGCGCTTCCCTGAGACTCAGTTTGATGCCTTCAGGTTTAAGGATCTCAACCCCAATTGGGCCGTACCTGAACCCTATGTTTATTAGTGCCATGAATTCCTTTGTAAGAACCTTTACTTCCGCAGATGTTGCAAAACCTGAGTCGTCCTCTATTGTATCCTTTATTTCGCCAACAGCATAAACAACTCCTTCCTCTCCAGTAAGTCTCCGTATGAATTCAACCATTGTAGTTTTTATTGTGTCCTTTGAATTTCCATGAATATCAAAATAAAGTAGAGCTAGCACTCCCCCTTCTTTTATTGTGTCCTCTGTAACCTTTTCCACTGATTTCGTCATATCCATCACCGAATGAAATCCTAATACCTCTCATACTTTAAATGATTTGCCATCAGACGAGTTTTGCAATGAGTGCACCTTTCTCAAGGCCAAGGCTCAAAGCAACAGGTTCGCATTTGACTCTCAAAAGATAACAGGTTCTGTTTACTGTACTACTCTTGTATTCATCAAGTGTTTCATAATTTGCCATTCCCTTTGCTATTATAAGGTCTGCGTTCATAAGAAGTTCCCAGAATTTCTCAGGTGCCCGCTTTTTCCAAACACCATAAGATCTCCCCTTTCCTATAATTGGTGCAACTTTCTCAAGTCCCACTAATGCCGCCTCATCCAACGAGACATCTTCATCGAGCGGGACACTTGCAACAGCAGCAGTGACTTCTGCGTACTTTTTTATCTCGTTCATTAGCACCTTATCGAAAACTGCTTCTCCACAGTTATCGCAGAGATAAAGAACGTTCTTCGCTTTCTTAATTCTTAGAAATATCTCCCTTGCATCATCTACATCAAGCTTTTCCCTAACAAGTTTCCACATATCCTTTTCCATAGCATCCAGATTTACCTTGTGGTTAGGAGCAGAGAGTTCAAGTGTATTCCCTGCAACTGCAACCATAAGAGCTCTTTTGAACCTCATGTAAGGCGTTTTCCCCTTCTCAACCCATCTGTGGAATTTTGGATATAGCTCCTTCGCCCTTCGTATAACTTCCCTCTTTTTTTTTCTATAGGGATCCCGATTTCCAGTTATCTCAAGTATAATATCGCTCTGCACAGTCCCAGCAAAAGAAGGACAATCCCTTGTTTCAATGGCATTACTTATGGATTTAAGAACAGGTAACATACACCGTCTTCTTAGTGCCTCATCTGCAGTCGAAAGGCATGTTACTTCATAGAACCTTTTAGCTTTACAATGGGCACAGAAAGAGGTTGTTTTCATACATTCAACTCTTAATAATATCTGCTGCTTGCTTCGGGGTTACTGCTTTCTCTTCCCCAGTTTTCAGATCTCTTAGCGTTATTGTTTTCTCTTTAACTTCCTTTGGACCAATAACTCCAATGTAACCTATGTTTTTTGAATTAACATACTCGAATTGTTTTCTCAGGTTTCTTTTCATAAGATCTATCTGCACATTTAGTCCATAACTCCTAAGTTCATTCGCAACCTTTATTGAATTTCCATAAAGCTCTGGTTTTACAGTAGCTATGTAAACATCAACTGCCCCCTTGAACTCATCTCCATCTAGAAGAGCCATTATCCTCTCAATACCTAGCGATATTCCAACTGCAGGAACGTTCTGTCCTGAGTATGTCTCTATGAGGTCATCATACCTTCCCCCGCCAGCTATACTCCCTATTCCCTCACCTGCGGAGATCTCAAAAACAGGCCCAGTGTAGTAATCAAGTCCACGCACAAGGCTCAGATCAACTGAAACATCGATCCCATACTCTTTACAGAGTTCTATCATATACCTAAGTTCATCAGCGCCATCCTTTCCACCCAGGTTATCTGCTGCTTTTAGCCTGCTCTCATTATTTCCCTTCTCAGTAATGGCAGACATCAGTTCATCTGTCTCCGTCTTATCCAGGCCTGCTTTCAATAGCTCATCCCTAACGGCACCCTCCCCAGTTTTCTCAAGTTTATCCAGTACTCTAAATACTGCTTCTGGTTTGCTCGTTATGCCTATTCTCTTTATCACTGAATCCAATATCTTGCGATTATTAACTTTCACGGAAAATTTCTTGAATCCAAGTGCTTTCAGACACTCAGATGCACATGCTAGAAGCTCTGCTTCACACTCCATGCCCGAGCTGCCTATAACATCTATATCTGCTTGCAGAAACTCCCTGTATCTTCCCTTCTGTGGTTCTTCTCTTCTCCAAACCTTATCAATACAATACCTCTTGAATGGTTTGGAGATTGTTGAATCTGATGCAACAACACGCGCAAGAGGAACTGTAAGATCAAATCGCATTCCGAGCTTTCCATCCTCTACTCGGTATATCTGCTTGTTTGTCTCATCCCCACACTTCACCATAAGTGTTTCCATCAGTTCAAGCGCAGGTGTATCAAATGGTTCATACCCATAACTCTTGAATAGGCGTTCCACTACCGAAATCACCTTCTTTCGCGCAGTCATCTGATCGGGCATGAAGTCCCTCATACCTCGCGGTGTTTGCAGTTCCATTTGTTCACCGATAAGACTCTAGAATATGTTTCTCAATATTTAAAGACATTGCTTCATTAAGCGATATCAGGCTATTTCTCAATGATCTCAAGGAAGTTTCCAGTTGCCACGCGTATACTTGCAGCATCAGTTATCTTTCTGCCAACAACAACTATATCTGCCCCAGCCTTCAGCGCTTCAGGCGCACTGTCTATATCTATTCCTCCTGCAACTGAAATAAGTGATTTCCTGAACTTTGCTTTCATGAATTTTATTTCATCAAACATGTGGCTCTTCCCACTTTCCTCATCTATGCCTCTGTGAAGGCTTATCACATTGGGCTTTATCCCAAGTGAGTTTATGGTATCAAACGGATTTGCTACATCCATACAATCAACAATGGAGTATACCCCAAGATCTTTGCACTCGGCTATGAATGAGTTCATTGTATCCTTGCTCGCACATCCTGAGACAGTGACAGCATCAGCCTGCGCCCTATAGGCGATGGTGACTTCAAGTTTACCCGTATCCATTGTTTTCAGGTCTGCAACGAAGAAGCCTCCTCCCATCTCGTTTTTCATATCCCGTATAACTGAAGCGCCAACCGACTTTATAAGGGGAGTTCCTGCCTCAATTATTATTCTCTCGCTTTTAGGCACTTGGGACACAATATCCAGAGCAACGTTCATATCAATGGTGTCAATTGCTATCTGGAGGTATGGGGGATCTGTTAGTTTCTCGAATGTCAATCCATTTGACAAGCAACCACCTGTAGTATTTTAAAAATCACTATCTTATATGATTTGTCGCTTATTAAATTTTGTTGGTGGTTTAATGGCAGTCAGTCCAATAGAGGAGCGTTATAGGACCGAGATGAATAATATTTTCGAGGATAAAAATATTCTAAGAAAATGGCTTGACGTCGAGGTAGCCCTTGCAAAGGCACATGCCCGTATAGGCCACATACCCGAAAGGGAAGCAAAGGATATGGAATCAGCAGCCAGAAAGGTTAAGATCTCAAGAGTAAAACGCATCGAGTCTCAGATACATCACGATCTCATGGCAATGGTCAAAGCACTTACAGAAAAGTGTCCAAAGAATGCAGGAGCACATGTTCACCTGGGGGCAACAAGCTATGATATAGAGGATACTGCAACTGCTCTTCTTCTACGGGATGCTTTCGCCCTCCTCTGGAAAAGGATAGAGAAACTAAAACATATCCTCCTGGACTTGGCAAAAAAACACAAGAAGACAGTTTGCATAGGGAGAACCCATGGCCAGCATGCTGTCCCAACAACATACGGACTAAAGTTTGCACTATATGCAGCTGAGCTGAACAGACATATGAAGCGCATAGAGCAGGCTGAGAAAAGACTCTATGTGGGGAAGATGACTGGTGCTGTGGGAACAATGGCTACTTTTGGCGAGGACGCATTCAGAATGCAGGAGTATGTTATGGAGGAACTGGGGCTCCAACCCCCTCTTGTGACAAACCAGGTAATACAGAGAGATAGACACGCTGAAGCCATATTCATACTCTCTCTCATTGCATGTTCCCTTGAAAAAATGGCGAAGGAGATACGAAACCTGCAGAGAACAGAGATAGCAGAAGTCGCAGAGCCATTTGGTAAGAAACAGGTTGGCTCTTCAACAATGCCCCAGAAGAGAAATCCACATAAGAGCGAGAGGATATGCAGTCTATCCAGAGTTGTCCGAGCAAACCTGAGTGTTGCTCTTGAGAATATACCACTTGAGCACGAGAGAGATTTAACTAACTCAGCAAGTGAGAGATTCATTATCCCTCAATCGTTTATTGTAGTCGATTATATGCTCCTACAGACAATGAAGATAGTCTCAGACCTGGACTTCTTCAAACAAAATATAAAAAGAAATCTAGAGCTCACAAATGGCTTGGTTATGGCTGAGAGGATAATGATTGCGCTGACTGAGGCCGGGATGGGAAGGCAGGATGCACATGCTCATGTGAGGGCAGCAAGCATACGTGCTCTTAAATCTGGGCAGCACCTGAAACAAGTGCTATCAAAAGACAAGCAGGTGAGGAAATTTATAAGTGTAAAAAACCTTTACGAATTATTCGATATAGAGACCTATGTTGGGAAAGCATCCCAGATTGTCGATAGGGTGGTTGAGAAGAGTGTGAAATAATGGAGAAATACATGATCATAGTAGGAATTCTCCTATCAGTGTTTCTTATATTCCTTTTTGTAATGGCAAAATTTGTTGGGACCAATGTAAATAGGGATACATCCATGTCCTCTTTGGGCGCATGCAACGAATTCGAAGATGAGGCTTCAAGAAATAGCTGCCTTAGGTCACTTGCAAACAAGAATCTAGATGTAACGCCATGTCTCCAGATAAGAAAGATACCTGAAAGGGACGCATGCCTTCGCAATGTTGCAATAAAGTCAAAGGACAAGCAACTTTGTGGGCAGATAACAACAATTCAGATACGGGAGATGTGCGCAGAACAGATAAGCTAATTCTTCTTTACTCTTGGAAGCCTTAGATAATAAACCCCTTCTGAATCCTTTACAACAACCGGATTCTTTGCAAGAGACCCTACATCGATTTCGAATATCCCCTTCTTTATTATCTTTACATTCTCAACATCTAGTGAAACGCTCTTATTTGTTTTTTTAACTATGCCTGCAAGTTCATTCTCTATCCACCCTACATCATCGACGTTCTCAAGTTCCTTTCCACTTGTGAACAAAAAGACCTTAGCTCCACATGCACAGCCCTTGCTAAGGGAATCAACATCACCGTCATCGTATTCTCGATTGCATCTAACGCATTTATGGGGCACATGATCACCTGGAATAAGCAAAAAGGTTTAGCTTGTCTGGCTGTTTTTTTATCTGCTTAACAAGTTTAGACGGTCCTATAACTGTAATACCTCCCAAACTGCCCCCGAGCATCTTTATTATCTTCGTCCTTATATCCCATTCGTTTTTCCCAAGTGTTGATATCTCTATGCCTGGGAACTTTCCATCTATTCGTTTCATGGTCTCCCGTATGAGGCTCTTCTCCTCAATTGGACTTAGCATCCCATCCAGAACTATTATTTTGTTTTTAGTTACGTTTCGGAGGATGTACTCTGTTCTCTCCTCTTGGTCCATAGGTTTAAGGGCTTCGGATGAGATGAATTCTATTTGGAGTGGCATCATATCTACCTAAGCTGAGTTGTTATTGTATCATACAACTCAGTCATGTTCTGTCCTGTCAGCGCAGATATCTCAACGATGGAATACTGCGGGAACGCTTCCCTTATCCTATGCGGTTTGGCGTCCTTCCTATCTGTTTTATTTGCTACTATTATAACTGGTATGTCCTTGGCTTCAAGATTCCCAAGTATTGTTAGATTTACTTGTGTATATGGGTCCTGGCTGGAATCCATGACTACAAGTGCCGCATCAACGTTCTCCAGCCACTTTATGGCCTCTATAATCCCCTTTGTGGCTTCCTTGGCTCGCGTTCGGGCTTCCTTCGGATTAACGCCGAAAGAAACGAATTCTCTGTAATCGACCTTAGATGCAATGCCCGGCATATCAAGAAGATTCATGTTCAATTTCTTCCCGTCTGCTTCTATAACAATATGTTCCTTTCTTTTTACCTCTCTTGTTTCGTGCGGAACCTCTGAAACAGAACCAACTGGTTCACCAAGCCAGTCAACAGAAATCTTGTTCGCAAGTGTCGTCTTTCCTGTGTTCGGAGAACCATAAAGACCTAGGCTAACACTTTTTCTATTTCCAAAAAGGGAACTTATCCAACCAAAAAAACTTTCAAACACTACATCACCTAATGGATTCTCATTCTAAACTGGTCGAAAATATATCTCTTTCCTCATTTAAAAGCTTTGCTCTGTGTTCTACCCTGTTTTGGGTACACTACTATTAGCGATGGCTTCCAACGTTCTGCACAGCATGAGATCTGCCCGCTCGAATTTTAAATAAGCAGCAAACCGTTTTGGTCCATCCCGTTTACCTGCGTGTCTCATCTGTTTCTTTAGTTCCATTGCTCTAGAGTGCACAAGAGATATCTCGGTATCTCCATAATCTAAACTGTAAAGAATGTTCTTAGGTATAACCGGAACCTGACTTTCATCTTCAACCAACCTTATTGAATCAAATGCCCCGGTACTTCTTTTCCCATCATGTTTTGGATTATCTCTGAGTGCAGCATCTGCATTGAAAAGATAGAGCGTAAACCTTGCGTTTCCTCTTCTCATCGCAACGTGCGTTATGTTAAACATAGTTGTCCTCATCCTGTTGAGTGCGCGTTCCACCTCATTTGTTCTAACATACCATTCTAACTGAACTCTATCGATTAAAGTGAAATACACTCCACTTGGATTTCTTCCCCTATCAATTAGTTTTTCTCCCTGTTTCAAACCAACCGAATGCACTGTATTCTTTAATCGAAAGGGAGATCCATGCAATCCTATGGCGCTTCCGGTCTCCACTATCTTTCTAAACGCTCCGCTGATCTTCTGTCTTTCCATGTCTCTAGGAAGAACAACTCTACTGCAAAGATGAACCGTACGGCCACCCAATTAGAGTCTATTTTACTACAGAGAAAGAATAAATATATTTGTAACATTATTAGTTGTGATCTTGATGACAACTGGATTCATTGCAAGGGTGGATGAACGGGGAAGGATAATAATACCCTCATCGTTCAGGGAAACGTTGGCAATAAAAGAGGGAAGCAATGTTCTACTTAGAGTTGATGATAAAAACGGAATGCTAATGATAATTCCGTTTGCAACTGAACTGGACGAACTCGCAAAAATTGAAATTACGATGAGCGATTCCCCTGGAACACTCCATAGAATTTTGGAAATACTTTCATCAGAGAGAATAGATCTAGTTAGAAGCGAATCAACTGCGCAGGAAAGAGGACGTTCTGCAGAGTGGAATGCAGTAGTAGATCTATCAAACTGCAAAAAGAAAATTTCGCAGATAAGAAAAAAAATAATGAAAGAAAAGGTAGCGCACGACGTAAAAATCCAAAAACTGTGAAACTTTCCTATTTTTCTTAATTTTTTCAATGAAACGAAAATTCGAAATGTTTTTATACCACCTGTTTTCAATTATCATTTGGTGATTTTGGTGCCTGCAAAAAAGAAGGCTAAAAAGAAAAAAGTAACCAAGAAAAAAACCAAGAAGAAAGTAACAAAAAAGAAAGCGAAGAAGAAGACCAAGAAGAAAAGGTAATTGTTTTAACTCCCAGGAGTTAAATCTTGGTCTTCTGGGAGATTGTTTTATTTTCTTTCTTCATTTCTTGTTCCCTGTTTTTGATTTTTAATTCTTCTACCGAAAGCATTATAAACCTCTATGCCCATAAATATCCCTTTATGGGAAAAATGTGGGAAAAGAATGTCTCAGGATTCCATCGTCATAACTAATTTTAACCAGGAAGTATTTTGTGATCTTTATTTTTTACACGTTATTGAGAATCAGAGAGGTTGTTATTATGTTAATGAAATATGTTTCGCTCATTCGGAACTTAGGAGATACAGATACCGAGAGATTCCTTAGGCGCGAAGAGGTAATCGGAGAAATAAAAGGAATTGTTGAGGATGTATTGAGAGATATAAAACAAAGAAAACTTGAGGCAATTCTTCAGTATACAAAGAAGTTTGACCAAATTGAACTCGATGAAAATAGCCTTAAGTTGACGGAAGAGGATATGCAGGTAGCGTATTCGACTCTTACATCTAACCAGATAGATGCAATTAGAGAATCGATAAAAAGAGTAGAGAATTTTTGCATTAAACAAAGGGAATACATTAAGGATATCTCTCTGGAAACTTCAGAAGGGACAGTTAAACTTAATTGGTTACCCTTGGAGAGAATTGGGATTTATGCCCCTGCTGGAAGAGCCCCACTTCCTTCCTCGGTTATCATGGCTTCTGTGCCTGCAAGAATTGCAGGTGTGAAAAATATTTTACTCTGTTCCCCTCCCCAGAGGGACCGAAGCATAAGTCCTGCATTAGCCGTGGCTGCGAAAGAATGCGGGGTTGTTGATGTCTACAAAATAGGAGGTAGCCAGGCTATAGGGGCAATGGCATATGGCTGCGAAATTTTTCCACCCGTGGACATGATCTGCGGTCCAGGGAACAATTACGTTACGTGCGCAAAACAATTGGTTTCGGCTTACGGGCAGGTAAAAATAGACACTGTTGCGGGTCCCTCAGAAGTGCTGATCATAGCGGATGATACGGCTGATCCAAAAATAATCGCAAACGATATGCTTGCACAGGCAGAACACGGGGAGACATCCGCATCCATCTGCATTACAACTTCCAAAGCATTTGCAGAGGCCCTTGACTATGAAATAGAAAGACAGTTGGATACCTGCAAAGAAAAAGAACCAATGCTCTCTTCACTAAACAATTTTGGTGCGATACTGCTTGCAAAAAACGAGAAGGAAATTGTATCTTTTTCGAATGAGTTTGCCCCAGAGCACCTTGAGATCTTCACTGCTGAAGCAGATTTTCTATCAAAGAAAATAAAGAATTCAGGTGCTGTTTTCATAAGAACCGGAGTTGTTTTTGGCGACTATGGATTTTCTGGCGGTAATCATATCCTTCCAACTGGCCGTGCATCTAGATTCGCTTCTCCTGTGAGTGTGTTTTCCTTTATGAAGCAACAGCAAATTGAATCCATGTCCGAGAAATCACAGAGAGAACTTTCTAAAATAACTGCAGTGTTCGCAAGGACGGAAACCTTGGAGGCACACGCACGATCTGCCGAATTAAGAGGTGATATTAATGAATAATCTTGTTAGAAAAACAATTAGGGACATGAGTCCATATTCCTGGGAGCCATCAAGCTCATCAATAGCTTACAAGTTGGGAATTAAAGAAAACCAGGTGATTCGTTTCGATACCAACACTTCACCATACGGACTACCTTCCGGATCTCTAAAAAAAATAAAGATATCCGAGTACCCAGATGCGTCTTACGAAGAACTTACAAAACTAATCGCAAGATACGCCGGAGTTAAAGAAGACAGGATAGTCATCGGAGCAGGTGCAGATGAGATAATAGATATTGTTGCACGCACATTTCTAGAAAAAGGCGATAAAGCATTAATCTCCACCCCAACCTACTCTTTATTCAAGATTGTCGTCCAATTGTCTGGGGGGATTCCTATTGAGATAGCTAGGAACAAAGATTATGAACTAAATACCGAAAGAGTGATATCAGAAACAAAAAAAACAAATTCAAAACTGATCTTCATATGCAATCCAAACAATCCGACAGGAAACCTGACGCCCGTAAAGGATTTAGCAAAAATAGCAGAGAGTGTTGAGTCAGTAGTGGTACTTGATGAAGCATATTATGAGTTCTGTGGAAAAACATCTCTAAGATACCTAAAAAACCGAGATAATGTCGTAATCATCCGCACTCTCTCTAAGGTTGGCCTCGCCGGAATCCGATTGGGTTATGCAGTAGCTCCTTCCCTAATCGCCAAGGCAATGAACAAGACGAGACCACCAAACAGTGTTTCAGCATATTCCCTGAAAACCGCAGAGAATACTCTTCAAAACACCAGGGCGATACAGAAAAACGTATGCCGTTCAAACATTGAGAAATCGAGACTAATGAAAGGACTTCAGGAACTTGGCTTGTTCGTCTATCCTTCATCGGGTAACTTTCTTATGGTGAGAACGGCTCAAGAATTGGCAAATCGAGTTTATGAAAAACTTTGGGAAAAAGGACTTATAATAAGTAATCTAGCGAACAAAGAACTAACGAAAGGATGTCTTAGGATAGGGGTTCGAAGCAGGAAAGAGAACTGCCGACTTCTTTCGGAATTGAAAATAATTCTGGATTCTAAATATGATGCGGTTATATTTGATGTGGATGGGGTTCTTGTTGACGTATCGAAATCATACTATGAAGCAATAAAGAGAACGGCGTCTGTCTTTCTACGAAGGGAGGTTGTTGACTTTGAAGTTGACAAATTGAAGTCTTTGGAGGGCTTTAACAACGATTGGGACGTAACTTTTGCGTTAGTTAAGGGAATTACCAATCCCTCAGAAATCGATAGGAGCAGCAGACCCTACAAAGAGATAAAAGAGATTTTTCAAGGACTCTATCTTGGAAACGAAAACCAACCCGGGCTGATCTCAAACGAGACCTTGTTGATCTCTAAAAAAACTCTGAAAAAATTGAAAAGAGAGGGAATTAGTATTGGGGTTGTCACTGGCAGGCCAAGAAAAGAGGCACTAATTGCTCTTGGGTCGCTCATGGGAAACTACATTCAAGCGGATAACATCGTAGCACTTGAAGATTGCGATGAAGAGAAACCCAGTCCAAAATCACTAAAAAAACTGATTGGAAAGATGCTTTGTAGGAATCCTATATATATCGGAGATAATCCGAGCGATGTCTCCGCAGCTAATTCCATGGGAATCCCAATAGCAGTAGTTGGAAACCAAGCAGTTGGGGAGTTCTATCTGCAGGAAGTTAACGATCTACTAAAAGTGGTGAGAATATGAGGTATTCAAGAATAAAACGGAAAACAAAGGAAACTGAGATCAAGGCTGAATTGAAACTAGATGGAAAAGGAATCTACACCATAAAAACAGGAATAGGTTTTATGGACCACATGCTCTCCATTTTTGCAGCCCGTGGACTTTTTGACTTAGAAATAAGCGCAAGGGGAGATCTGGATGTGGATGAACACCACACTGTTGAGGATATCGGTATTGTAATGGGCAATGCCTTTAAACAGGCACTTGGAAAAAAGGAGAGGATAATGAGATATGGGTTCTCCATTCTTCCAATGGACGAGACTCTTGTAACCGTAACAGTGGATATTAGTGGGAGGGGCTTGCTTGTTTGGAATGCTGAATTCAACAGAGAGAGGATAGGGGACCTAAGCACTGAACTTCTCTATGATTTCTTCGATGCATTTGCACGTAATTGTGGTGCAACATTACACATCCGGGTAGAGTATGGAAGAAATGAGCACCACAAGGCCGAAGCCATTTTCAAGGGATTTGGAATGGCGATGAGAACGGCCTGCGAACTAGACCCGAGACAAAAGGGAATTCCAAGCACAAAGGGAGTGATATGAATGTTAAGGATAGCCATACCTAACAAAGGCAGAATACTGCCAAACATACTTCAATTGTTTGAAAAGATAGGGCTTGAGGTTTCAGAAAATGGACGTAAGCTCTACGCAAACACCAACAACCCAAACATACAGGTAGTGTACGCTCGAGCTGCCGATATCCCATTTTATGTTGATGCGGGGGCATCTGATCTAGGTATAACTGGTGAAGATCTGATAAGTGAAAGTGATGTTAGGGTCAATAAGCTTCTCAAAATGAATTTCGGCGGATGCAGAATCGTAGTCGCATCACCAAAAAGCTCTGGAATAAAATCCCTGAAGGACTATCGGGATGGCGTCAGAGTTGCGACAAGCTTGGTTAAAATAACTGCTAAATATTTCAAAGACAAGAAAACCAGGCCAAAGATCATACGACTATCTGGAGCAATCGAGCTGGCACCCACGTTGGGAATTGCCGATCTCATAATAGACCAAGTAAGCACAGGGACTACACTTGCTGCGAACAACCTTTCAATAGTAGATACGATATCTGAATCAAGGATATGTTTAATAGCTAATCCCAGAAGCCTTAGAGTAAAGAAAAAGGAAGTGGAAGAGATTAAGCTCTCAATGGAGGGGGTTGTTATAGCGGAGGGAAAACGCTATGTAATGGCCAATACTTCAAGTAAAGAGATACTCAAAAAGGTGATTAAGGTCATTCCAAGCATGGAAAGTCCGACAGTATTGAAGCTTTCAAAGAAAGGAGAGTATGCAGTACACAGTGTTATAGATAGCACAAGTCTCATGACGACAATAATGAAACTGAAGGAAGTTGGAGCTAAGGACATACTAGTAATGAACATGTCAAGGGTGGTGGAATGAGACTCTCGATAATAGATTATGGGGCAGGCAACATAACTAACGTAACTAATGCCTTCAAAAAAATTGGAGTTATCTGCGGAGTTAGCAAAAACGAATCGGAATGGAAAAATGCAGATGCACTTGTGCTCCCTGGAGTCGGTTCTTTCGGAGCAGCTATGCGAAATCTTGCTAGAGACAGGAGGATTCTGAGGGATATTGTCTTGAAAGAAGAGGTCCTGTTTCTTGGAATATGTTTAGGTATGCAGATCATAATGGATGAAAGCGAAGAGAGTCCCAAAGAAAAGGGATTGGGGTTTGTGTGCGGAAAAGCAAAACGTTTTCCTGAAACGCTGCCGGTTCCTCAGATAGGATGGAACGAGGTATCTATGGGGCCGTCCCCTCTTTTCGAAGGCATTGACCGGTTGTTCGCTTATTTCGCAAACTCATACTATTGCGAACCGAAGGACCCCAGATGTATTTCTGCAACAACAGAATACGGGGTAAATTTTGCCTCGGCATTCACCAAGAAGAATGTCTTTGCAACGCAGTTTCACCCTGAAAAAAGCGGTGAAATAGGTCTTGATGTTTTGAGAAACTTCATTAAAGAGTTAAGAAGATGAGA
>CAZYPB010000028.1:0-4994 GCA_964649265.1 Microcaldota archaeon
AGGTTGGATCTGAGTTATCCGTAGTACATGGTCTATATCCTCACGCGTGTTTTTCACTATCTCCTCAGCTTTCTCTATATTATCGTTAATCATGCTTTCGTCAGCATCTGGGAAATTTGAATCAGAGACGAAACCCGTTTTACCCATAAACTCCCACATCTCCTCTGCGAAATGAGGGGTGAATGGTGATATCAACCTTGCCCAGTACTCAAAATAGCTGAAAGGAATGCCTGTTTCTCCTCTTTTCTCATACCATCTTATGTCATTGACTGTGTTGTAAAGGAGTTCCTGCGAAACAGTCCTAAGTTCAAGAGAAGAGAACTGAGATTTCATAGATCTAATTCTTCTATGAAGTCTTGAGAGAAGCCACCTGTCGGCATTGGTTAATGCCTTATCCATCTTCGATTCCTTTAACTTGCCCATCATGAATTTCAACCTTGAAGAAACCCCGTCTGCCATTGCATGGTTGAAATCGCTATCCTGTGATAGTTCAGCTCCACTTACAACACAGAACCTTACAATATCCGCACCGTATTTCCTTATGGCGTCCCTAAGAGGCATTATGTTCCCCATGCTCTTGCTCATCTTTCCTCCTTCCATGAGAACAAAACCATTGGTAACTATCTGCACTGGCCATTTTTCTTTTGGAAACACTGCGACATGGTTGAATATGAGGAAAGTAAGGTGGTTGTGTATAAGATCTCCTGCTGAGTGCCTTGAATCAAGCGGATACCAGTAGAGGAACTCCCTTCTCATCTCCTCAAGCTCTGGACTTCCCTCTCCTTTCCCAAGGAATATGTAATCGTACTCCTCTTCACTTAATGCCCTGTCTCTCTTCAGTTTGTGTGAGATAGTATAGAATGCCATGTATATTGTTGAATCAGAGAGTGATTCTATCATCTGTGTTTTATCGAAAGGAAACTTCGTACCAAGCCCACTTGCCCTTGTGCATGCCTTCTGCTTCAGCCAATCTATTGTGTAGAGGTACTCTGCCTTTGTTTTCTCAGGTATTATGCTCATCTCTGAAAAGCATTCCTTCACAACGTCTTTCCATTTCTCATTCCCATAATCCAGAAACCACTGATTCCCAACCGTCCTAACAACGCAAAGAGAACCGCACCTACAGTAAACGGGGCCGTTTATTATCTCATACATATTAACTGCATCCTTGGAGTCCAACAGGTCCTTTCCTATTTTGTCCTTAGCGTTTATCCCAAGCTCTCCCCGGTAATCTCCAATTGTCATAACTCCGGTGTGAGCCTCCTTCCGGTATATCTCCTTTGTAGCAGCCTCAAGTTTCGGGTCATTCTGACCGCGTATCTTCATTCTCTCACATATCTCCTTTGCAGGGTGTTTGTCAAAACCATCTATCTTCAAAACCCCAATGAGCCCTATATCCGAACCAATGTCTTTCAGTGCCACATAATCGTAAGGTGCATGTGCAGGTACACTCATCACAATACCTGAACCATTCTTGGGATCAACAAAACTGGCAGGAAGAAGAGGTACCTCTGCGTTGTTTATTGGGTTCACACAGGTTCCAGTTATCTTTTTTCCAGAAACCTCTCCAACCACCTTTACTCCATGTCCCTGTATTCTGAATTTCTCAACAGCCTCATCTGAAACATAGTAAATCTGTCCGTCCATCTCTACTTTCTTGTATTCTACCTCTGGGTTTACCCACAGGTTTGTGACTCCATATATTGTTTCAGGCCTGAATGTTGCAGCGAGCAGGTATCCATCATTGTACTTGAATTTTATCACTATGTATTCCCCTAACTCCGGGTCAACATCGCCTCTTGTATCATGGGATCCAACTGCATTGTTGCATTTAGGGCACCAAGGAACAGGATGGGTTCCCTTTGTTATATACCCCATTGAGTTGAGTTTCTTGAATTGCCACTCAATAAATGAATTAAAAGAGGCGTCATATGTGTAGAATTTCCTTCTCCAGTCAATCGAGAAGCCCATCTCCTTCATACCTTCTTCTATCTCTTTAGAGAAATGGGTTACAAGTGCAACCGGATCAGTGAGGCTTTCGGACAACTCTCTCTTTATACCATAGACTTTCTCAAATATATTGAGTATCTCCTCGTCCTTGTCCTGAAGTCTCTTCGCCATCCCAAGTATCGGAGTTCCAGTAACATGAAACGCCATTGGGAAAAGAACATTGAAGCCGCACAATCTCATGAAACGAGCATATATGTCTGTTGTTGTGTAGGTTCTTGCGTGTCCGATGTGTTGGGGACTGTTCGGATAAGGGAAAGCCGCAGTTAGGTAAAACTTCTTTTTCTCAGACTTATCTGAGTTGTATATATCGGCTTCCCTCCATTTTCGCTGCCATTTCTTCTCTATCTCAAGGAAACTCATACCCGTGATTTGTACTAAAACATATATAAATCTAAATCTAATATGTGCATTATGGCTATATTGCCTTTCTTGCAACCCGGACCTCTGACTTTAACGGATTTCACCGATAAAGTAATAACGACACATTGGATTGCCGAGGGTTGGGGCCCTATTGCCGTCTATTCTCTCATTCTGTCCGTTTTCGTTGTTGCCCTTGCATACATGATTGCTGAAATACTCCAATCCCCACAGCTAAATGCATGGGCAAAAAGTGAACTATTCGAATTCATCGTGTCAGCACTTATAATAGCAAACCTCTTCTTTCTTCTCACATTCATGAATGCCTTCGTATATGAGGTTACCGGAGGTTACAACCATTTCGACATGGGAAAGATGTATATAGACAAGCTTGTGAACGCACCAAGTGTAACCAACTATGCATCGGGTGCATCGTTCATGGGAGACATTACCAAGTCCTACGTACTATTCATAGGTTTGGATGCCTTTGTTGGATTCGCAGGATCATTCTTCACTCAGTTCGCAATATCAGAATATGGGATAATAAATACGAAAATAGGATTCGCACCGTACTCTGGGTTAAGTCAGCTTTCGCCAACTCTTTTCACTTTAACAGACATGGTGGGAGTCGTACTAATGACAATGATAGCCCAGAAAGCACTCCTAACATTCTTTGAGGAATCGATGTTCTCAGTGTTTCTCCCACTTGGGGTTGTTCTAAGGACATTCCCAATCTCAAGAAAACTTGGTTCAACAATAATAGCAATAGCAATAACCTGCTATGTTGTCTATCCTCTTACACTTCTAATGAATATGGGAATATATGATTCAGTTCCAAAAGAGGACACGTTCCCAATAATGGAGGAATTCCAAATTGAACACGCAGCAAGGGTCGCAGCAAATCCTGCGTGTGTTCCATTGGGCGGGGTATGCGTTGTTGATTCAGACTGCTGCGGCGTCCCATGCTACGAAGATAACCTGGGGACAAGAACGTGTCAGATATTCCCGACAAGTGGGTTATTCACCACCGCCGATATATCTGACGTGGGCTGCGCTGGAACTGTTGACGATCACATCACGCCCTGCCTTGGGCCAGGTGACTGCCCATGCGGAGGAATCTGCATCACACACCCAGATGGAAACGGGTACTGCGGGTTCCCAAACCTGGATCAGTCCGATTTCCTTGCGAGGATAAACACGCTTCCAAGCACATGCGATCCAACACTTGGCAAATGCTGGTATGTTAATAACATGGACAGGGCGCCAGGAACAAGGGGATTCACAAATGATTTAACTGACAACCTATTGCTTTATTTGATTTCTCCGTTCCACATGCCTGGCTTTGTTTTCTCAGTTTTCGAGAAATGGCTTCCAAAACTTATGTGGCCAGTGATGGCGTCGCTTGTACTTGCAATAATAGACATAATCATATGCATAACATTCTTCAAAAGCATATCCGAGACAATAGGGGGAGAGCTTTCGATACTTGGGCTCACAAGAGCGATATGAGGTTTTCAGATGGCACTTGAGTGTTTTACAGGACAGATGTACGGAAGGGATGCCTGGATAATGCTAGCCCTGCTCATAATGACATTCATAATCTCATTAGCCCACATGGTTGCAAGAATTGGGAACAGACCTGAATGGGAGGCATGGGCAAAAAATGAATCATACCAACTTATACTCTCAGCAGTTATTGCAGCAAGCATAATATTCCTTGCAGACATCTCCTGTGTTGTATCAACGGAATTAGCGGGGGGAGATGCATTCGATATCTCAGATGAGTTTCTCACGCGCAATTATGAAGAAGCCATGTCCATTATTTACAGCTTATACAGAACAGTGTTCATACTCGATTTAATGGGTAATTTCCAGATAGCATCAGCAACAAACCCATTGTTTGTAAAGCCAATGTTTCCAGGACTAAGTGCAATAGCAGGACATTTCCGATCAATCATTGCAATAATAGCTCTTCTGGCAGGAAACCTCATGGTTCAGAAAATAGGCCTTGAGTTAATAGAGCAGACAGCATTCAACATTCTTCTTCCACTTGGTTTGGTGTTAAGAGTATTTCCCATAACGAGGGATGCAGGTTCATTTATCATTGCAGTTGCATTCGGTTTCTACATAGTATTCCCATTGACATATGTCATGGCATCAGAGGTTGTTGCTTCACTACCTGATGAAGGAAACTGGGCAAATTACCTAGGGTTACCTGGATTCCCTGTTCCCGGTCCAGGTGCGTTCTTCCTTATCAACCTATTCGCAGGCCCACTTACATCTGCATTCTACATGTTCAGAAACCTTGACCTTGTGCTTGTGGGTACGTTCTTCCCCCTGCTTAGCATAACAATAACAATAGCATTCATCAAAGGCCTTACAAAGGCAATAATAAGACACGCGGGATGATATGAAAAAAACAACAATTGCACTGTTCCTCATTGTTTTCCTAGTCCTCACAGGATGCGTTTCCCGCTTTGACACCGGCGGAGGTGCATGCAGGCCACCTGATGGAACAACATGTGATCAAGTTCAGATAAATCTTGGACTTGAGCCCCCCTGCTGCCCCGGAACAGAATGTTTCTCAAACCCACCAACTCCCCAAGAGTGTATGTTGAGCAACTCTC
>CAZYPB010000028.1:5004-14219 GCA_964649265.1 Microcaldota archaeon
CCCCAAGCCAATGCCATTATACTTTTAGCAGTTATCTTGATTCGTGGCTCGGGGTGGCAATCATACTCTTACTGATGTCTGCATTCATTGTAGCAGTGGCATACATGGTTGCATATGCACTAAGCAACCAGATGCTGATGGCATGGGCAAAAAGTGAATTCTTCCAAGTGATGGCGTCTACTTTCATTCTGGGCGCAACAGTTGGCCTGTTATTTACTATACAGCTTACACTGGCTCAGGAGATAAATGCTTCAGGAGCTGCATCAGGAATACCCGTTGATCTATGCGATACCACAAGCATATCTGCATCCGGCGTACCAAACTGCCATATAGAGCTTGCATATGCGTACCTTGACATTATATACAACGATGCAAGTGCAACAGCAAGAGACATAATGGCATGGAACACTGTCTTTATTCTTCTAAGAGGCCTTTCACTCGGAATCGATCTTTTCGCACCCCCGTATTTTGGGATAAACCTTGTTCCCCTGGCAGGACTTGGCATACTGTCTGAGTCGATTACAACAGCACTGGATATAATCATAAAAGTAATGATGGTTATAAAGGTCCAGCAGATTCTACTAAATTACATAGAAACAGCCCTGTTCCCAATACTCATGGTAATGGGACTCGTGTTCAGGTCATTCTTCTTTACAAGAAGGCTCGGGGGACTTCTAATAGCAATAGCAATAGGAATCTATCTTGTTTATCCACTTGTTTATGTATTCGCACACAACATCTGGCTTAATACAATATACAAGGATAGGTCTGCTGCAATAGGCTACAACACCAACATAAACAGCTACACTTGGCAAGGACACATACACCAGAACATAACCGAGGTTGTTTCTCCAACAGTAGTGCCAGGGGAAACATTGTACGATAAACTCCTAAAAATGTCCAACAGAAGGGGGGGTCTTTACGATGACTTCATGCGCTATGTCTCAGGGGATTTCATAATAGGAGAGGGAGGAATGCTTGAGAAAACTGCAATCCTTCTTGTTTATGCAACATTTATACCATTCATCGCACTCATGGTGACAATAGGTTTTGTAAGAGGACTTTCAATATCAATAGGGGGAGACGTTGAAATAGCTGGTCTGACCAGATTCATATAGGGTAATCAGTATGAATAAACACGGTTTGTTTGTAATGCTCATGGTAAGCGCGGTTCTTCTTAGTGGATGCGCAGGCCTAACTGCCTCTCCAATAGGCGGAGGAGGTCCGGCAGCTCTTCCAGACTGGGTTCTAGTCTCAATTGTTGCAATATTGACGTCTTTCATACTCATTGCAATAGTATACATGGCCGCACACCTTGTTAGTTCCCAGGAATTAATTGCATGGGCAAAGAACGAGTTCATGCAGAACATAGCAGTTACAATAATGTTCGGAATACTCATTGTGTTCTTCAGTTTCCTTGATACTATGCTCATACCCGGGATAACTGCGAATTCATTGGGTGGCCCATACGATCTAACTGGAAACAATATGTTTACTGCTGCTGAATCATACCTTGTAAACCTAACTGCAATATTCGTATCAGAGTTCACTGCCCTTCTTTACCTTAATGTTGCCATGGGTCTTTTCCAGGACGCTACAATAAGGGTTATGCCTATGGGCATAGGGTTCATGATACAACCTGGTTCACTTTTCACACCATTATTCCACTTCGTAGGATATGCATTGAATTTCCTTGGAATTGCCATGTGGGCAGTTCAGCTCCAATTTGCAATACTCCAGTTTTCAAAAATGTACATGTTCCATGTATTCCTTCCCTTGGGTATTGTTTTCCGCTCCCTTCCATTCACTCGGTCAGTTGGAGCTGCACTTATAGCAGTTGCGCTTGCATTCTATGTGGTCTACCCGCTTACTTTTCTGCTCAACATGGCCATATTCGACAACCATTACAGTATAGTTAACCACCCTCTGCTGATAACAACTCTTAATGCTCAGATATTCCAGTTCTCGGAAGGAGACATACTTAACACGGGTACACCGCTTGATTTGATAAACCTGATGTGGTTTATTGCGAAACTAATACTATCAGTAGGGCTCAATGCAGTTGCTCTTCCTCTTCACATGTGCTTTATGCTTTTCGGTGATGGTGCCATAATAGAAGAGATGTTCTATTCTATAGTTGTTTTCACAATGATCCTTCCCATAATAAACGTATTTATAACACTGACATTCGCAAGAGGTTTTGCAAATATCTTTGGTGCTGATGTTGACCTAAGCTCAATAACAAGGTTGATATGATGAGAAAAATACCATTCATTGTGTTGCTTCTGATTCTCTCTACTGCGGTGTACCCACAGGTTCCACCAACGAACTGCAGTGCAAGCGATATCCGCACTTTCTGGGACCTTCGGTTCGATGGATGGATTGACATATGCCTTATAGGCATGATACTCTCGCTGTTCATCATGTCTGCAATATACATGCTTGCAAGCATACTGGGAAACCCAGGACTCATAGCATGGTGTAAGAAGGAGATATTCCAGGTAGCAGTTACTGGACTGATGCTTGCATGCATTATTGGTTTTGTTAATTTCAGTTGCACAACAATAAAACCATCTCTTTTAGTTAATCTGGATGTTGATGGGGATGGAATTGATGATCACCCAGATGATCTATTCCTTTATTCTATTGAGTATGTGCAATGGCTTAGGGATGCGGCATATAAGAGTTATGTAACACTCTCATTCCTAAACGCAGCGATAACTGGAATAGCAATGACATATGTGCGGTCAAGTCCTGGAGGATTCGGCATAGACCTAAGACCGTTGCAAGGACTTTCAGCAATAGGCGGACTGATCTCATTTTCAATGAACTCCCTTTTTGTTGGAGGGATATTCACTAGCATCGCGCATCTACGGTTAGTTCGGACAATACAGGTGATGATGTTTAACATGCTCCTACCTGTTGGGCTTGTATGCAGATGTTTCGAACCAACAAGGAGCTTTGGTGGTTCACTTATGGCAATTGCCATAGGGTTCTTCCTCATCTACCCAATTCTCCTAATAATAAATGCAGGCGTGGTTGAGGAGAACCTAATCACCCAAGCAAATATAGACAATGCAATGAATTCCGCCGGAGCATGGAATTACCAGAACGAGCTCTCACTGGACACTAATTACAACAGGTATGTTGATGCACAGAACCCTAATTACCTTAATCCATTAGGTGGACCTGGGCATGCAGAGATGACTTCCTACACAACCCTGTTCCGCATGTTCTATGATTTAGTTCTCTACATACTCATAGCCACACTGTTCCTTCCATTATTCAATTTCATAATTGTAATAACGTTCGTAAGAAACCTCTCGCAGGTTCTTGGCGAGGAGATTGATGTAACCCACCTAACAAGGATGATCTGATGAAAAGAATTGGACTAGTGTTATTCCTGTTCCTTATGCTCTCCAGTCTTTGCTATTCCCAATGGGCAACAAACATGAGGAATGAGATATACAATCAATGGTCCACCAATTCCTGGGAGGTAATAGCGGGCATTGCTCTGCTGATAGCATTATTTTCAGCAGTGATAGCATACATGGTCGCTTCGCTTCTTGGTTCGCCTGAACTTAAGCGCTGGGCAAAAGTTGAGATATATAATGTAATAGGCTCAGCAGTCCTAGTATTGGCACTTATAGTGATTGTAGACCTACTCCTTGTTAGCGCATCTGAGATGGCATTCGAGATATCCAATACATCCTATCCCCCAGTCCCTCTTCCAGTTAATGTTAGAAGCAGTCCATTTGGATTAGCCCACTATTACCTTGACATACAGCTTGCTTGCATAAAAAAATATTATGTAGCAATATTCATACTAAATTTTCCCCTTGAGATAATAGAGAAGACAGTCATCCCAACAGGAGGTATGGAGGAAGTTGCCGGTTGGCCACTAAGCGGACCAGTAGGACTTCTCTACTGGTTTGAACATCAGTTTACTTTTGCACTTATTGCAACATATTTCCAAAGACATCTCCTTGTATTTTTAGAGGACAATATGTTCACACTATTCCTTCCCTTGGGTATTGTTCTAAGGATACTTCCATGGACAAGGGGCGCTGGCGGGGTTATCATAGCATTGGCAATAGGCCTGTTCATAGTATTCCCAACAATGTATGGCGTCCTCCTAGTCATGTTGCCTAGAGCTGACTGCGCTGCGGCAATCCCCAGTCCATACACCTGCGAAACAGCTGATGTGACATGTATGAATTTTGCCATTTCCTATTTGGAGGATGAGAGACACTTCATAAGTATAGAAAATTTCCTGAACAATGTCTCAATGGAGCTAGATTTACTTATGGTTTCTTCACTTATCTTCCCACTTATAAACCTAACAATAACCATAACATTTGTAAGAGCAATTATGCAGTTCTTAGGAGCAGACGTTGCAGAGATGGGACACGGCATTGTAAAAATAATCTAATTCACAGAAGCTTTATCCCAATCATTCTCAAAATTCTTCAGGAACTCCTCTGCAATCTCCTTATCATCTATTAGTATTGAATATTCCCTGTTTTTCTTTAGTGCACTGTAAGACCAATTCGTACTTCCCAAAAGCACTCTTTTTCCATCCAATATCATCGCCTTTGTGTGAGTCAACTTGTATTCTAACGAGCCCCATCTTGCATCTATTCCATTACTTCTCAGATACTCCATCATTTCCAGATTCGGGTTATCCCCCGACAACCTTGGTTCTAGGATAACGCGCACCTTTACTCCCCGATTCGCAGCTTCTATAAGCTCATCTGCAAGCGGTCTGTAGTTAAACAGGTACATCTCAACATCTACAGTCTTCTCTGAACTTCGTATGTAGCTTATTATCTCATCATCTGCACCGGGTGAAATGACATACTGCACTTCACCGTCAAGGCACTCGCATCTCTCCTGCTGGACACAGCCTGAAACAAAAAAAGCCAACAACACGCAGAAAAGAAAGCCCCTTTGCATATTCTTTTATTAATAACATCACAATTATTAAAGCATGGAAGAAAACGAACTTGTCGCAGACCCCCACAAACTATTCCCTTCAAATAGCATACTCGTTATGGGACCCCTTTTTTCAGAAGCAGAACACCATGTATATTATTCAACTCACAGATTCACTGTTTCAGAAACAGATAGTAATGTGATATGGATATCCACTGATACCCCCTATCAAAAGATAAAGGAAAAATTTGCTGATTACGGTTATCCTCTTTCAGTTCAAAGCAACTCAGTTGCAGAGATAAAGGAAAAACCAAAGGGAGGAGTTTTTTTCATAGATATGATCTCTCACAGGGCAGGTGTCTCAAGAAAGCAGTGCGATGATTGCAAATACGTACAGGATCCAAGCAACCTGACAGAACTCTCTTTAGTGATAAACGAACTACTTTCAAAGGAGAGCTATGGTCTTCTTGTGTTGGACTCACTCAACAGCCTCCTCATATACAATGATCTTACAAAAACACTTCAATTCCTGAGGTTTCTTTCGGCAACTGCATATGAGAAGAAGATTACAATACTCATCTACTTTGTATCTGGAGAAAGAGACCCACGAGCAGAGACCTCGATAAAAATGACAACGGATGTTGTCATAACATTCCAAAGCGACCATGTAATACTTCAGAAAGGATCGTCTGAGAAATCATACAGGTTCCAGTTCTTAGATGGGAAGCTTAAGCTTTTCCATCCCTAGCTTTTTTTGATTCCTTAAGTGCTTCTACCCCTATCAATTTCTTACCTAAGAGGGATTTCATAAGTGCTTTTCCAGCAAGGCTTATATACCCAATATCCTCCCTGTTTATTCCCAATCTGTCTATTGCGGCTATTGTGTGGCCTCCGCCTGCAAGAGAGAATCCATCTGAAAGTGCAATTGCCTCAAGTATCCGTTGGGTTCCAGATTCAAAGCCTTTCTCCTCTGAAACTCCCATGGGTCCATTTATTATTATTGTTCCTGCACCTGATATGATACCTGCGTATCTTTCAGCTGTTTTGCTTCCAATATCCCTTATTGGATACTCAACTGGAAGAATGCTAACATCAGCTTCTGTCCTCTCTCCATTTTTTTCGAATGCAACATCCTCTGGGATCACTATTTTGTCCGAATGTTTTTTTAAGAGTTCCACAACCCTTTCCACAAGATTGAGATATCCCTTTTTCTCAAGGAATTCAGTACTAGGTTTCCCAATATCCTTTCCATTTGCAACAAGAGCAAGGTTACCCATAACCCCTCCAACCAGAGAGGCATCAAGAACCCCCCTGTCAAGCCATACTTCCATTATCTTAAGGGAATCCTCTGGCTTTGCTCCACCAACAATAAAAACGCATGGCTTCTTAGGATTCTGTATTGCTTTCCCTATTGAGCACACCTCGCTCTCCATAACTCTGCCAGCTGCAGAAGTAAGGCTTTTAGTAAATCCAACTACGGATGCATGTGCCCTGTGAGCTGCTGAAAATGCATCAAGAACAAAGTAATCTGCAAGAGGAGCAAGTCCCTGCACCATTGGTCCATTTGAGTGTTCCTCAGGTGTCTTCTCCTCAGTTTCCCCATCATAGAATCTCGTGTTCTCAAGAAGAAGTATCTCTCCATCTTCTAAAGCAGATATGGCTTTCTTTGCTTTTTCCCCAAATATATCCGGAACATATCTGACGTCTTTCTCAACGTACTTTGATAACATCACCGAGTGCTGCCCCAGTGCTATGTAATCATATTCTCCTTTTCTTCCCTGGTGAGCTAGGACAACAACCTTCGCTTTCTTGTCCGCCAGTTCCTTTATCGTTTTGGCATGTCCCTCTATTCTCTCACCTGCAGTTATCTTTCCTGTGTTCTTATCAACAGGGCAGTTTATATCAACCCTCACAAGAACAGTTTTTCCACTAACCACTATGTCATCAAGTGTTAAGAATTCCACCAAACCACCCCGTAAGGTTATATTGGTACTCCATTAATGATGCCGTCTTGGCCGACTCTGTTAGTCACTTTCACCTTTCCTATCTCAGTATCAAGAATTGCACCCTTTGTTATTATGTTCTGTCTTGCGTAGTGCTTGTTGTCAGGTGTCTCGACGACAGTTCTTATCTTAACTTTCTTCATTCCTTCCTCAGTTAGAACGTTCACAGTAGAGGACTTCCTAGAAGAAATCTTTCTCTTACCCCCTCGCGATCTTCTCATAACTTTCACATCTTTTTCGGATGCTTTTGTTGCAGTGAAAGGTCCACCTACTTCATGCCTTTTAACTCCATGAGAATCTCTTACCTTCCCTCCACTACCTCGTGTCTTTCTCCCTGAGTGTCCATGATATTGATCCATAAAAAAACCTCCCTAATTTCTATAGAAAGCGTTATCAATATGCTGATAATGATTAATAAACTTATGGTGACTCTTATCGGCGTTAGACCAGCCCAAAAAGACAGCGATGAACTGTTCTCTCTACTTTCCAAACTCTCAAGAGAGAACTCCCTGTTACTGCAGGTCTTCAACCCGGATTCAGTTATCTCAAAAAAGCATATTGAGCATGCATACGAGCTTTCCAAAAGGGCATTTGCCTCAAAGACAAACATTGCGAGGACAATGCAGGCAGAGCTTCTTCTAAGGGCGGCTGGATCATCCAAAATAAACAAGGCAATCGAAAGAGTTGGAATAGAAAACCCAAATAGAATTCTTCTATTCTCCCCAAAAAGAATCCCAAAGTCAGTAATTGAACAACTTGGAAAAGAAGACCCATCTCTCCTAAAGACAAGTGTAGAAAAAGAGAAAAACATAGCTCAGCTTTTTGGAGTTAAGGCCTCCAAACTATATTCTTTAGAGGAACTCGTACTGGAAAGAATTGCACTGATGGAGTAGTTATTGCTTCTTAGGTATGCTGTCAAGCTCAACTTTTGCTGGTTTCTCCAATATGCAGTTGAAGTTTCCTCCACAACCATGTCTAAGTTCAATTACGTATTCCTTTCCATCCGCTTAGTCCCCATGTATGCAGCTCCCATATATTCCCCTGCCCCATACGGCGGGTTCTCAAGGCGCCCAGTGTTGTTTGTGAATGCTTCCTTTACCTTATTTTTGACTTCATCTGAAAGCTGGTTATGCCCGCTTTGTTCACAGAGATCGCCGAAAACAACGTCGGTGTTACTTATGACAAAGCTTTGAAACGTTTCCATGCTCTAATGCGTACATCGCCTGATGCATTCCAGAAAATGCAAAGTTCTGAGTAATATTCGTGAAATAGGTTCCTTCTCCGGGTTCCCGGACAAGCGCCCTATCGATCACCATCAATGGCACTCCGGCTTCCGTTGCCATATCGATAATGGGATCGAGCGGTTCATCCTGAAAAGGTGAGAGAATGAGGATATCCGGCTGTTGGGCTAATAGGGTATCGGCATCCATTAACTGCTTGGCGGCATCAGCATCGCCATTGGTCCAGATAAACTCAATACCCGGTCCGACTTTTCTGAACTTGTTTGCCCATGCCTGCATTGAGTCGACAAACGCCCAACGCCAGGAATTCGACATTTCACCATTGGAGAAGGCAATCAGGTAGCGTTCCTTGGGCACTGGTAAATCTTCCTGTGCGAAGACCATAGTGGCGCCCATCACAAACACTAACGCGGCAAGAAGAACGACTGTTTTTTTGCTCATGGGTTTCCTCCTTGTGAGCGGCGGCAAATCCGTTTGCTCCGGAATTGCCGAGTAAAATTGTGAGTTATAGATCTTGTGAATACATATAAGTATACAATTTGTATACTGTGTCCAGATTGTATACATAAAGTATTCCTGTCAAGCTTTTTCTCAAATTTTTTCACCGTACATGGATGAACAATCAAGACCATCTTTAAAACTTGAGGATTAGAGCGAATACATGGCGCAGAGGTTCAAGAATTCTCCTTGACACTTATCCTATGATGTCGTATTTTGCCGCGTGATAAATTCCGCGCATCAGAAGAGGCTCGCATTATGAGTGAGTACTGAGAACCGATCTGAATGACGTGATTCACGCCTGGAAATATATTGAAGCGGAAGATATTCCGTTCTGCGAACGTGAAGGGATCGGCATTCTGCCTCATAGCCCCTTCGCGAAGGGGCTGCTGACAGGCAAGTATACTTCCGATCACACATTTGCGGCTGATGGTGAACGCTCTCGATTTCCTCGCTTTCAGGGGGAGACCTTTGCCCAGTATCTCGCGGTTGTCGAACAGTTAAAGAGTGTCGCCCGGGATAAAGGAGTGAGCTTGAT
>CAZYPB010000029.1:0-14164 GCA_964649265.1 Microcaldota archaeon
TTCTCGGGTATTGGTATCCCCATATAGTAGAGAACCGTAGGCGTAACGTCGCATATGTCGGAATCGAGCGAGGCCTTCTTCACATCCTTGCCGTAAGCGAATATTATGCCCTTGGGCCTGTGGGTGCCTGACCAGCCATGGGTTGCTTTTATTATGTATTTATTGACCGAGTCGCTCTTCAGCCATCTTTTGAAATAGGCGAGGTCTGGGGCTGTGTCCGGCAGGGGCGAACCGTACTGGTCTTCCGCCTTCTTTATCTGGACTATCGAGTTTCCCTTCTTATCGTCCTTTATGCTGCTTATCTTCTCTACGAGTTCATCCCTTAGCTTTTCGTAATCGCTTGGTTCGACGCTTCCGAATTCGTTCCTGCCCTTCAGGTTTATGAATATGGAATTGGCTATATTTGCGGTATATGCCCTTGTCTTCGACCAGTCAACCTCCCTTAAGGAAAGGCTATTCAGCAGCAGTTTTCCGGTTGGATAGCCCCCGTAGGTGGTAACTACCAAATCTATTTCGGTGCTCTCCGCCTTTGCCTGGAAGGAGAAGGAATAGCTCAGGTTCTGCTTTGAGAGATGGACGGAGCCAAGGAGGTTTTTCCTCTGGACCTTTGCCGGCCCTGCCCCCCTTTCGGTAGTGTAATGCGCCTCCAGCACGAGGTCCTCCGAATCCGTGGAAGCTTCCAGGGTCAGCTGGTAGGTCCTTCCAGGAGTAAGGCCGGTTACCCTCTGGCGGATGCCGGCGTAGGAATCCTCTGAGAGAATGGATATCTCGCATCTCCCGTTCTTTGTTTGGACTGAATAATCGCTGCTATTTGGCCTTAGAAGTTTATCTGCAAATGGTATCCTGAGAAAAAGGTTTCTTTTCGATAGAATGGAAACGTCTTTGGTGCTGCCTTTTACGTCCAGCTCAAACGATTCGGGAACTTTGTCGCCCTTGGAGAAATCGCCATTTCTGATGAGCTCTTTTTCTTTCAGAACGTAATAGCCGTTCTCGGTGAGCCAGCGCTCTATGCTTATGTTTTTCGTATGAAGAGTGCCGAATCCGTGGTCAGAGGGAATTAACACGAGAGTTTCGTCGTCCATTCTGGAGAGCATTTCGCCCAGAAAGGAGTCTATCTTGCTATAGGCATCCAGAATTGCCTTCCCGTAGCCCTTTTCATCCCCATCATAATCTGGATGATTCTCATCTATGAATTTCCAGAATATGTGCTGGAGCCTATCCGTGGTGGTGAAAACAACGAAGAACAGGTCCCAGGGGTATTTTTCGTCAACATAATGGGAGAGTTTCGCCCTGGACTTGAGAACTTTCATACAATCCGTTATGAACGAGCGTATCACCGGCTCCTTGCTGGTCATCTTTGGTGCAGAGACATCAAGAGGGTAATCTGGTTGCGTGGAGAGAAGCTCCTTCTTGAATTCCTTTGGGTGGGTGAATTCGCTCTCTATGCTGGGTACGGTCATCCCTGAAACCATCAGGCCGTTTACCTCCTTGGGGGGGTAGGTCATCGGCACGTCTAGGGCGATTACCTTCTTGCCTGCCTTGCTCACAAGGGACCATATCGTTTCCACTTTTATGTCGGAGGCATTCATGGCCACGGATTCATAGCCGGATTTCTTTTTCCTGAAGAAGTTAAGTATCCCGTGCTTCGCCGGAGTAAGCCCGGTCACCATCGACGTCCATGCAACCGGAGTTATCGCCGGAACAGTGGATTTGAGCTTTCCATAGGCGCCGTTCTCCATGATTCTCTTGAAATTCGGGAGATGGCCCTGCTCGACGAATCGCTCTATGAGTGAGAGTTCCCCCCCGTCTATGCCTATTATCATTACCTTCCGCATACAACCACTCAATCTATATAACCGAGGCTTTTGAGACGCTCCTCTATCATTTTCGAATCCTGCTCACTGTAATCGCTTTTCCCCTCTTCCCTTGAAACACTCTCTCTGCTTTCCATTATTGGATTATCTTTCATGTGGCCATCTTTGAATGCCTCTTTAATTACCTTCCCATCAATTTCTGGATCCACTGGAAGACCTAGGAGATAGAGAACTGTTGGGGCGATGTCCTTTATTTCCGCTTTAACCTTCTTTTTCTCAAATGGACCGTTGCCCATTACCAATATACCGTTCAGACGGTGTGCGCCGGACATTGTCCTTGGGATTGGAAATATGAGCCCCTTTTCAATAACTCCAAAACCGTCCACTGTGTAATATCCATCAGTTGGGAGGGCAACAATATCCGGACAATCATCACTAAGGGAACCTGAGAACAGATCCTTTTTCCAATATACTGAGCTTGTTAGTTTCTCTCCGTTCTTTGGGTTCTTTAATTTGGAGAGTTTATCCTGTAGTTCAGATAGCAGTTTGGTCTGTTCTTCTTTTGGGACAATCTCTTTGTTTATGTAGATGGAACCATAATATCCAAAGGAGTACGCCCTTGTTTTATTCCAATCCACATCATAGGCCATATCAACAGGGGAAGAACTGGTTTCTGAATTTCCGGGGGGTTCCTTTAATGTAACCCTCTTTATGCTTATCTCACCAGAAGGCATTTTTCCATAAGTGCTCAAAACAAGCTCTATGTTATCCGCTGAAATGTTGAAATTGTAGGTTTTGAAATTACGGGTGAGGAAAGTGGATGCTAAGATTGGGGTTTTTACCCCGCCTATTTGAAGACCTATCCCCTCTCTTGAAGCCTTTGCCTCAACTTCGAGCCTTATTTTCTTCTTTTTGTTTGTTTTTATGTTCAGGTATGCGTACTTTTCGTTTAAGTTAACCTTGAGAACAAGTTCTTTTTCTTTTGAGAAAACAGAACACCCCTTGTTTTCAGCATGTTTCGTGATTTTTACTGCTCCCTTATCACCCATAACCTCAGTGTTGCCCTTCCAATCCTTTATCTCATCAATCAATGGATATTCTTTGAAAACAAGGTAACCCTCTTTTTTAAGATAAGAATTAAGTGAAACCCCGCTGTGTATGGGCCCTGCGCCGTGATCTGAGACAAGGAGAACGTTTGCTTCTGGACACGCTCCCAATAGCTTTCCAACGGATTTATCTACCTCTTCATACGCTTCGCCTATGTTGCTCTTGGAACTCCAGAACATATGCTGTACTCGATCAGTAAGAACGAAAACAACCATTGCCATATCCCATCCTTCCTTAAGCAACTCAAGTGCTGCTTTCTCCCTTGATTTTTTCATTTCAACAAGATCCAGGAGATATCTGCGCTTGTTTTCAGAGTATTCAAGACCGAAATCCAAATCCACCCTGTAGCCCTGTTTGTTTAGTTTCTCAGTTAGTTCTTTTGGGTAGGTGTAAACCGAATTGGGGGGCGCGTCCATTCCGGAAATCCAAACCCCGTTTATCTTCTTTGGGGGATACGTCATTGGAACATTCATTACAACGCATTTCAGGCCTGCCTCGCTTGCTATTTCAAAAATTGTTTTCTCCTTTATGCTCCCGCCATTCAGATATTCAATTTTGTGGTCTTTTGTGAGCCTTCTGAAATTCATTATGCCGTGCTTGCCCGCGTTCTTGCCCGTAATCATCGACGTCCATGCAATTGGGGTGAAAGGAGGTATTGTGGACTGCAGTTCTCCGTAAGCCCCGTTCTTCATCAGCTTGGCTATGTTGGGGAGCTTTCCCTCCTTAATCATGGGCTTTATGACGTCGAAAGTAGCGCCATCCAATCCGATTACGAGAACCTTTGTCATGCTAACACCTATCATCAATACCTAAAGAACCTTTATTTTTCGTTTTTTTAATTCTGAAAAGTCAAAACCCTTTTTTACGATTGCAAGCCAGGCCTGCCTGTTTTTCTTATCTTTTGGCGCCTCTCCTGAAGAAAAATAACTGTCCATGAACTCCCAGTATATCTCTTTGCAAACAAGACCGTTTTCCCTTGCTGTTTTCCGTATGAAACCCATTGTATACCTAACTGGTTTATCAGTCCATTTATCTGAATCATTATTTCTTTTTCCTTTTAGAAAAGTTGCTGCGAAAACAGATGTTGGTTTCATAACTTTGCTTGCCTGCAAAAAACACCTGCTTATTTGGCTTTGAGTTGCGTGGGTGAATATTGAGCGAGCTAGGATAAAATCGAAATCTTGCTTGAATGTAGACAGGGTGAAATTCTCATCTTTGCTGAAACTTGGTTTCTTCTTTTCTATTAGCTCTGAGCACAA
The DNA here is from genome assembly GCA_964649265.1 of Microcaldota archaeon. Classification (GTDB taxonomy): domain Archaea; phylum Micrarchaeota; class Micrarchaeia; order Burarchaeales; family JAKAKT01; genus CAZYPB01. The sequence goes on from CAZYPB010000029.1 coordinate 4,181, forward strand.
CTCGCTTTTGATTCCCCTTTCAAGAGCCCATTGCCTTGGTTCTATACCAAAATACCTTCCTGGAAGAAGATAGGGGATAAACAGTCTGCCTGCCCTAAGGGACCCGCACCCGATGTCAAGGAGGTAGTGGTGCTCCCTGAGCCCGAGCTGCGTGAGCAGGTTGAATTGCATGGCTGCAATAAGATCATAGAGCCTTCTGGGACCAGCTGCTCTTCTGTAATGTATTGCCGGGGCTTTTTTCCTTCCTGAGAGCCTTTTTATTAAATCAACAACCACCAAATCATCTCTTTTTCTTCTTGAAGCCGTTATCGTCTTCAAGGGTCTTGTCCTTTTTCATCTTAAGGAGCTTGAAATACTTGTCTATAACTTTTGGGCTCTTGTCGTCCATCACCAGCTTGCCTTTGGAAATCAGTATCGACCTCTCGCATATCCTCTCCACTTGGTTTGTCGAGTGGGATACGAAGAGGATTGTCTTTCCCTGCTCCTTGTACTCCTCCATCTTCTCAAAGCATTTCTTCCTGAACTGCAGGTCACCGACTGCGAAGACCTCATCCAACAGCAGGATGTCTGGGTTGGCCATCATCGCAATCGAGAAGCCCAAACGGGAGCGCATGCCTGATGACAAGTCCTTGAGCTTCATGTCCATGAAACCTTCCAGCTCGGCAAATTTTACTGCCTCGTTGAACTTCCTGTCAACCTGGCTCCTCCGCAACCCCAGTATGGAGCCGTAGAGGTAAACGTTCTCGCGCGCGGTTATCTCGTACTGGAATCCCACCCCTAGCTCGAAGAATGGAGTTACCCTGCCGGCTGTCCTGCAGGTTCCCTCGGTTGGCCGGATTATGCCCGCAATGCACATGAGAAGGGTTGTCTTGCCGCTCCCGTTCTTTCCTATTATTCCAAGCGTTTCCCCTTTTTCAACTGAGAAAGAGACGTTGTCAAGCGCCCATAGTTCCGTGTATGCCTGCCTTTCCCCTCTAAGTGAAGATATGACCTTGTGAAAGACGGTGTTGCTCTTCCTATGCCTATGGGGAACATGGAACAGCTTGCTTACTCCGTTTACTTCAATTGCTTTCATCTAAACTTCCTCTGCGAACTTCCACTCAAGCTTTCCGAATATAAAGTAACCCAAAAGCAGTGCAGCTATTGTGAATCCGGTCATTCCGATTATGGTTCCCTGCGCGGGGAAGTGCGAGTAGAGAAGCACCTCCCTTATCGCTATTATGAAGTGGCTCATCGGGTTAATGTGGAATATCCACATGTATTCTGGAGGAAGAAGCTCCCCTCTAAAAATTATTGGTGAAGCGTAGAACCCTGCTCTTAGAACAACACTCCATATGTGCTCTAAGTCGCGGTAGTATACGTATATGGCGCTTAGGGCAAGAGAAGTCCCTAGGATGAATAGGAAAAGCGTGAACAGTAGAACAGGGAGCATAAGAACATAGATACTCATACTGGTTCCAAAAGCAAGGACTATTCCAAAAAGCACTATGAACTCAAAAACAGTTACAACTAAAGAGAACAAACATGAGCTAAAAACTAGCACATGGCGCGGGAAGTATATCTTCTTCACAAGCCTTGCATTCGATATTATTGAACGCATTGTGCCTGAGGTCAATGTAAAGAACCTCCAGGTCATTATTCCAGTGATCAGATAGGTCGGATAATTCGGGATTCTCATTGAGAGAACATGTGAAAAAACAAATATGAGAACTATGCTTATTGCAAGTGGCTCAAGTAAAGACCAAACAAACCCTAAAGCAGAACTCCTGTACCTAAGCTTCAGGTTGGTTTTCACCATGTTCCAGATGAGCTCCCTGTAGTTAATATAATCCCGGATAAACTGCATTATAATCACGAGGATATCGTAAGAAAAGGATAAAAACCTTGTTTGAATATGCTGAAACCATGTCAAGGCGGGTGTTCATTCTCGGGATTGACGGGGGCACAAACGAAGTCATCTCCAGGATGATTAAACAGGGGGAGCTGCCAAATTTCAAGAAAATAACTGATAACGGGAGCTATGGGACTCTTCTTTCATGCATCCCCTCCCTTACCCCAGTCGCCTGGCCAACGATGCTTACCGGAGTGGACCCGGGCAACCATGGGATATTCGATTTTGCAAAAAGGGTGGAGGGCACATACAGCTCAAGAAACCTTAATTCAAGCAACATAAAGGCGAAAACACTGTGGATGATATTGAGCGACGCTGGGAAGAATGTGATTTCGGTGGATGTGCCTATGACCTATCCGCCCGAGAAAGTGAATGGGATAATTGTTTCTGGCTTTGGGGTGCCGGGAGTTGGGAGCAACTTTGTTTATCCGAAAGAGATGAGAAAAAAGATTCTTGGGATGATACCTGATTACAAGCTTGAGCCGTTCATGCCTGACATGGCTTCGCCTGATGAGAAGGCAACCGATGTTTTTGTGAAGGATGCACATGAGATAATCGAGAGCAGGAAAAAACTGTGCATGTACCTTATGGACGAGCACCCGTGGGACGCGTTCATGGTTGTTTTCTCAAGCACGGACAGGCTCCAGCACCTTCTTTGGAGGTATTACGATGAGAGGCATCCGCTTTATGAGAAAAAGCATGCAAAGAAGTATTTTGAGGCAATTGAAGAGGCATACCGAAAAATAGACTCTTTCTTGGGGGAAATCATGGAGAGATTTGAGAAAGATGCGGAGAACGAAACGCTCATTGTGATTCCCTCTGACCATGGTTTTGGTTTTGTTTACAAGCAGTTCAGGCTGGGCCCTTGGCTAAAAGATCACGGGTATGCTGACACGGATCCCAAGGATAACAAGAACCTGCTGAAGAACGAGGAGTTCCGGGATTCCAATGGGGACGGGGTGCCTGATGAATTTGGCTCTGAGATGAGAGGGAGCGGAAGGATAGGCGTGAGCAAGGAAGGGCTTGAGATAGAGATTGAAAAAGAGAAGTGCCACGGGGGAGTGAGGCAGATTGTTAAGGGGCTTAAGAAATCAAAGCAATACTGCCTTAAGCTCGTTGCAAAGGGTTCAGAGCACTCGGTTCTTCTGAGGATATTGGAAGGGCCAGCGTATCCGATCCTTAGCAGGATACCGTTCAATGCGCTCATATTCCAGAGGTTCATAAACAGTCCGAATGCAAGGCTCATAGGCTCGGCTACTTTCGGGAGAGAGTTCTGCGAAAGAAAGTTCTTCTTCACCCCGCTTTCCGATAACATCAACCTCTCGCTTAACATGACCACATATGGGAAGTATCCAACTGGAAAGGCCATCATAAAGGAGATGAGGCTCTTCGAAGTTTCTGATTGGAAGAAAACCAAGGCATATGTGATAAAGGGAGTTATGGGAATACACGTAAATTTAAAGGGAAGGGAACCACATGGGTGTGTTGACTTGGAGGACTACGAGACTATTGTAAATAAAATAAGAGAGGGATTATTGAGCGAGAAGGATGAGCAAAGTGGCCAGAGCATTTTCAAGAATGTTTACAAAGGACATGAACTTTACAGTGGGAAGTACGTTGATCAAGGGCCAGATATCGTCACAGTTCTGAACCCAATTTACAACCCAGAAAGCAAGTACATGGAACCAGTTAAGAACGGCTGGACGGGAAATCATAGGAGGGAGGGCATTGTAATGATTCATGGTCCAGGTGTTAAGAAGGGAAAGATTACTGCAGAGATCATGGATGTCGCCCCAACTATTCTTAGGTATTTGGGATTATCCAGTGGGATGGATGGAAAGGAAATGGATGTTTTCTCAAATGAAATAAAGGTTGGTAGTAGTGAGGCAAACAGTGGGGAAACGGGAGAAAGAGGAGAATACAACGAGGAAGAAGATGCGCTTGTGAAGGAGAGACTGCAGAACCTAGGTTATCTGGATTGAGATTATGATTTCAATTGTTCTTCCAGTCCATAATCAGAAAAGTATGCTTCCGAATTTGAAGAAAGTTATCTCTGCAATGGATAAGCTGAAAGAGGATTATGAGATAATAATTGCAGAGGATGGGAGCACAGATGGGAGTGCTGAGAAAGCAGCAGATATAGCCAAGAAGCACAAGAAAATAAGGCACCTTCACTCTGATGAAAGATTGGGGAGAGGCAGGGCACTAAAAAGGGCTTTCAAAAAAGCGAAGGGAGAATACATTTTTTACATGGATGCTGATTTGGCAACTGATCTAAAGGCTCTTCCAATTGCGCTGGATGCTCTTTCTGAGAATGATGTTGTTATAGGCTCGCGCTATCACTCAGAATCGGAAACAAAAAGAAGCTGGAAAAGGCTGTTTTTGAGCAGGGGGTATAACTTACTTGTCAAGGTTCTTACAGGGGAAGGAGTAGATGATTTCCAATGCGGTTTCAAGGGCTTTAGAAAGGAGTTCATTGGGAAAGTTATTGGTGAAGTTAAGGACAATGGTTGGTTTTGGGATACAGAAATCGTCGTTCTAGCAAAAAGAAAGGGCTACAATGTTAAAGAGATACCTGTTAAGTGGACAGAGTCAAAGGATTCCACAGTAATACTAATGGATGATTCGTTTAGAATGGGTACAAAGGCATTCAAACTTGGTTATAGATTGAGGACAGGGAGATAGAGTTTAAATAAATTGGGGATATTGATTAAGCATGCGCTTAGAAGGTTTGTTTGTTCTACTAATGCTACTATCTTTGCCATATGCGCAGGAGACTCCGAACATAATCCTTATATCACTAGATACTGTGAGGGCAGACCACATGGGCGTTTATGGCTACGAACATAACACGACCCCGAACATAGATGGTTTTGCAAAAGAGGGAGTGATTTTCAGGAATGGGGTTGCATCCGCTACATGGACACTGCCTGCGCACGCAAGCATGGTTACGGGCCTTAATCCAATAAATCACGGTGCTATAGAGTTGGATAAATCGAATGTTGGAAAATGCATGCTAAAGAGAGATGAGAGAACACTGCAAGGAATCCTTAATGAACAGGGATATGAGACAGCTGGCATTGTCAACTGGTATTATGCTGCAGCAGGTTCATCAAAGGACTTCAAGGAATTTCAAGTAGTGCACAAAAACCCGACAGGCAACTTCACAGATGAAGAGGTAAGTGAGAATGAGAAAACAGACTACGATGGATTTATCGTGAATGAAAGGGCATTCTCTTGGTTGGAGAAAAATAAGGGGAATAATTTCTTCCTTCTTCTTCATTATTACGATGCGCATTCTCCGTACAACCACCCAGAATATGCAGGTATGTTCTTCGATGTTGAGAATTATGATGGGGCTTTCAAAAATCAAAGAAGCATAAAACCGAATAAATGGTTTGATAGTGGAAGGATAAACACAACTGAAGACATAGATGCTCTGGTTGGGTACTATGATGCTGGAGTGTATTATGAGGATTTGGTTATTGGGGAGCTTTTCAGTAAATTGAAAGAGCTTGGGCTTTATGAGGATACGTTGATAATACTTGTTTCGGATCATGGGGAGTCTCTTTCTGAACACGGACATTTCTCGCACCATCACGAACCATACGAGCAGGAGATCGTTGTTCCATTCATAATTCGTTACCCTGGTTTTGGGAAAGGAGAGGTTAGGGAAACAGTCAGTCATGTTGATATAGTTCCAACTGTTCTTGAGGTACTGGGGATAGAAGAGGGCGGTTTTGACGGAAGGAGCCTTGTTCCTTTAATAAGAGGAGAAAAGAGCGGATTTGTAGGAAGAGGCCTCAATGTTTTGGGAGGAGATGCCTGTGAGTGCCTTGTTACGGGTGCACTAAGAACGGACGCAACAAAAGTAATGTATTGGGTCAATGTTACAGGTAATGAAATAACTGGCTCACAGGTATTCGCTGTTTATGAGCTTACATCTGACCCAGGGGAGGAAAGAAACCTTATAAACGAGATAGAGATTGTAGAACAAATTGAATCAACGTGCGAGCACTGGGACTGCAAACTATCTGATTTAGAGATAGCAGTTATCGCACTTTCCCTTATCGTCCTGATTGCCATTATCTCATACAGTGTTGCTGATTTTGCAATTAAACTAATGAGAAAGAATTAATCTATATACCCTAGGCTCTTGAGTCTCTCTTCTACTAATTTTGTATCATCCATGGGTGGTTTTGGCTTATTGTAGTTTCTCAAAATCTCAACAACCTCTGGCCTTATGATTCTCTCATCGACCACTCCGGTCTCTATGCTCTCCCTTACCTTTGTTCCACTGAATTGCACATGGTCTTGGTCTGGGTGATCGCAGCGGTCCTTTGAGGTCACATCATTGCATTTATTGCAATAGTATGCGTTCTGAGGCAACACAGGAGTAATTCCAAGCTCATTAGATAATTCACCTATAAGTCTCTGGGCTTCCAGTTTATCATAATAATCCCCGACTCCTGCGTGGTCCCTTCCAACTATGAAATGGGTGCATCCGAAGTTCCTTCTTATTATTGAGTGCAGAACTGCTTCCCTTGGTCCACCATACCTCATTGCAATGGGGAGTGCTGTTAACAGTGCCTTTCCCTCCGGATAGTATTTTGAAATCGTCGCTTCGTATGACTCAAGAATTGCTCCTGGAACTGTATCCCCTTTCTTTCTTGGACCTATTATTGGGTGGACAAGAAGACCGTCAACAAGTTCCAATGCCCTCATCTGTAGGTATTCGTGTGCTCTGTGGGGCGCATTTCTGGTTTGGAAAGCGACAACCTTGTTCCATCCCTTTTCCTCGAACATCTTTCGAACTTCCGCAGGTGTCTTGAAATAGTCATCGAACTCTTTGTTTGTTTTTTTTATTAATGAGATCTTTCCTGCAAGCAGCATGTTTCCCCAGCCATATATTGCCTCAACTGTTGGGTGTGCTTTCTCAGTTGTATTGTAAACCTTCTGTGCAAATTCTTTCTTATCATAGGGATATTTCTCATCAACAACCATGCTCGCAACCAAGATCCCGCTGTGCTTAAGCAGTATTGTTTCCCCCTCCTTCACCATATTCGCCTGAACTGTGGAAACTGGGAGTACGATGGGTATCCCCCATGGAAGACCGTTTTTCAAGCGCATGTTATCCAGAACAGACCTGTAATCCTCAGAGGACATGAATCCCTCCAATGGAGAGAAAACACCGTCTGCTATCATCTCTATGTCTGGGTAAATCCGTTCATCCACTTCAAACACATGGAGTTCCTTCTCCTGTGACAGCACTCTCTCTTTCTCAGCATCAGTCATATGTCTATTTACGAGTTTTCCACCATAGGGTAAATTCATCCAATCACCTACATGAACTTAAGTTCAACTAATTTCTCAATCACTTTCTTTGCACTCTCCTCCGGAGTCTCCTTGTGTGTTTCCAAAACAAGCTCCGGGTTCTCAGGGGGTTCATACGGATCATCTATTCCTGTGAAGTTCTTTATCTCGCCCGCAAGAGCCTTTTTGTACATCCCCTTTGGGTCTCTCTTTATGCATTCCTCAAGAGGGCAGTTAACATAAACCTCGCAGAAATTCTTGTTAAGGCTCCTTGCATATTTCCTCAGTTCTCTGTAAGGCGAAATGGCTGCACCTATTGCAACAACTCCGTTTCTTGAGAGTATTTTAGTTAGGAATGAGATTCTCTTTATGTTTGTATCCCTGTCCTCTTTCGAGAAACCCAAGTCATAGTTTAGCTCCTTTCTTATTTCGTCCCCATCAAGAACCTCGACAAAGTACCCCTTCTCTTTCAGGATTTTTTCAAGCTCCTGCGCAACTGTTGATTTCCCTGAACCGGATAAACCGGTGAACCATATTGTAAATCCTTTTTTTGTATCTACCATTCTATCACCTTTCCAACCATATCTTTAGGAACATCAACCCCAAGCAAAGTAAGTACAGTGGGTGCAATGTCGAGTATTGAAGGACTATTCAGTTCTCCTCCATTTGCCTTTCCTGGTTGTTTCATTGCAAAAATCCCGTGCCAATCATGGACCGCATCATCGGGCCCTGTGTCATTATCCTGTAAATAAATGCTGTTGTGGCCAACAGTTCCTGCTGCCCTGTAATGGAGATCATCAAAGAAAACCATTATGTCTGGGAGGGTTCCCTCGCATTTTTCCCCATATATGTTTTCAGGGGTGTCTATAAGCGATTTCATTGGTTTCCCATCCGCCCGGGGTATTGCCCTTAGTTTACCTATTAGCTTGTTTCTTTCTTTCTCGAATTCCTCAGGAGGAATCACGCCCCTATCCTCTCTTCCCTTTACATTGAGGAAAACCCTTGAGTAGTAACCTCCCCACCCCCATGCCTTTGTTTTAGACCAGTCTATCTCGCATTTTCCGAATTTCGTTGGAGAGGAAGGGTATGATTTGAGTGTTAGGTATCCCTCTTTTATGAGCCATTCATTTATACATAAGCAGCCCTTCATTGCCTTTGCACCATGATCTGAGACAAGCAGTACTGACGTGTCTTCATCGATAACTTCTAGGAGTTCGCCTATTTTGCTGTCGATATATTTGTAATACTTAAGCATGTCCCCCTCGTATTTGTTCCCGGAGACATACTTCTTATGTTCCTTATCGAAATATTTCCAGAATGCATGATGCATCCTATCGGGACCCATCTCAACCATCATTGCAAAATCCCACTTCTTTGTTTTCAGTAGATGGCGCATTAGCTTGAAACGTTTCTCAGCCATATCATACATGTCTTTTAGAAGCCTGTCCTTATCCTCTGTTCTGAAGTTCTCAACATCAAGCATATAACCAGGTGAGATCTCCAGTACCTCGTCCCTGAAGTCTGCAGGGTGGGTGAACTGCGATTGCGTTGATGGCGTTAGAAATGAGGTAACAAGGTATCCGTTCATTGGCTTTGGAGGGTAGGTCTGGGGAACACCAACAACGATCGATTTCTTTCCTGCTTCTGAAAGTATCTGCCAGACTGTCTTCTCCTTAATCTCAGTGGAATTAGCTATATTGATTTCGCTGTAGGAATTTCCTTTCCTGTTCCTAAAACCGTAAACGCCCAATTTGTTCGGAGCCTTACCTGTCATCATGCACATCCAAGCGGGACAGGTTATGGGAGGTATCACTGTCTTGAGCCTTCCATATACTCCCCCTGAGACTATTTTCTTTATATTGGGCAATTCATCCAGCCACCTGTCGAAAACAAGCTGGGGTGTTGCGCAATCTAAGCCGATAACAAGAACCTTTCCCATTCCATCACCTATTCTATATATCCAAGTGCTTTGAGCCTCTCTTTTACCATTCTCTCGTCCGCCCTTGTAAACGCCTTCTTTGTTTTTTCCTCAGATGTTCCTGCAATTAGTTCGCGTAGAACAAATGTAACATAATCAGATACGGAAGTGAATCCAGTGCCTTCAACCATCGTATATACTTTCTCATAAAGAGGAACGGGTATGGACACAGTTGTGTATTTTTTCTTTCTTCCTGTTGTTTTTCTTTTCATATAGTGTAATGATATATAATTAATCTTAATAAACCTTTCGCAGCATATTCAAGAGATGGAATATGTTTTCTTTCTTGTGCTCGTGCTTTCTTTCATATGCAAGTACATTGATTCCACTTGGGGTATCGGCTATGGGACCCCTCTTGCCCCAGTGCTTTTGATAATGGGTTTTGATCCACTTCAAGTAGTTCCTGCAATACTTCTAACTGAACTAATAGCAAGCCCATTGGCGGGGGGTTTCCACCACATAATGGGAAATGTTAAGTTTGGTGGAGGAAAAGGACACTTAAGAATTGTTCTTGTGCTTGCGCTTTGTAGTTTAATTGGAACTGCCTCTTCGGTTATGCTAGCACTTCAGCTTCCAACAGAATATGTAAAAGCGTATATCGGAGTCATTGTAACCACCATGGGCGTATTTGTTTTGTGGAAGAGAAAGGCAAATGGAACTTTCAGCTGGGGGAAGATGATTCTTCTTGGAACAATAGCTGCATTCAACAAAGGTATAAGTGGCGGAGGATACAGCCCCATAATAACTGGACAAGGCCCAGCGGCGGCAGCGGCTGGCGGGGCTGCTCGACGAATTCGGCTTG
>CAZYPB010000030.1:0-13592 GCA_964649265.1 Microcaldota archaeon
GACTCCGAGTTCATCAGCCACAGCGCGTACGCTCATTCCCTCAAGATACAATTCAAGTGCCAATGAAGCCTGATCTAATGTCAGTGCCCTAGGCCTGCCAGAATTTCTTATAAATAGACTGTCCAAAAATAATTCGCTTTTCAGAATGAACTGATGTCAAACTAGTCCTTTCGCAGCTGTTCCTACACCTTTCTATATCTTCTTCTAATCCTACTCCCATTCTCACCACCTCCATGGTTTTTTCTAAGGAGTTTTCACATTATTGCAACACTCCTGCTATTTAAAACTATGTAACGAAACAAAAAAAAGAAATTAGGAGGCAATGTGGTACACAACATGCACAAGTGCCTCTGCGTATGGCTTCATTTTCTCAGCAAGGACTGCCAGATCCCAAAGAGCACAGAGAATCTTTGCTTTCAGTCTCTGAACCCTCTCTTTTCTGGTTTCTGGTAATTCAAGTTCCACCGGTTTTTCCTTGGCCTCAGGCATCAGCTTGCACACGGGCGGTTCCTTTTCCAGTAGTAACTTCCTGAATTCCCTTCTTCTGAAACGCGGAACTGCACTCGGATTCCTCTGTAGTGGTGGCCCTAGTATCATTTGCTCCATGGACAACACCTATTCTCCCTTCACTAGCCTCCAAACACACATGTGCGAGACTCCGAGTTCATCAGCCACAGCGCGTACGCTCATTCCCTCAGTAAAGTACAATTCAAGCGCCAGGCCTTCTTGTTCTTTGCTGAGTGCCCTAGGCCTTCCGGGTTTTTTGTTTATGCCTTCTGAAGAAAAAGAGCTTTCTATAAAGCGATGTGCTCATATTTCCATTACTTATGTTCCAATTCTCCACACCTTCTCCTTTATCCATTCTCACCACCTCCCCTATTAGGGATTCGAGAATATTGGGTGCCTTTGAATTATATAAAACTATGTAACAAAATTACTCATTCATTCGGGAAAACAAGAAGTCTCAGACTACCTATCCCCATGGAATAGAATTCCTTTCCATTTTTGGATGTTTTTCTCCACATTCCCCCTATATTTCTGTATTTTGTCTCCCCATCGGGACCTCTTTCAGCCTGCACCACTCTGAAGTCAGGTTTATCTCCTTTTTCCTTATTCTCTTCATATTCCATAAAATCACCACTCTTTTATTTGAGATTTTAGCACTTAAAAGGGAAAACAGACCGGTTTTCCACTGCCTGACAACCTCGATAGGTTTATAAACGCCCGAAGATAGTGATTATTGTTATGATAGACCTTCCATTCAAAAAAAAGGAAGAGAAGCAGGAAAACAGTTGCGAAGAGATAGAGGAGAGCCACGAGAAATGCAAATCAAAGCTGAATTTACTAAAGCTCATAATAGAGCGCTACAGGGAACAGATAGAGATGGGAGAGACAAAGACAATACCAGACCTAAGAAACCTCGTGGACCCGAATAACAAGGCAATACAGCAAGTAAAGGAGACAATAACAAATGATTTCCACCCTTACATCTATGAGAAGGACTTCCAGAGTGCTGCTGATAAGGCATTCAGTTTTCTTAAGGAAGAAATAGGCGATGAGGCTCTACCAGTAGATTTCTGGCTTCTTCCAGAGGAGGTTCTGGAACTTAAGGTTGCAGATGAGATGGACAAGGCCATATTCCTATGCTCGCTGTTAATTGCACTTGATAACGAGACTGCAAAGGTTGTTGTAGAAACTAATGGAGAGAGACATGCACTTGTTTTGTACGAATTCAATGGAACCTACCATCTAATGGATCCAGTCCATGATCTGAGGATTTCCGGTACAAAAGAGGAGATACTGGAGAAAGTAAAGAGAGGGGACAGCAGACCCTCTTATGAGTTCAACAACAAGGGATACGAGGAATGGTAACCTCCATAAACGCGTATAATAAGCCTTTTATACTGGTTTATACCATAATTACTCCTTAACCCTAGGGAGGTATGCTGCATGATAGAAGTAAACAAAAGCAAATGCGCCTATTGTGGGGCTTGTGTCGGTGTCTGCCCAGTTAATGCACTAACGCTCAAAGACATAGAGATAGTATGTAATGAGAAATGTACCTCGTGCGGGATATGTATGAATGCCTGTCCCCTGAATGCCATAAAGATTAAAGAGAAGTGATCATATGGAGAAATACGATGTTATTGTAGTGGGCGCAGGCCCATGCGGAAGCACAGCTGCAAAGGAAGCAGCAAAAGCGGGTTCTAATGTCCTAATTATAGAGAGAAAAAAAGAGATAGGTGTTCCGGTTAGGTGCGGAGAAGGACTTGGAGGTCACTGGTTAAGTGAACTAGAGAAGGAATGTGATTTAAAGTTCAGCAAAAAGGCAGTTTCCACTGAAATAGAAGGAGCACTTGTTGTATCTCCTGATCTAAAAAGTGACATAGTTGTAAAATCAGAACACACAACGGGAGTTGTTTTCGACAGAAAGGTTTTCGACAGGGAGATTGCACTTGATGCTGGAAGAGCTGGTGCAGACATAATAATCAAATCAGAGGTAACTGGAGTTCTGAAGGAGAATGGGAAAGTAACTGGTGTCGAAGTAGAGACAGATGGAGAGAAAGTAAAATACAACGCGGATGTTGTAATAGCTGCAGATGGAGGAGAGTCATCTGTCTCGCGTATGGCTGGAATTAACTCTGTTTCAACACTCTACGATACTGATTTCGGGGTTGAATACGAGATGGTCAATGTGGACTGCAGAGGCCTTATTGAAGTATACTTCGGAGATGCACACGCGCCAAGAGGCTATGCCTGGGTGTTCCCAAAAGGCAAGGATGTTGCAAATGTTGGTTTGGGAATAGGTGGAAAAGAGAAGGGCCACGCAATAGCATACCTAAACAAATTCCTTAAGTTGGAACGATTTAAGAATGCAAAACCAGTTGCACTCAAAGCAGGAATAATCCCAGTGGGTGCACCAATGCAGAATATTGTTTCAGATGGATTCATGGTTGCTGGAACAGCAGCACACCAGGTGGATCCTATACATGGGGGAGGAATAGGGCTTGCAATAGAAGCAGGAGCAATGGCTGGAAAGGTTGCTGCGAAATGCTCTCAGGCAGGTAACTGTTCCAAAGAACCACTATCCGAATACGAGAGACAATGGAGGGACAAAAGAGAGAAGAAACTCCTTAAAAGACTCAAACTAAGAAAGGCTCTTGAAAAACTGAATGATGATGATCTCAATGTAGTGATTCATACATTACAACAAGAGGATATAGACAAGCTCCTCAAGGGGGAGTTTGTTCCTGTTGCAAAGAAAGTCCTATCAAAAAGACCACAGCTCCTAAGAGCAGTTGGAGCAGTGTTAAAGTGAACAGATGGAAAAACCAGATAAGAAAATAAAGTTTGTTTGGATCGGGGAAGCCTTTTTTTACGTAGTGTTCACAATATTCTTTGCACTAGGACTCATGGCTTACCTGTCATATTTTCTCAAGATAAATCTTCTCTCGGGAGTATCAAATGAGGCCCTTTTTGGAGGGATATCTCTTGGAGTGATAATGGTATTCTCAGTAATATCCTCCATCTGGGCTTCACTAAGATACAAGCAATATGGGTACATACTGGGAGAAGAGAACTTGGCTATTCAGGACGGATTTCTAATGTCCCAGAACCATGTGGTTCCATATACTAAAATAGAAAAAGCACGAGTTGCAAATGGGGGTGTGCTTGGTTTCTTCAACCGCCTAGTTGGTCTGTCCACCGTTGCAATTGTAACAAATGATCAAGAGCCAATGGTTTTTCACATCCAAGGAGTATCAAAACCAGATACACTCATAGGGACAGTTATGAATGTTTCAAGATTTGGCCAGGATTCAGAGGAAGAGGAAATGGGGTTATTGAAGGAGATAGATGCTGTTAGGAAAGCCGAGAAGCAGGAAAGAGAATACAGGCAGCACCCCGGATATGCTCCACCAGCACAACCAACAGTTCCAAAGGTTCCCACGCATGCAGTTGTGAATGGGATCCCGGGGAAAAATACACTAAAGAACATGGTTGAGGCAAATCTTAATCCAGCAGGGCCTGTGAGAGAACAGACATACTTAGATTTATCTGCAACAGGGACACTCGGCGTTTCATGTTCTTTGGGCTGTCAGCCAGCTGATGAGATGATAATAATATCAACAAACAGGAAACCAGCCCCGAAGAAACAGATGCCAAAGGAGAAAAAGCCAAAGCAAGGAAAAACAAATATCAAGGGACTTTTCTCAAAGCGAAAGGATAAAAAGACTATTGACGACATAATAGAGCAATAAAGAGGGGTTTCTATGGAATTAAACAGATTTGAAAAAGCTAGAGTTATTGGTGCAAGAGCACTCCAGCTAAGCCTTGGCGCACCTCCATTGATAGAAATAGGTCCAAACATGTTTGGTCCAGTTGACATAGCGTTCATGGAGTTCGGGAAGGACATAATCCCACTTACCGTTAAACGATAGGAGGTCGGTTCTTTGATTGAATATTTAGCCCTGGGTTTCGTTGTTTTATTTTTTGCAATTGCAGCGTATGTTGTTTTTACATACAACTCTTTTGTTACTTTAAACAGCAGGATAAATAATGCTGAATCTCAGATAGATGTCCAGCTTAGAAGGAGATTCGACCTTATACCAAATCTTGTCAACACAGTGAAGGGATATGCCAAGCACGAGAAGCAGACATTCGAGAACGTTACAAAGGCTCGTTCTCAGATGGGCAATGCAATTGATTCTGGGGATGTTAAGAAGAAAGCAGATGCAAACAATATGCTTACGGGGGCCCTGAAATCCCTGTTTGCAGTTGCTGAGAGCTACCCTGAGTTAAAGGCAAACGAGAATTTCAAACTTCTACAGGAGGAGCTTGCTGGAACTGAGAGCAAAGTGGCATACTCGCGCCAATTCTACAACGATAATGTAATGAGCTTCAACATAAAGGCCCAGTCCTTTCCATCAAACATAATAGCCTCGATGTTCAACTTCGGCAAAAGGGAATATTTCGAGATTGCTGACGAGAAGGCGCGCGGACCTGTGAAAGTTGAATTCTAAAGCGGGCGGCGTTTATGGCACAGCTTTACGACCAGATAACTAGCAATAAGAGGAAATCAATACTTCTCATGGTTCTATTCCTTTTTTTCACAGTCATTGTTTCATTCATATTTGTTGAGGCAATAGGAATAATGATGGGGTCAGAGGTTCTAGGGTTTGTACTATTTCCTGTTTTCATAATTGTGGCAACTGTCTCAACAGTTGGAAGCTATTACTACAGCGACAAAGTAGTTCTAAGAATATCTGGGGCAAAACCTGCAGACAAGAAAGAATACCCGCACCTGGTAAATACGGTTGAAGGTATAGCAATAGCCGCCGGCCTACCAGTTCCAAAGATATATGTAATAGAAGACCCAGCACCGAATGCATTTGCAACAGGCAGAGATCCCCAGCACTCAGCAGTTGCGTTCACAACAGGATTACTAAAGAAGATGGACAGGTATGAGCTTGAGGGAGTGATAGCGCACGAGATGTCACACATTAAGAACTTCGACATAAGGCTTGCGACACTTGCAGTTGTAATGGTGGGGTTCATAGCAATATTGAGTGAGTTCATGCTCAGATTCGGTTTCTTCAGCTTTGGAGGAAGAGGAAGGAGAGGCGGAGGAAGTTCAGGGAGCATAATTGTTGTTCTCGCACTGGTATTAGCAATATTGGCCCCAATCTCCGCTCAGCTTGTAAGACTTGCTATTTCAAGAAACCGGGAATATCTTGCAGATGCAACAGCAGCTCTTCTAACAAGAAACCCAGACGGCCTAGCAAGTGCGCTGTCAAAGATCTCCAGCGATAATAATAAGGTAATGAATGCAACTGATGCAACTGCATCGCTTTACATATCAAATCCATTGAAAGGGAAGATGCTAACCGGACTTTTCTCAACACATCCACCTATAGAGAACAGGATAAAAAAACTCAAGGCGATGTAACAACTTACCTTGAAAGAGCCATGCGCATTCCCCAGAGGAATACTGATTCAGGGAGAAGCTTTCTCAATGTCAAAGTCAAACCAGACGTACTTCCAACTCGGTATCTCAGTCTCCAATTCCCATCGGTAGCAGCCTTGTATATGGTTTCAGCGACAACACTTGGTTGTGAACCGCCATAACCGTTTATCCCCTTCTCAACTTTCTTAATTAGTTTATTGTATTCCTTTAGTTTCCTTTTCCCGATTTCCTGTGAGCTTCCATAGAACTCTGTCTGTATTTTCCCGGGTTCTATTACCTTAACCTTTATGTTGAACTGCCTTAGTTCATACTGAAGTGCTTCTGAGAATCCCTCAACGGCCCATTTTGTAGAGTTGTAAACACCATACAATGGAAATCCTATCCTTCCTCCAACTGAAGCCACGTTTACTATGACTCCACTTTTCTGTTTTTTCATTAGCGGAAGAACCTCTCGCGTCACATCCATAAGGCCCATGACATTTGTATTGAATTGTTTATCAACCTGCTCCTTAGTAGTCTCTTCAAAAGGACCGAAAATAGGATATCCTGCGTTATTAACAATAACATCTATCCTCTTGAATTCCTTTTGAGTATATTTCACTGCTTTTTTAATTGAACTGCGATCAAGAACATCCAAGTGAACAACAGTAATCCCGCTAACTGAAGAGAGATCAGTTTTCCTTTCCTTTGGGTTTCTCATTGTGGCAACAACATTCCACCCTTTTCTTGCAAAATACAGTGCAGTCTCTTTCCCTATACCTTTTGATGAACCAGTAATGAGAACAGTGCGCATTATCCCTCACCAGACTCGTTGTAGCATGATTTCTTAAAAGAAGCACTCAGTATCTCCCCGCATAATTGAGGATCCTTCTTTCCTTTTGCGATCTGATAATAACACCAATCCTTGTTAAATTGATCATCCATATTTTCACATATCTCAGTATTATCTCCAAGAAGCGCAATCTCTATTTTACAGAGGTCGTTCTCATGCTGACTTGAAATCCTTCCACAGAACCTTATGTCTTTCTCCTTTTTTGCAAGTGCCCTGTAGCAGCAATCCTTGTAGTAAACAGAATTTATTTTTTCACATAAAGAAGCATCAGGTTCTTCCTTAAGAACTCCATTGTAGCATCTATCTCTCCAAGTATCATTACCTATACTATCACAAACCCCAACATCCTCTTTTTCCTCTGCAACAAAAAGATAACACCAATCCCGGTCTGTCTGCATCCCTATTCCATCACATAATGCTTGGTCTTTTGTTGCCTTTGCAACACTAAGATAGCACCAATCTCTCCCAGTCTGATTCCCTATTTTTTCACATAACTCAGAATTACTGCTCTCCATCGCTATTCCATGGTAGCACCAATCAATAGAGCCCTGATCATAGAAAAGCTCACAACCAGCAATCTGCTGAGCGAAATATTTAGGTATACTTAGGAATATCAAACTAAGTGCCAGAAGGAACATCATCAATGTCAATTTCCAATCTCTTTTCATAGCCTAACTACCTACCCTACTTATACTATAGCATACTTCCTTTCTTCTCATATCCTTTATTTTCTCACAAAGAGACAGGTCCCGTTTATCTAATGCAAGATCCAGGTAACATAGGTCCTTTGAAACAGGTGAAATTATCCTATCACATATAAGGCTTTCAGATTCTGCTTTCACCAGGTTGAAACAGGAGTCTTTTAGTTTTTCATGTTCCAACTCCCTGCATCTATACTCATTCATCTCTATGACTGCCCTGCAATAGATTTTCAGTGTCTCGTTCCCAGACTTTACGCACAACTCTGCATCTCCAAGGATCTCTGCAACATATACGTGGCATATATCCCTTCCATTCTCCTCGTGTATGTTATCGCAAAGCTCTCCCTCCATTTTCTCTGTTGCTAGATTAAGGTAACAGATATCCTTACTTGCCTGCCATTCTATCTCCTCACAAACAGGAGATTTCTGAGTTTTTTTAGCAACATTGGAATAACAGTAATCCCTATACTCAGAATCAACAATCATGTTACAGACCGTATCGTCCTTTTTAGATGTGGCGACAGTAAGATAACAGAGATCCTTTCTCCCCACATCATTTATGTTACTGCAAACTTCGTAATCTTGCTTTGAGCTGGCTATCTGTGAATATGCCATATCCTTCCTGCTTTCTTCAGTTATGTCCCCGCACATACTTAGATCCTGCTTTTCAACTGCTATATTAAGATAACAGAGATCCCTGTAATTGCTGTCACTTATTCTCTCGCATATACCCGTATCTTGTTTTCCTATTGCAACATTCATGTAGCAGGTATCCTTGGAATAATAGGTGTCCTCATTATCACTTATTCTCTCGCACGCTCCTTCATTCTCTTCTTTTTTCGCTATTTTTATGTAACACCAATTCTTCTCGTTCTCATCATCCATGGATTCACAGACAGCGTAATCCAGGGTTATAAGAGCAACAGAAGCATAGCACTCATCCATGACTGTCTTGTCGCCAATAAGATTGCATAATTCTGTGTCCTTCGAATACATGGAATGAAAAAAATAACAGAGATCAATCTTGTCCTGCGAAGGCATCCCCTGGCAAACAGAGGTATCCTGCGTTAATGCAGAAGTGCAGTATGCCAGATAATCTCTTGAGTTTATTCCGTTGCATATGTCTATATCTTTCTTTTCAATGGCAACCTCAACATGACATCTGTCCTTAAGCTCCTGGTGAGGTATGTATTTGCATCTCGAATCAGTTTTCAGAAATTCAGATTCATCAAGAAATACTTTCTCTCCCCCGATGTTCTTACACACGGCCCCAGTTTCAGAGCATATGCATTCAAGTCTTCCCTCATTCCAAGACTCGCCCAGCGAATACTTCCCGCATTTTTTTCCGGCAAAAGGAGATTCAGTAACCTGAGTACAACCAAGCATAAAGGCTAACAGCAGAACTGACAATTTGCCCCAGTTCATGAAATAGTAAGGAATAGGCAACAATAAATGTCTTACCTCAAGCGACGTTAAGCTGTATCTGCTTTGAAGCGTCCTTCCCGCCCGATATATCCAGGCTTGCCTTCACGTACCATTTTACTTGTCCTGGAATCATCCCGCTCATCTGTGCAGCTGCAATTGCAACTCCAGCAACCTGTCCGAGGGTTCCCTCCGGAAGTTTCAATTCCTGTTGTGCTGGTATCTTCAATTCAAAATCATATTCCTTTGTCCCAGCGTATTCGTGCTCCCCGTCCAGATCAGTTTTGAACGTATGCACTGTTTTAGTTCTCCTGCTCCGTTTTCCCTTCTGATCTGTTACTGGAACATCCTGAAATGCATTGAACTCTAGTTTCAATGCCTTTGCTGACTTTGGACCATCCATTGCAAGAATAACTTTTCCCTTAACTGTCTCCCCAAAAGAATAAGTCATCTTATCTGTTGTTATTTCCATTTTCCCAGGTGCTTTCAAGAAGTCAAACAAGTTACCACCATTAAATTATCAGCTAGGCATATTTAAAAATATTAAAAATAGGAAAAAGAGAACTAATAGTTCTCTACAAAAAGCTCAAAATGCGCCTGCTCGTGGTCGCATGCAGGGCATTTATTGGGTGCGCCTGCAGCTTCATGGACATACCCGCAGTTCCTACATTTCCACTTAACTGGCCCATCCTTTTTGAACACTTTTCCCTTCTCAATGTTCCCATAAAGGGCCCTATAACGCTTCTCGTGGTGTTTTTCAGCATCCGCTATGAACCTGAATACATTTGCGATGAGTGGAAACCCCTCCTCTTTAGCAACTTTCTCGAATTCAGGATACATTTTTGTGTGCTCGTATTCCTCCCCATCTGCGGCATGCTTCAGATTTGTCAATGTGTCTGCTATGGTCCCAGCTGGGAATGATCCAGTTATCTCAACTGATCCCCCTTCGAGGAATTTATACAGCCTTTTCGCATGTTCTTTTTCATTATCTGCAGTCTCAGTGAATATTGCTGAGATCTGCACATACCCTTCCTTCTTTGCTTTGGAAGCATAGTATGTGTATCTATTTCTCGCCTGCGATTCTCCTGCAAATGCAGTCAATAGATTAATTTCCGTTTTACTACCCTTTAATTCCATATACGCACCTCACTCCTTTACCCACAGCCCGTGGAGATTGCAGTATTCCCTAACAACAAAGTTCTCTGATTTTACGGGAAACTCTGCTTCAGGGGCCTCCCCAGGATGAAGGAACTTTCTGTATACAATGTCTCCATCTATAACCTCAACCCAATGTATGTAATGGGAATCCTCCATTGGGTGCGGTATAGATCCGACTTTCACTTTAATTCCATTGCTCGTTTTCTCTACAACAGGAACATGTTTCTCCTGCCCCTGGTCTTCTTTCTTCTCACCTATCTCAGTCATATCCTCAAGGCAACCGTTCCCTCCTTTGCAGGGCATAAGTGTCTCAAAAACACTCTCGCATGATTTGCATTTGTAAAGGGTCGTTCTCATAATCTCACCTCATTTCCTCTCAGCAAGCTGCCTGTCGATTACCATAAGGACATTCTTTGAATCCCCTGCCATTTTTAGTTTCTCGACTATGTTCCTGGCTGAATCCTCTTCCTCAACTTGTTCATCTATGAACCAGTGCAGGAATACTCCTGTTGCTCGCTCATCCTCCTTTTCCGCAAGACTGGCTAGATTATCTATCATCTTTGTTACTTTCTTCTCATGGTCGTATGCATCCTGAAATACGGCAAGCGGAGATTTCCACTTTGAGGGGGGTTCCTCGATTGCAGCAAGCTTGACCTCTCCTCCTCTATCATAAACGTGCTTGTATATTTTCATCGCATGTTCCTTCTCCTCTCCAGCCTGTTTTCTCATCCAGTTTGAAAAACCACCCAGGCTTTTTGAGTCGAAATATGTAGCCATTGACAGATAAAGATACGCTGAATACAGCTCCCTGTTTATCTGTCCGTTCAGGGCGTCCTGCATTTTTTTACCAATTTCCATTCTACTCACCTCAAATTTTACCAACAATATCAAGTCCTGGTTTTAGTGTCTTACTCCCGGGACTCCAGTTCATTGGGCAGACTTCGCCTTTGTGCTCTTTGACGAATTTAGCTGCCTGTATTTTCCTTATGGTCTCAACAGTACTCCTCCCAATACTATTGTCGTGAATCTCGTATGCTTTCAGATTTCCATCAGGATCTATTATGAATGTCCCCCTAAGGCTCAGCCCCTCCTCATCGATATAGGTTCCATAATCCTTACAAATATTGCCCGTGGGGTCTGCAATCATTGGAAACTTTATTTTCTTTATTGTCTCGGAAGTATCATGCCAGGCTTTGTGAACATATTCGGTATCTGTGCTGACACTTAGGACCTCTGCCCCCATCTTCTTTATTGTCTCGTAGTTTTCAGCAAGATCTCCGAGTTCAGTTGGGCAAACAAATGTAAAGTCAGCTGGGTAAAAGAAAAGAACAACCCACTTTCCCCTGTACTCTGAAAGCTTTAATGTCCTTATATCATCGTTGTAGTATGCCCGCGCAGTGAAATCAGGCGCAGGCTTGTTTATCTCTACCATATAAAAAACCTCCTAGTTTTTATCATAACATCTCTTACATACCCCTCGAAATATCACAGTAACAGAATCGGGCTTGAACTCACTACTCTTAATATCTTTCATAGCGTTTTTACATGTCCTGTTATTCTCAAGGTCTATTATCCTACCACACTTCTTACATATGCAGTGCTCATGGTGAGCAATATCTCCATCGAATCTGTACTCTCCGTTTACCTCTAGTTTAATCGCCTCACCCATACTCTCAAGCTTATTCAGATTACGATAAACGGTTGCAAGAGTTATGGACGGGATATCTTTCCTAACATATTTGAAAATCTGTTCTGCTGTAGGATGATTTTTATTAGACACGAGGTGTCTCCTTATTCTCTCAAGCTGAACAGTGTTTCTTTGAGTTACCATATAAACACTTATTAATATTGATTATTATTTAATAAAAGCTATTATTTAAACCTTTCTCACCATAATTGGGTACAGTGATAACCATGCTAACAAGAAAGGACCTTCTCTTAGAACTAAGAAAAGTAAAAAGAACAACGGGAAAAGAAGTTAAGGATAGAATGGCGGAGCTTAGCTTAAATAAGGACTGGTTTTCAGAGCTATGTTTCTGCGTTCTCACAGCAAATTACACTGCAGAAGGGGGAATGCGAATTCAGGATTCGGTTAAGGATTTTTCGTCTCTTTCATGTAAAGGAATAAAAGAGAAGCTTGTCGAGCATGGACACAGATTCCCGAACACAAGAGCTACTTATATTTTTGAAGCAAGGAAACACAAAGGTAAACTGAAGAATCTCTGCAGTATGGGGAACTCTTCAGAAAGAAGGGAATGGCTTGTTGGGAATGTGAAGGGGCTGGGGTACAAAGAGGCAAGCCATTTTCTAAGAAACATAGGCTTCTTCGACGTGGCAATAATTGACCGGCATATCCTAAATATCCTGTTAGAATACAGGGTAATAAAGAAACAGAAAACAATTACAAAGAAAAGGTATCTGGAAATAGAAAGAAAGCTTGAAGAGCTTGCATCAGAACTCTCTGTTTCCCAGGGAGAACTTGATTTCTACATTTGGTACATGAAAACAGGAAAGATTCTCAAATAATTACAAGTTTGCCCTTCTTAGCATAAGTGAGTTTGTAACAACGGACACACTGCTCATAGCCATTACCCCTCCGGCAATCATTGGCGAGAGAAGCATACCCATAAACGGATAAAGAATTCCCGCAGCAATTGGTATCCCCAAAATATTGTAGAACAACGCCCAGAACATGTTCTGTTTTATCTTATCCATTGTCGCCCTCCCAAGCTTAAGTGCTTTCACAACATCTTTTGGATCGTTATTCATAAGAACAACATTTCCTGTTTCCATTGCAACATCAGTACCAGAGCCCATGGCAATCCCAATATCTGCCTGGGCAATTGCCGGAGCATCGTTGATTCCATCTCCCACCATGGCGACAACCTCTCCTTTTTCCTGAAGCTCCTTTACCTTGCTTACCTTATCCTCCGGCATTACTTCTGAGAACACATTTTCTATTCCAAC
This sequence comes from Microcaldota archaeon, assembly GCA_964649265.1. GTDB lineage: Archaea > Micrarchaeota > Micrarchaeia > Burarchaeales > JAKAKT01 > CAZYPB01. The sequence continues at coordinate 13,046 of CAZYPB010000030.1, forward strand.
GTTCTTGCCAACTGCATCCCCTGTTCTCCCATTATCCCCAGTTATCATCCACACACTAATTCCCATGGCTTTCAATTCGCTCACAGCCTCAGAGCTGGTCTCTTTCAGCTCATCAGCGATTCCTATTATCCCAACTGCCTTTTGATTAACTGAAACTATTGTTACTGTTTTCCCATCAGTCTCAAGCTTATCTATTCTCTTAGAAAACTCACCTATCCCAATCTGGTTTTCTTTTGCGAATCTGATGTTCCCAAGAGATATCCTCCTTTTTCCGGAGTAAGCAACAACTCCCAGACCGGGGGATGCGCTGAACCTAGTTGTATTAAGGAGCTTGACTTTCCTTGAATCCGCTTGAGAAAGTATTGCTTCTGCAAGAGGGTGTTCGGAATTCTTCTCAACACTGGCAGCCACACGAAGAACCTCCTCTACTGAGCTCTCCTTCCCAGCTACTATATCTGTTACTCCCGGTTTCCCCTTTGTTAGTGTTCCAGTTTTATCAACCATAACTGCAGAGACTTTTGTGGATCTCTCCAGAGCAGCGGCACTT
>CAZYPB010000031.1:0-13141 GCA_964649265.1 Microcaldota archaeon
GTGCTGTGGAACCAATTACTGCTCGCACAGAGGAACGCCCGGAAACCCAAATGATGACACATGTGCCTCATGTGAGGGGCCCTCTTCTCCATGCGATTCTGATTTCTGGTGCTGCTCAGGCACATGTATCGGTTCGCCACTAAGGTGCACTTAAACACTCCAGTACCTTTTTGTTTTTATGAATTTTTTCTGAGCTTCCAATAGATCTATTAAAAGAAGGTCTTCGTTCTGGTGTATTTTCTGAAGAACTCTGGAAGCAGTCTCTGCCCCAACACCATAAACAGAAAGTGCAATTGCCCCTCTTCTCCCATATGCATCCATCAAACTCGCTTTTCTCATTAGTTCAATTACTGCTTTCCTCTCTTCTTTTGTTCTCTTTGCTTTCGCCTTCTTTAGGGCTTTCTCCTCTCTTTCGTTTGAAAGTGCAATAAGTGAACTGCCGCAGTGCTCGCACTTCACCTTTTTTCCAAAGCTTTCCAGTTTCTTGTAAGCCAATTTACCGCAATATGTACATACCATTCTCACATTCTTTTTCAGAAGGCCCTTTTTGAATGCTTTCAGAACCTCGGAAGTGGGCTCAAGAGGAGAGATTAACTCGGATGTGCTTATCCTAACAACCGCTGCTTTCCCAAGCGGAGAGAGTTCGGGCACATCCTTTGAAATAATATTTATTCTTCCATTCCTTATTCCCAAAAGAAGTTTATTGCAAACCTCAACATCCAAATAATTCTCAAACATTTCCCTCATAGTTTCTTGGTAAATTGGGGTTTTAATCATATATTTAACAAACCTGGGGCCTATTCTCGCATCCTCTGTGAATGCACCAAAAGCTCTTCCTACATGCAAGAATTTATACATGAAAAGAGACGAGCGCGCAATGCTGTTCTCAAGAACCCCCCGAGCATTCCCCAATTCCCTAATTATCTTCTCAACTTTACTCGCCCTTACAGGAACAGGCAAGAGAAGAGCCACCCTATATGGATCTATCTCTGCTCTTACACTTGAACCCAAACTAGAAGTAAGAAGCTCAGCAAGCACTCTCCCAAAAGCTTCGTTTCCCTTAGAACCAAGGCATGTGTGGATAACAACTGTGTTCTCACAGCTCTCAATGTAAACTAGTTTCTCATGCGGCAGTTGCATCTGCTGGGAAAGTTTTCTATTAACTTTCTTAAGGCATTCAGAATCAGTCCCCTCTAACTCTTCCCCTTTAACTACTCTTGTCCTTAGTTCTCCAACTTTCTGCGCAACCCAGAAAGGAACAGGTATCTCCTCCCCAATCCAATCAGGAACTGCTGATTCAAAACTACCGGAGGGTTCAACAACAACCTCCTCCTCATTTATATCAAGAACTCTCCAGGGAACTCCCTTTGTAATGAACGCACTTCCCCTTTCAAGTGTGCTTGCAAATATCTCGTCTAAATTGGATATCAATCTGTTTGTTGCAGCATTTCTAACTGGTATTTTCTTCTGCTTAGGTATCATACTTAGATTACCGAAATAATACTCGAATGTATTACTGCTTTTCGAAAGAATTTTTTCTTCCCCGAGCCACAAGCACCTCTGGGGTTTAAGCTGATTTGCAACAGAATAAACTTCATCAAGTGAAATTTTCAGATAAGGGCCTGCCCTTCTTATTACTTCAAATGCCTTCTCAATATGAATTGAGTTCCAATCCATCACAAGCCCAACAAGCTGATGCGCCATCACATCCAGAGCACTGTTCTGCATATCGTTTCTCTCAATCTCCCCATCTAACATCCCTTCTCTTATTGCAACTGCCTCAAGTATATCATCCGAATCACTTGCAACAACAACTCCTTTGGGTTTCTTTCCAATAGCATGCCCGCTTCTCCCAACTCTCTGAATGATTCTGCTAACCTGCCTCGGAGACATGTACTGGACAACAAGATCAACATCACCTATATCCATCCCCAACTCAAGAGAGGAGGTTGCAATCAGTCCCTTCAATTTCCCAGATTTGAACTGCTTCTCCATCTCTATTCTCTCATCCCTGGAAAGGGAACCATGGTGAACAGCTATTTTCCCAACCTTTTCTCCCAACTCTTTCTCAAGCATCCTCATTCTGGAAGCAAGTATCTCCCCCACTTTTCTAGTATTAACGAAGAGAAGGGTTGCTTTGTGTTCCATGCATAGTTCATGCAATCTAACAAGCCTTGCAACAGACCCCTTATCAAGCGAAAGCCTTTCAGCCATTTCAGAGTATTTCTCAAGAGAACGCGGGCACTCTATTTTTACATTCATCTCTCTTTTATTCTCAGTGTTAACTATCTCATGGGCTCTATTACCAAAAAGATATTTTGCTACTTTCCCCGGGTCCCCAACAGTTGCACTCAAGCCTATTCTCTGAAACTCCTTTCCCCTTTTCTGCAAAAGCCTCTCAAGTGCAATTGCAAGTTGCGCTCCCCTTTTGTCTGAAAATAACTCGTGCACCTCATCAATAATAACGTGCTCAACATTCTCTAATGCTTTTCCCATTACCTTTGAAGGAAGAAGAGCCTGGAGCGTCTCAGGGGTTGTTACCATAACCTGTGGCGGGGTTTTCGCCTGCCTGCTTCTCTCACTCCGCTTTGTATCCCCATGCCTTACAGAAACAGTTATCCCTATTTGAGAGCACCACCATTCAGTTCTCTCAACCATATCTCTGTTAAGCGCCCTAAGCGGAGTTATGTAGAGTATCTTAACTCCCTTCCCCTCAATTTTACTTAGAAGGGGAAGAAGAGCGGCCTCTGTTTTGCCCCAGCCAGTAGGAGCAATGATAAGAACATTCTTACCAAAGCCCACTTTGGGCATAGAGATTTTCTGTATGTCCGTAAGACTAGTGAAACCCTTTACCTTCATTAGAGAGATTAGTCTCTTGGAAAGTATCTGTTGCATAATTGCACCTAGAATACGTTACTTGTGCATTCTCTTTAGAATGCCCAACGCTTCCTTTATTTTTGAAAATGCCTCTTTGTTCTTTTGAACATAAACATATTCAAAACTTGTCCTTACGTCATTGTCTGAAGCAGATGGCGGCAGCACAAACCTGTATTTACCTTTGCTTCTTTCAAGCAGTCCCTTGTTCTGAAGTACAAGTAGGTGGTAGCGAAGAGCTTTTTCCTGCGTTTTCTCCTCTCCTTTGTTCATGCTTTCCAGTATCTCATGAACATCTGGTTCCTTCCCCTGAAAGGAGTAATCCAAAAGTGTCTCGAGAAGAGAAACCATGGTCCTTCTGCTTTCATTGGGGGAGATAAGGCCGGTTGCAAGTGCAAGCCATCTGACAAGTGATTTCTTTGTCATCTTAGCGTCATCTGTCAACTGCATATCTCTCATGGTGGTCTCTGAGCGTATTAGTTTGGCTTCAGGCATATCCATATTCTCACTAAAACTCTTTTAGCATCTCAACTTAAATAGTTTTCTCAACTGACCCATTTTTATACTACTTAAAGCAAAATACTCACATGGAAGCAGTTGCATCCCCTAGAAAATATGAAACAAGGACAGATGGATTAAGGAAGAGGGAGCTATCTCGGAGCGCAGAAGAAAAGAGAAAAGTAACTCTCGAATCCAGGGAAAGAGAAGCAATTGATTTAGCCCAGAAGATCGCTGGTGCAATAACCAGGAAATCAAAACAAAGAAAACTGACTCCTGATGAGGAACGTTACCTCCAATACGCATATTCTGTACCTACTTCCATAAGAAAAAAAGGAAAAATACAGGCATGGGCTCTGGATGGTGTTGAAAAGCGATTGGATAAAATAGAATCAGGCCTTCTTAATTCAGATCAAAGATATTTTCACAAACCAGATGAATTCAGAAGAGCCCATGAGTAGTTGGTTTTTTATTCTTTAAATGAGCAACATACTTCTTCATGAGGAAACTTACCATTGTTCGCGGAGCAGAGAAGCATAACTTAGACGAAAGAATAGGTGAAATTCGTCTCTTAGCCAGTTCAATTACCTCTAGACTATTTATTGATGAAATAACCAACAGGCTTTCTCCAAATGAAAGGAGAATCTACCACCTGGCAAGTAATTGGAGAACAACTATAAAGTGGAAAGGAGAGCCCAATAGGAGAAGAGTGGAAGACATGATTGCTGTTTTAGATGAATTCAAAAGAGAGAACCCAAAACGCTTTGAGCGCATCCGCGCTGGCTTCGGAAGAGGCATGTACGGGATATCTCTAGGCGGACAATGAAGAAAGGAATTTAAACAGTCATGTGTAACATCTCTTTGGTGGTTTTCTGGGTTTTAGGATATCTCCGCGTTTCTATCCAATAAGATTGGGAGCATATATGCGAAGCGAGGTAGAGCTCTCAATAGAAATAGAAAACCAAGGAGAGCAGTCCTGCTGGGTGGAATGCGATGTAATTGTTCCGGATGCTATATCACTTGCTCCTGAAAGGGAACTTTCAAAGGGAAGGATACGTGTCGGAATAATAAACCCCTCTGAAAACTTAACTGGAAAATGCAAAATATATTCTGGAGCAAAGACATACCCTGATGTTTACGACCTGAAGCTTGTTGTTTATGGTTTTGGGAAGGATGGAGCAATACTACAAAGGGACGAGAAGAAAACAGAACTCCGTTGCGAGCATCTAGGAAGATGATTCCCTTTTCTCATACTCTATTTTCGCTTTTTTCTTTCTTCTAATTCTTTTTACTCCTAACCAAATGACCCCAGATAACACGAACAAGAGGGAGAGGGTAAGTTGCAGAAGAGCTCCTTCCCATACGAAATAAAGAGCTGCAGGAACACTTCCCATAAGAATTAGTTCAGAGAAATCTGCTGGATTGTAATTCAGCAGAAACCAGAAACCGAAAACAGATGCAATAACCCCAATAAGGACAAATACCTCCCCAACTCCCCTAACATAGGAGGCAATGATGTGCTCTTTACCCATAAGATTCCATGCGGAAAATACAATGTGCCAATCATGGTTCTCAGTACTCATGTCATTATGCTGCCCAAGCAGTGCTCCAAAATAAGAAGTTTCTCCCCACGGGTTGCCTGCACTTTCCATGTACGCAGCAGTCCAGGGCATTGCAGAACCCATGCAAGCAAGGAATATGAAAGCAAGAACAGCTCCTCTTTTCTTTCTTGCAAAGTATATAACAGCAACAAGTGGATTCAGGTATTCAAACAATGTTCCGCCCAGAGCACCAATCACCCCATCCCCTCCACTCAACAAATGGAAAAGAGGGTGCCCCACTTCATGAATTGCAACTGAAACTCCCTGGTAAAGGTTAATTGGAAAGCCGAATATCCCAAAACTTATTGGAACCAAGAAAAGAAGGAAGAATGTTCCTGTTGTTGCTATGGAAAGCTCATACTTAGAGCTCTCAAGTTTCTTTTTCTCTTCCTCATGCTCTAAATCAAGGTCTTCCATAAATAATCTATAAATAATCCACCATTAAAAACCTATATATGCGACTGTTTGTAATACGCCACGCACAGACTGAGTATAACAGTAGAAAACTCATTCAGGGAAAAATAGATTCAACTCTCACAGAACTTGGAAAATCTCAGGCAGAAGGTTTGGCGGAAGAGCTCAAAAACATACTAATTGACAACATATTCTCAAGCCCTATGCTGAGAACATACACCACCGCGCTTTCAATAGCAACCCCCCACAGGTTGCCAGTTGTTAAAACTCCTTCCCTATTGGAAAGAAACTACGGAATCTACGAAGGAAAACCGATGCCCGAAACCAAGATGGCACACCCTGAATATTTCTCGGATTACCCAAAACTCGATTACAATGTAAAACCCCCAGAAGGTGAAAGCATAAACGAGGTTTACAGGAGAGTTAATGGCTTTGTTGAGAAACTAAAAGTGAATCTCCCAGAAAGAACGATAGTTCTTGTTGCTCATGGAATCGTCAATAAAATAATTGTCTCTAGTTTAATTGATGGGAATCTAAAGAAGATGGGCACTTACAAACAAAAAAACGCATGCATAAATGAGTTAGAAATAGTAAACGGAAAAGCAAAGGCAATTAGGTTGAATTACACAGACCATCTTACTTCAGAATGAATCCCCTGTATGTTTGCATCTGCTCGCGTATTCTCTTTCTTGCCCCTCTCTGTAGTTTCGGTGGATTCAGTGTTCGCAATATCATCCGTTTCTCTGCAAACCCCCCAAGATCATCTGAAGTTACTTTCCACTCACTTCCCTTTTTCTGCTCCAAAAGCCTCGCTCTTACCCTATCCAAATAAGCAGTATCCTCAGTATGAAGAATCTTGTCCAACCTTAACCAGAAATCCCCGTGTTTCTGACTTCCCCCCATAACTTCCGAGTATTCGCCCATCAGTTTTCCCAGAACAGCGTTAGTTGAGCTTGGGATGTCGATTCTCTTTACCCCATCGAGCACACCATCTGCAACAATGACGCAGTCTATGGGAACTCCACCTGCAGCATTTCCGCACATGAAAAATGCATCCGCGTTCTTCAGATCCTTTGGTTCAAAATCCTCTCTCCTAACCACAAGACCATTTGTTTCTGCAATCCTCTCAAACACTTGCATTGTAAAACCAGGGAGACAGCCACTTTCAACAGGCGGGGTTACAAATGTGTTTCCTCTTATTAAACCAAGGTTCTCAGCACTTCCTTCATTCATAACTCCATTTCTTGTGAAAAGAACTTCCATGCAACCCGGGTGTTCCACAAGGCATCTTGCTTTTTCTCTCCCAGGGAATTGATAATTAGGAGCAACCTTAAGTGTTGGTAATGTTAAGTCTCTTTCCTTATCAGTCAAATAGACGCTGACACCTGCTGCAAGCTTTTTTCCAAAATAGGATGGGAATGGGATTGTTATAGTTCCAACAACAACAGTATTCTCCCTTTTGTTTCCAATTAAGTTCTGACCCACACCAATACTCTCTCCTCTAATTAAGTGAACAAATGGTCGTACATAAACGGTCTTTACAGGTTCTCCGTTGTAAGTGATTCCACTGTTATACCGGTTCAAGCGTGAAATTCTCGCAAGTGCAATTGTAAGGTTCTCTATATCGATTTTTCCATATCCAAGCTCCTGGCTGGATGCATCCATTCTCATTAAATTTAACTGATAGTGGAATGCAGATGTAACTGTATCTCTTCCTTCCTGTACTCTATCTATCCTAGCTCCTTCGAATATCAACTCAGCATATTGCACAGAGGGGGATAACATGCTCACTGATGCATCAGAAAGAGTTCCAACAGTTTCTGTTCCAATAATGAAAAAAGTACTATCGTACTCACTGAATCTCCTTTTACTCATTTCATCGATGATATCTATTCTTGTAGAAGCCATCAATACCCCCCAACAGTTCTAAGAACAAGTCAATATATTACTCTTCAAACCAATAAAAAAGTTCCGTTTACGCGAAAATTACGGAAGGAAACCAGAGAATCATCAGCTCTTGGGCCTCAACCCGGGTATTGTGGGAGAGAACACTAGGGGTAATTCACAGTCGTCTGGGAGAACGCCTTTCCTTTTTCCTGGGCAGCTACTTGGGGCTGAATATAGGTTGCATTGAACTCATCTATCCTTCCATTACTGTATTTCATATTCACATGAAACAGCCCTGCAGGCCCAGTTAGGCCTCTCCTGAGACAGTACTCATTATCCCCGTCCTGGAAACTCCCTGGCTGGACAATGAAAATGCCATGGTCCTTTCCTTGGTAATATGTATGGTAATGCCCTAGGACCATGACGTGCGGTATGTCCTTCATGTCTTCCCTCTCAAGACCCCTGAAATAATCTCTCAGATAAGTTTGACTTGGGTAGGAGGTTGCATACGTCCTCCCACTCCCCCCGTGAAGAAGCCTTATTTTTATTCCGTGATATATTATGTCTGCACGCATATCTCCCAGGTTCTTGAAATTATCCACCTTTGCCTCAAGTATTGCAAGGGGCTTTGTTCCGTTCTGCTTTGTAAAGGAATAATCGTGGTTCCCAGCAACTGCCCAGAACTCTAAATTAGGATGCCTTATGAATGCCTCAGCCGCGATATCCGTTTGCTTTTCAACACTGAATGCAGTAAGGTTCTCAAGGTGTCCCCTGTATATCCCAACACCATCCACAATATCTCCTGCAACATAAACCCTTGTAATCCCCCTGTCCTCAATTGCTTTCATCGCCTCATGGAATGTTTTTGGAAGATGGAAAACACTTGCGAAGTGTAGGTCTGATGAGGCACCGAAGTCCATCTCCCTTCTCCTCCTATCCGGGCCGCTTATGAAGTAAACATTCCCAGTATCCGGAAGCACATTTATATGGTAAAGAAGATGGCCTCCCCTACCACTCTTAACATTTATTGTAACTCCTTTCTGCTGAAGCATCTCAAGGCACCGAACCATCTCATCCCTATCTACTTTCATCCTTTCCGCAAGCTGGTTGGAGGTGAGTATGTGGTTTTTCAGCCTGTTAATTAGCCTGTCCCTGAATTTTTCATCCCTGATCATCTCATCTGCGTTCTTAGGAACCTTGCTCCTCTTCTGTTTTTGGGCCATTTTTTCACCTCGTTTTAAATCTCCCGCTAGCACGGAAGCATAAGACAACTATCTCTTCTTTTTCTTGGAAAACCTTCTTTTCCTCAATGAAAGTTGAATGGAAGACACTGCTTGAACAGCATCGAAATCTGCCTCTTTGAAGTTTGGTTTAGGAGAGCGTGGTTTCTTCCTAACGCTATCGAGTTCCTCTTTGACCATCATCAGACCACCGTTGCATTCCAATATTGATGGATTTTCCATCTCCTCCACTTCTCAGGCACCCATAAATCCTTCAAGAAGCCGATCTTTCACATGTGTCATGCGGAAAAGTCTTTGAAACCAAATACAGTGAATCAAATGGCCGGTCCTCTTGAAACTTTTAATAGAACGAGTTGCCGATGAGTTCTTCGGCCGGCTTCCCATGAGATATGATAAAAGTTTGATTGAATTAATATGTTATCTATACTAAATAAAATAAGTATATACTTAAATATTTATCTATACAAATATACGCAATATGGAGATAAGGAAAATACAACGGTCCGGAAACTCCTCATATATAATAAGCTTACCCGTTGAATGGGTCAGGGCACACGACATAAAGAAAAACGATCCAGTTGAGATGACCACACACCCAGACGGAAGCATATCCATACAACCATCTGGAAAAACAAGGCACAAGGCAGAAGTAAAGACATTCAACCTCGGGAAAAAGATAAACCATGACTACCTTTTCAGAAAAATGATAGGGTGCTACGTTAATGGTTCAACAACAATCGAGCTTAGGACAAGCACAGAATTCCCATTCGCAGTAAGAAACATTGTCTCTCGTTTCATTGAGGTCGCTGTCGGGCAGGAGGTTGTTGAGGAGGACAACAATAGGATAGTAGTCGCAGACATTCTAAACCAATCAGAGATGCCGATGGAGAAAACAATTAAGCGGATGTACGTTATCTCTAGGAAAATGCTTTCCGATTCAATACAGGCAATAGATGAATCGAACACGGGCCTAAGCGCTTCAGTTAAGGATATAGATTACGAAGTGGATAGGCTCTATTGGCTTATCTCAAGAAAACACAACTCATTTCTCAAATACCCAAACCTTGCAACAAAGGAGGGATTAACCCTCAATGACTCAAACGTTTACTTCATATCTGGCAAAATGATAGAGAGGATATCTGACCATGCAGTAAGAATATCTAAATATTCGCCGCGCTTAATAAACGACAGAAAATCAAAAAAAGCAAGAAGGATGATTGCCGCTCTGGGTTACAGGTGCATGGACATATATGCTGACACAATGAAATCACTATACAAAAGGGACCCACGGTCTGCAAACGATGTAATAGAGTTAGTTTCCGGGATGCAGAAGGATTTTGATTCTGTTCTAAAAGAAGCTTTCAAAACAAGAGGGCCAGTCTCAATTCCAGTGGCATATATAACCGAAGGATTACAGAGGATATGCAATTACAACAAAGGAATATGTGAAACTGTTATAGATTATCTGGAGGGAGAGGAGAGTGCAGAAATCTAGTTTCAAAATAGACTTCGTTAAATTCCACGCAACAATTGCGCTGTTCTTTCTGTTCCTTGGCCTCTCGCCAATAACAAGGATATTCTCTATATTCGATTTCTTTGAGCCCGAGATTTATTTTATACCTCAATATGCGCCATACCTTGTTTCGGTTCTTGCTTCGGTCTCAGCATTAATGTACCTTAGGGGAAACAAATCTAAAATATATGTTGCATTCATGACAATGATACTCAGGGCATGCATAGCGCTCTCAGTCATAATGATATGTTATTTCCTCTTCACTTTCATGCTTGTCTACTTGGGTGGTTCAGCAATACCTGAATACTGTACATTCCAGAACGGGTTCTCATGCCAGAGCTCCTGGCTTTCATCCCATAAAGACAAGCTTGAGCTTTCTCTTATAAACGGCCTCAATAAGCCCATGGTTGTAACCCACGTAAGCTGTTCAACAGACAGAAACCAAGCAGAGCAGTGCGATTCAAAGAGATGCCGGAAATACGATTCAGAAAAGGGAGGGGTAGAACTTCACACTGGAGCAGCAACAGGTTTTATTCTGAGATGCACTGATCACAGGGGAGAACCATTATTCTTCAGAAAAGGAGATCACTATGTGGGAAAACTCATAGTTAAATTCTATTACCTGGGCGAAGATAAGACAAATATACGGAAACTTGTTGGGAGCATCGGAGTCAAGGCTTCTTAGGTTTTTCCTCTTTTTTTCAGAAGGTTCGCCAGGTTTTTCGGGTACTTTTTCCTTTTTATCCAAACCCAGATCCTTTGGCAGGAAGCAACCAGTTGAAGCCAATCTAAGCAACTTGAAGAACAGGAATAGTATAATAAAGAGCGACAGGGAGGCTATCACCATTGGGAAGTCCACATTAGCTCCGGTGTAAACAACTGCCCGGGTAACATAAGTTATCAAGTTTATCGGAAGAGAGGCAGATATGAAAAATGAAACCCACTTGGGTATCCTATGAAAGAAATTCAGAAACAGGAGCGCAAAAGCATAAACAAGTACGAATAGAGAAGTAAGTGTTCTCAATATGGCAGAACTGAATGCAGTTACAATGTCCGCGTCAAGCCCAGAGATATACCTAAGGCAGTAAAGGGAAACAAACATAAGGGCCATGCTGTTCCCGAAAGCAGTGTTCCAGCCAAGCTCCTCCTCCCCATGCTTCCCACATAAACCGAAGGATTTATATGTGTCCATACGCACTATATATCCCTTGTTACAGTGGGGGGATTTTTTTGAGAGGCTACATTCAGGATATAATTGAGGAAGACTATTTACAACAAGGTTCGAAAACACCAATTGATAAAGAATTGCGCAGCGATAGCATGGAAGAAATTGTCAACGCCGGGGAAGTAGTTACTGTGGTGGATAAGGTATACAACCACATAAATGAAAAAGGCACAGTCTCCTTTGATGAACTATCCCTCCAGATGGGTATAAGCAAGGATAGGTTGCTTGAGATAGTAGATATTCTGGAAAGAAGCCGCCTTATACGCTTAAAGCACTCTATACTACCTAATGAAAATGCGTTTATCTCAATTTTAAACAGGGAACACAATGGAAGGAAAAATTCAAACGGACAGGAACTGGTGCAACTAAAGAAAACAATAAGAGAAGACATAACAAAGCTGGAAGATGCTGTTTCATCAATAGAGCACAATCTCAACCTGTGGTACTCTGAATCAGAGGATAAAGTCCTGGGGGATGCATCTGAAGAGACTTTTCTGGATGCCACTAGCGAATCACTTAAATTAGAAGATGATATAGAGAAAACAAAGCACATGTTGATTACCCGTCTTAACTTGCTAAACAGGACCCTTTACCAGAGGAGAACTTCCCTAATAAAATCAACGAAAGACAGGGAAAAGCCAAACGGAGGGTTCCTCTCAAATCTTTTCAGGAGATTTATAAAAAAGGAAGAAAAAACTGTTGAAACAGTAACTGCTTCTTCAGACGTGGTGAACTATGGCAAAACGAAAAAAAACACTAAAAAAGAAAGAAAAACCAGCAAGAAGAAAAAGAAAAAGTGAACTAAAGCAGAATATCGAAAGCCATCTGTCTTTCTCCCAAGCAGAGGAGCCCCCCACTTATCAGGAGTTTAACAGAGTACCTAACATAAATATGCTAAACAAACCCTCTTGGTTTACCGGTGGGAAGAAGCAAGAGGTTGAGCCTGAGGAACCCGACGATAGGGAATCATTTAAGGACTATGGAAGTCAGTTGCTTCAATACCACTTATCGCACTACTTACTTTACCTCTAATGTTACCTCTACTATTCACGCTCCACAATTACCAGATATTTCCAACTCAAATAGCCTCAGAGATATTTCAGACATTCTCAAATTACAAGCAAGAGCACGTTCTAATGGCTGGCTGGGCAATAGCATTCTTTGTTTTCGTTCCGTGGAGTATGTTTGTTTACAGGCTGGAGCACGTAATTCTCAGGGTTGAATGATTCACTACTTTTATATTTCCTTAACCCCATTAATTAGAGCATGCCTTTTAAGACATTGAAAAAAAAGCAAGCGAGCCGACTAGACCAAACAGTTCCAGTTAGAACTGGAAAAACAGATCTCTCCGGAACAGACAAGATTTCTATAGAACTGGCAGATTCTCCAGCAAAGATACACGAATACAGCGACAGATACTCTCGGTTGGTTGATCTTATTGCAGAAACTCTAAAGGACGAATATGGCATAAAGGGATACGAAAAGAAGACCCCAGAAGAGAAAAAGGAAATGGAGGAGCAGTTCATAATCGGATGCTGGAGCATAATGAAAGGGAACCTTGAGTTTGAGTATGAGACCAACAGCACAACGTTCCTAAGTGAGTGTATTGACAGTTTTAGGTTCGACTGCGACAACTCTGCAATCCTGATTCTGGATGTTGCAAATAAACTAGGGATACCTGCTGAGATTGCGGTTGTCCCTTCTCATGCCCTCATAACGACAAACAACTTCCTTTTTGAGACAAGTCCTGTTTCCCACCAAGGGGAGGAATGCTACGGGCCAATTGAATCGTTCTCTGAAAAATACCCTGTAGTTTACCTAAAAACTTCGGATCCAGTTCGAAGTTGTTGCCCGACGCGGTGAAGGCCAGCGTGGTGCTGCGCGAGTA
>CAZYPB010000032.1:0-1933 GCA_964649265.1 Microcaldota archaeon
AGGCTGTTAAGCATGCTGATGAGATAGGTTACCCAGTTGTGCTTAAAGTTGTCTCAAAAGACATTGTCCACAAGAGCGATGTTGGAGGCATAGCTCTTGATCTTGAGAACAAGGAGGAGGTAATCAATGCGTATCAGCTCATAAAGCACAATTGCAAAACCAACAAACCAGATGCAGTTATAACTGGAATCGAAGTCTCTGAGATGGTAAAACCCGGAATGGAAGTTATAATTGGTGCAAGGAGAGACAATGCCTTCGGACCCATAATTATGTTTGGTTTGGGGGGGGTATATGTTGAGATAATGAAGGACATATCCTTCAGATCAACTCCGATAAATGAGGAGGAGGTTACGCGTATGATGAAGGAGACAAAAGCATATCCTCTTCTCATGGGTGTCCGCGGTGAGGTAAAAAGGGACATTGGGAGTGTTGTTGAGATAATAAATAAAATGGGGGCACTTGTTAGGAGTTGTGAGAAGATCTCGGATATTGAGATAAACCCGCTTGTTGTCTATGGGCAGGGTAAAGGAGTGAAATCCGTTGATGTTAGGATACTGCTTTCAAATCCTAGAAGGTGAGGTAAATGGATAATTTGATTATAGCGTCAATGCACAAGAATGCTGGGAAAACCAGTCTGATTGTGGGAATGGCGAAACAGCTGAAGAAGAGTATGGGTTACATTAAGCCGTTCGGGGATAGACTTGTCTATAAAAATAAGAGGCTTTGGGACTATGACTCTGCCCTTCTTGCGCACCTGCTTAATTTAGAGGATGATCCTGAGAACATGAGTATAGGTTTCGATCACTCCAAACTAACATACATGTACGATGAGCAGAAAACAAAGGAGAAAGTAAAGGAATGTATTTCAAGAGTAAACAAGGATATTTTGTTTGTAGAATCTGGCGGGAACATAATGCACGGAGCATCAGTACACCTTGATGCACTCACTCTTGCAAAGGAATCAGATGGAAAGCTGTTTGTTGTATTAAGTGGAGAGGATCACACAGTACTGGATGACGCTGCTTTCCTAAAGAAGAACATAGATGTTAAGGGAATTAATTTCGGGGGCGTTGTTCTTAATAAGATAAGGGATATGGATGATTTCGGGGAACTCAGGCTTCCGCAGATAGAAAAACTAGGTCTTGAGGTTGTTGGGATTATACCACATAGATCGGAGCTAACCAATTTCTCCGTGGATTACCTTGCAGAGAGTTTGTTTGCAAAAGTAATAACGGGTGAGGAGCACCTTGAGAGAGTTGTTAAGAACATATTTATCGGAGCCATGTCCGCAAATGTTGCCCTTCAGAAGCCTCTTTTCAAAAAAGAGAACAAACTGATAATAACGGGAGGTGACAGAAGCGACATGATACTAGCTGCGCTTGAGACAAACTCAGTTGCCGTGATACTCACGAACAACATAATACCAGAGCCAGACCTTGTCTCAAAAGCAGCTGACAATAAGATTCCTCTGCTCCTAGTTCCGTTCGATACATTTGAGGTTGCACGAAGGATAGATGGGCTTGAGCCACTTGTTACAAAAAATGATAAAAAGAGTCAAGAGCTGTTGGGCAATCTTGTTGGGGAACATGTTGATTTGAAGAGGATGGTTGGGAATGACTGAACTGTTGTCGTTTCTTGTGTTACTGTCGGCAGGAGTGTTCTTCTCAGAGATATTCAGAAGGCTCCATCTTCCATTCGTTGTCGCACTCATAATTGCGGGGATTGCGATTGGGCCTTTTGGGTTTGGAATATTCGAACCGGACCCCACAATGGAGTTTCTTTCCCTTATGGGACTTGTTTTCCTCATGTTTATGGCTGGGCTTGAGACAAGGATTTCAAGTGTGAAACAGCTTGAGGGTATGGCACTGAAGCTCTCCATGCTAAATGGACTTATCCCTTTGGTTGTAGGGGTTGGGATTGGATTCTATTTTGG
>CAZYPB010000032.1:1943-13021 GCA_964649265.1 Microcaldota archaeon
TGGATTTCCTCACTTCTCCTTGGAATTATATTCATCTCATCATCAATAGCTGTGATCGTCCCTGCGCTTGAGAGCAATAAGTTGATTGAAACAAAACTTGGGAAATCAATAGTTGTGTCTGCGATATTTGAGGACGTTTTCAGCTTGGTTCTCCTTTCTATACTTCTCCAGACCATAATGCCTAAAACTGAGATTCCCCTTCCACTTTATTACCTACTTGTATTCATTGGATTGATTGCAGTTAGAAAACTGATTCCGGCACTCAGATGGTTTTTCTTCTCAGATACTATAATAGAGAGGCATCTCTTTGAGCAGGACCTCAGGTTGATATTCATTATACTCATAGCGACTGTTATGTTCTTTGAGCTTATAGGTATGCATCCGATAATAGCTGGTTTCTTTGCAGGGCTTGTTCTTTCAGAATCAATAAAGAGCAATATAGTTAAGGAGAAACTGCATGCAATAAGCTATGGGTTATTTATCCCTGTTTTCTTTATTGTGATAGGAACGAAAACAGATATAGGGCTTATTTTTGAAGCTGGGAATGCAGGCATAGTAACTGGAGTTATCCTTTTTGGAGCTGTGGCATCCAAATTCGTCGGAGGATGGCTGGGCGGTAGAGTGGATGGATTCAGTAATCTGGAAAGCAGTCTCGTTGGAGTTGCAACAATTCCGAGACTTTCAACTGCGCTCGCAGTTGCATTTACTGGCCTTGAGTTCGGGCTACTTGATGAGAAATTAATTGCTGCAATAATGACTGTCAGCATTGTTACAACTGTCTTTGGCCCCATAATCCTAAACCTAATGGCGAGAAAGAGAGCACTGCAAAAGGCATCAGGGATGAGACTCTAGTTATCAAAACAAAAAGAAATCTCGCCGGGGACGAGATTCGAACTCGCACTTCACAGAGTGAAACCAGATAACTCGCGCAAAGGATTATGATCTCGAGTCTGGCGCGTTACCAGATTCTGCCACCCCGGCATGCGGAAAATTATAGAAAAAGAGAGTAATTAAATTATCGGTCTCTTCGACAGATGGTCTGGGAGAGACATCTTCTCAAATGGCTTGTCTTTGCATATGTCCTCTATTCTTTTTGAGAGTTCTCCTGGTGAGAGGTTTTGGTTTTCTCCTGAATCCCTTATCCTAACAGAAAGCTTTCCGCTTTCTATTTCTCTTTCCCCTATAACTGCAATGTAGGGAACCCATTCCTTTTCTGCTTCCCTTATCTTTTTCTGAAGTGTTTCGTTTCTGTCATCCATGTCTGCCCGGACATTGTGCTTCTTTAGGCCAGACAGTACCTTCTCACAGTGTTCGTGCTGTTTTTCTGAAACAGGTATCAAACGTATCTGCGTCGGCGATAGGTAGAGTGGCCACTGTGCTCTTTTCCCTTCTTTCATCATAAGTGACTGCTGCTCGAGTAATGCATATACGACTCTCTCAATACTTCCTGAAAGTGATGCATGGAGTATTGGA
Organism: Microcaldota archaeon; assembly: GCA_964649265.1. Classification (GTDB taxonomy): domain Archaea; phylum Micrarchaeota; class Micrarchaeia; order Burarchaeales; family JAKAKT01; genus CAZYPB01. The sequence continues at coordinate 3,417 of CAZYPB010000032.1, forward strand.
GGCCTCTTCTTCTGCCCATCCTTTCCAACAAACGAGATGTCGTATGTATCCGCATTCTCAACATCTATCTGGACAGTTGAAAGTGCACTTGCCTTGTTAAGAGCATCAACAAAATTGAATTCGAATTTAGTTATGAAATATGCATACCTTTTATCGAAAATCTCTAATAAAGCAGGTTTTCCAAGTGCTTTAACCATTGAGACATACCACTTTTTGTTTTTCTCAAAGAACTCTTTCTGAGCCCTGAAGCCAGCCTCGTATGGTATGTCAATTGACTCAAGCCATTGCCTCGATTTGTGATACTGGGAATCAAACTCATCTCTTGCCTGTTCAACATCCTCGCATATTGTGTGCATATCGGGCATTGTGAGCGCTCGAACCCTTTTAAGACCAGCAAGTTCTCCTGATTGCTCTCTTCTGAATGAATAGCGCGTTAGCTCAAACATCTTCATGGGTAAGCTTTTGTAAGAGAATACCATATCGTGCGTCATGAGAAACTGACCGAAGCATGCGGCAAATCTAAGGAAAAATTCTTTCTGATCCGATATAACAACATACTGCCTTGCTGGAAATCTGTTCATGTAAGCCTTCAGTGCAGGGTGCTCGAAATCATACATAACTGGAGTTTCAACTTCCATTGCACCATAATTGATGCAGTATTCTGAGATGTCTCTTTCAAGTAGTTTCTTTATGAGCCTTCCTTTGGGGTACCATCTGAAATTACCTGAGTCACTACCCGCTTCATAATCGGCTATTCCATGCGATTTCATCAGCTTTATGTGCGGCGGTTCCTGATTGTATGTCCTTACTTTTGATATCTCATAATCAACGAATTTCTTTAGATTCTTATCCTTGAACTTGTATTCTTTACATGGAGTTAGTTCCCCTTCGGGCGTGAGTATGAAAAACTCGCTTTTCGTTTTCTCTTCCTGCTTAAGTGAATCCGAAACCTTTTCGTCTTCTTTCCCCTTTTTAGCTGGCTTTATGTCTCTTGACAGTTCTGATAGCGGGTGTCCTTTGCACTTTATATCGAATGATTTATACCAACCAAACGGCGCTCTTGTTACTTGGAGATCGCCTCTCTCCTTTAGGAGTGATTCGACAACCTTCATTACCTGGATTCCAAGTTGCGGTGAAGAAGGATTCTGAGATAGGTGAACCCAAGGGTATATGACTACATTTTTTGTTTTAACCTGCTTTGCAACGTTCCCTATTTCGGCCACAGTTGCTGAAGCAACCTTTTCAGCTGGTTCGTCTCCCTTCTCTATGCTCATGAAAGCAACTAGACATTCCTCAACTCTTGTTGCCTTCTTCTCCGCATCTTCAGCCGTCTTGAGTGCCTTTGAAATAGGCTCGAATTCTATAAAGTCCGAGTGTATTAAGAGTAACTTCAATTTCCACACCCTTTCTATTGCTAGTAGTTAATGAAAAAAGTAATAAAACCATTGTTGTTGTAGTTTATACACATGAGGCGGTTTTTATGGTTGAATTGAAATCATTAGGCAATGCAAAATGGGAGATCCCTAAGCACGATGGAATGAATGTCCCGGTTAGAATTTATGGCAAAGAGAACATAGTTGGGATGATGAAGGAAGGAAGGACATTCGGGCAAGCGATGAATGTCGCAAAACTTCCGGGCATAGTTAATGCTTCGTTTGTTATGCCTGATGGGCATGAAGGATATGGTTTCCCAATAGGCGGAGTAGGTGCATTCGATCCTGAGCAGAAAGGAGTCGTCTCTCCAGGCGGAGTTGGCTATGACATCAACTGCGGGGTTAGGCTCATACTTACCAATCTGAAAGCAAGTGAAGTAAAACCTAAAATTGGGGGACTGATGAACGATCTTTTCAAGAACATTCCCTCTGGAGTTGGGAGCAAGAGCAAACTAAGGCTTACCAGAGAGGAGCTTGCAGATGCTGTCAGAACAGGTGTGAAATACTTCATAGAGAAAGGCTATGGGTGGGACGAGGATGCAAAGCATATAGAAGAGAACGGAGCCATGCCGGATGCTGATCCGACAAGGGTGAGTGATAAGGCAATGAAAAGGGGAATGCCCCAGTTTGGTACACTTGGTGCCGGAAATCATTTTCTCGAGGTTCAGGAAGTTCAGCAATTAATGGATGAGGAGAAGGCAAAGGCATTTGGTTTAGAGAGCGGACAGACAGTGGTTATGCTCCACTGCGGCTCTAGAGGATTTGGCCACCAAGTATGTGATGATTATGTGAAAGTTATGATGGGGGCTTCAAAGAAATATGGGATAACGTTACCTGAGAGAGAACTCTGCTGCGCTCCACTTGATTCAAAGGAAGCACAGGATTACCTTGGAGCAATGGCATGCGCAGTTAATTATGCATTCTGCAACAGGCAGGTTATGACTCATTGGATAAGGGAGACGTTCGAGAGCACGTTTGGAAAGAAATCAGATGAACTTGGAATGAAGGTTGTTTACGATGTGTGCCATAATATTGCAAAATGGGAGAACCATGAGGTTGATGGGAAGGTAAAGAGGCTTTGTGTCCACAGGAAAGGCGCAACAAGGGCAATGGGGCCTGGAAGAGTGGAGGTTCCAGAGGACTATAGGTCTGTTGGACAGCCCGTGCTTATTCCTGGAAGCATGGGGACTGCTTCGTATGTTCTCGCAGGTGCCTCAAGTGCAAGTGAGTGCTTTTTCTCCACATGCCATGGAAGTGGCAGAGTGATGAGCAGGGGGCAGGCAATACGAACCTACAGAGGAGAGCAGGTGAAAAACGAGCTTGAACACAGGGGAATAGCTGTTAGGGCAACTGACAACAGATCCATCTCCGAGGAGGCTCCAGGAGCATACAAGAATGTGGATGATGTTGTTGGCAGTGTTGAACAGGCTGGGATCTCGAAAATTGTGGCGAGATTGGTGCCGATGGGAGTTGCGAAGGGATAAGTTTCGCATTTTCAGGCAAAGGTATTTAAATATTCAGCACTAAAGAATAGCTTACCAGGTATGAAACAGTATGAAACGGTATGAAGTGGGGGGTGACTGCACTCAATCCCAATTCTATTGCAGACGACCACACCGTCTCCTTCGCCTTCGGTTGCCGTACCAAAGATAACAGGTGCGGCATTCCGAATGGCGCAAAATAAAAAAAACTAGTTGAAATTAGATGTACATAGCTCCCCGTATATCTCTTGCTCTACCTTAACGCAAAGTAAACGGTTTTCTAGAAGATTTGCTAATTTAGTGTAGCAGAGATCTTGGAGAGTTTGATCATTTATCGATTCACAGAAGGAAGGATCCCGTTGTTTTTCTGCAAGATCCTTGTAACAGTAATCTCTTTCTTCATATGAATTATTCTCGCATTCATCTGTTTCTGGTGGGGGAATTGGTTCAGTTGATGTTTCCTGGAAAGAAGCTCTGCACTCATCCCTCATTGTACTGTTGTTAATGTAACCACATATCGATTCGTTGTTTTCATCTTCTGCAAGTAGGTTATAGCAAACATCCTTGTAATATGCAACGGGTATTCTTCCGCATTTGTATTCAGGAGTGTTTTCATTTGGAGTTACTTTAGTTATTGAAGCAATTGTATTTGAAGTTCCTCCTGAAGGCGATATGTCTATTTCAACAACCCCACCATGACAGAACGATGCAAACCGTGTGCAGGAGCAGGTGCCTCCATCCGATTGTGTCCACACATCTCCAAGGTAGTAGTTTCCAAATATAAAGAAATTGCAGTCCGTTGTCCCGTTGTTAACGCGGTATTTCTGACCAGTAGTGACCAGCCTTAGGCAAGCTTCACGTATGTTCTCCCGTTCTATTTTTTCGCAAACAGAACTGTCCCTGTTTATAGCATATAAAAGTGACTTCTCATAGCAGTAATCCCTTCCCCACCCTGAATCCATCTCATCGCATCCAGATGGATCAGAGGTGAATTCGGAAATGGTTTGGTAGCACAGGTCGCTGAAGGTTTCGTTCTCTATCCTGCGACATATCTCGAAGTCTCTCACCGAATGAGCTACTTCCATGTAACACCATCTCTTTCTATCCCCATAAACAAGATATTTGCAGAGATCTATGTGAGAATTTGAAGAGGCTAAACTAAAGTAACAATCATCACTGTATCTCCCTTTTGCCATCATGTGACATATTTCAACATCGTTCTTTTGTAGTGCAACAAAGAAGTAACAGGAATCTCTGGTTTCCTGACCAACTATCTTTTTGCATGTTGAAATATCCTGAGTATCTTTTCCAACATTATGATAACATTCATCCTTCCACGGAACGTGAAGAAGATATTTACATACCGACGCGTCCTTTGCCTTCTCTGCTTTTTCTAAATAGCATTGATGTTGATCATATTGATCGCTAATTTTCTCGCATTCCGAGACATCTGTTTTTACGCAACCTAAAAGGAAGATGCAACAAAGCAATAAAACGACCAAGTATGTTTTCATTCGCAACGTTATTGTTTCAATGGGTTTTAATTCTTTTTTGAATCAACTGATCGACTTATTTCTTACAAATAGATAGGAAGTTCTGAAATATCTTGTAATCACTTTCTTTTCTCACAGTTTCGGGGTGGAATTGAACTCCAAATCTAGGGAGAGTTTTATGTTTCATTGCCTGTATTTTGCAGTGCTCTGAATGTGCGAGTATCTCAAAATCGGGGGGCAGTTCTACTACCTCATCATTGTGTGTTTGCAGTGCATTGAATTTAGGGGCAAGACCTGCCAGGATCTCATCCTCATGAACAACTGTGACCTCAACTTCCCCATATTCTGGATTCACTGCTGCCCCTGCTTTTCCTCCGTAAACGAATGCAATTAGCTGGTGAGTGACGCAGATTCCGAGCATTGGAATTGGGGAGTCCTTTATCGTTTTTCCAAGTGTTGCAAATGCATCCAATTCCTTGTCTATTCTGTGAGGGCCTCCACCCATTACAAGCCCATCTGCACCCAAATTATCCAGGTGTTCCTTTGTTGTGTCCAAAGAAAGTATTTCGCTCTCTGAACCAAGCTCAGTTATAATCCTGAATATAAGGTGGTTGTATTGTCCCCCTACATCAACAACAGGTACCATCATAAGTATCTCCTCATTCGTATTCAACGGTTGCTGGTGGTTTTGGCGTTATGTCATAACCAACAGCCTTAACTGAAGTGCATTTTTCAAGTATCTCATCTGCAATCTTATCCAATGTTTCTTTAGGTATCTCTGTTGCATATGCAGTCATGAAGTCTCTTGTGTTTATTGCCCTTAGTGCACAGATATATGTTCCTTCTTCTCGTTCACTTATTTTGAAAAGAACTCTTGAGAGCTCCTTGTTTCTTGAGACAAGTTCAAATTGAGTTTTTGTTAATTTATTGAAATCCGGTGCAGGGGATGATGATAGAAGCGCAATGTTCCCATATCTTCTGAGATCTCCGGTTACTCCGGTTCCTTTTGCTTGTAGAACAACGGTCTCTGCTTTTTGTTCCAGGAATTCTGTTGCCTCAACTGACATCTTTTCAGAAACATCTCCATCTCCCTCAAGCAGAGCAGCAAAATACTGTTGCGGCGATATGTCAGAAAGATGTTTTTCAACAACACTTACTGCCGTTCTAGTGTCTTCCAACTTATCTCTCTTAATTTCACCTACAACCCTTACAATGAGTCCTGGGCCGGGGAATGGCTGACGCGTGTAGAATCCTTCAGGTAAACCCAGTTCTTTTCCAACAAGCCTTACCTGGTCTTTGTAAAGCTGAAGGATCGGTTCAACAACCTTGTAACCGAATTCCTTTTCTGGATCTATCCCGATTTGAGAGAGAACATTGTGTTGTGATTTTATTCCCCCTTTTGTCTCTATCCAATCAGGAGCAATTGTTCCCTGAATAAGGATTTTGCGTCCTTCCTCTCGGACTATTTCTCCAAATAGATTGTAGAACGTGTTTCTGAATGCCTTTCTCTTATCCTCTGCATCGCTCATTCCCTCAACTGCAGAGATGAATCGTTCCTTTGCATCAACAACCCTCAGATCTATTTCCATTTCCTCCAGTTTCTGTTTTACCCATTCAGGTTCCCCTTCCCGCATGAAACCAGTATCTATAAAAACAGTCCTAAGAGAAGAACCAATTGCCTTGCTAACCAGAACTGCGCATACTGTTGAGTCTACCCCTCCAGAAATAGCGCAAAGAGCTTTCTCTTCCCCTATCTGGTTTTTTATCTTGTCCTCTGAACGTTTTATGAATGAAACTGCATCGAACATGCAATGCTATAGGGGATTAACTAATAAAACATTTCTCTTTGCTATAGCTCCAGATAATGCTTTTAAACATTAAACGCAAGAAATGTACCTTATTATTCTTTAATGAGGGATTCTATGCATAAAGAGGGTATAGTGAAAAGAGAGTCAAAAACAGAAACTGTGGATAAAGGGGAGAGATTTAGAACGCAAAAGGTTCTTCTCGGCGATAAGGGTAATGGAAAACATGTTGAGATTGCATGGATGCACCCCCCTAAATGTGTCCTTATGTGCAGAGGCGGAAAAGTAGTTGGTGATGCTCTTAAGACCGTTATTAATGAACTTAGAAGCTCAGGAGTAAGCGTTCTCTTCAGGGATATGACAAGAACTGATGATGGGAAAACAGCAGGAGATGGTTGGGCAACTGATCAAAGTAACAGGTTGTACATCAATGGAACTAGGATAGGGGATATACTTTCTGAAACAAGTTTCTGTCATGTCAGGTGTAGTGTTGATTCCTCAACAACTTGCTATAAAACAAGGATGAGGGATGGACCCAAAGGAAACCCGGAATTCTTAATAAGGAAGGCAGTTAGCAAGGAACTTGGGATTTAACAAAAAACGAACTATTAAATAGGGGTTCTCACCATAAATAGGTGCTAATTCTGGTGAGTTATTGAACCTAATAACAGGAATAACTACTTTAGTGCTCGCAGCGAGTAGCCCCAGTGTTCAACAGACATCTGAAAAGCCGGGAATTGAGTACAGCATAACTGTACCAACAAAACAAGAAGTGGCTGATGAGTTCTGGTGCAGACTGGATGAAATGCTAAAAAGTGAGGGCAAGGCTGAGGCAACTGCAGTTTCTTTTAAGAACGATACACTGTTTGTGCAGGTCTATGTTAATGAGGAACAATTTGCGGATACAGTAGATGTTCCTTCTGGGATAGCAAAGGCAAAATTCAGAACCGCTTATACATATGAGTTAGAGACTGGAGATGCAACAAGAACCCTCTTTCTTCTCCTTGGACTCACATCTGCTGCTGGCGCAGTTTTTTTCAGTGGAAAGAGATTGGTAAATGGAATACTAAAGAAGGGACCAAATGATAAGAAAAAAGGTGGAAGGGCTTAATAGTTCCTGCAACTTTAGTTGTTATCGCAGTCGGATCAACCGTTACTTATAATTTAATGGAAACACCTCTTGAAAAAGAAACTAAAGAAGTAATCGATGCTGTTTTCAAAACTATTGATTGGGATCTTATTGTTATGCATGGGGATAAAAAGGAGATAAAGCCAGTTCCAGATGAAAAGGAAAGGATAAAGTATAAGGAAAAACCATACAACGGTCCAGTATATGCAAAATCTGATGGAATAAAGAGAAGGATGGCTTTTCCAAAAAATGGAAAGAAAAAGTTCACACCCTATAGACCAAGAGGAATGCTTAGAGTTTAGCTGTTTTCTCGTAATCCTTCTTAAAGCGCTCTATTCCTATGTCTGTGAGTGGATGTTTCCACATGCTTTCAACTACTTTTGCAGGAATTGTCGCTATGTGGGCTCCTGCTTTTGCAGAATCAAGAACATGGACGGGGTGCCTTATGCTTGCAACTATTACCTCCGTTTTATAATCATAGTTACGGAAGATCTGGACTGAATCGCGTATAATATCCATGCCAACATGCCCTATGTCATCCAACCTCCCTATGAAAGGTGAGACGTATGTTGCCCCTGCTTTTGCAGCCAGAAGTGCCTGGTTTGCTGAAAACACAAGTGTTACATTTGTTTTTATCTTCTTTTTCGAAAGAACTCTTACAGCCTTTATTCCTTCTTTTGTCATTGGGATTTTTACAACTACATTGGGTGCCCATTTTGAGAACACCTCTGCTTCTCTTACCATTTCCTCAGTGGTTGTTCCATTACCTTCAACTGATATAGGTCCTTTCACAACTTTTGCTATTTCTTGAATTACCTGCTTGTGTGGTTTGCCTTCTTTTGAAACAAGTGTTGGATTTGTTGTGACTCCATCAACAAGACCGTATTGTGCTGCCTTCTTTATGTCATCTATGTTTGCAGTGTCTAAAAAGAATTTCATAATTCTCACCCCTTCTTAGAAAAATTATCCTGTACAAAACGCTTTATCCCTTCTGAATCAAGTGAATAGTGCTTGAGAAGTTCTAATGGACTTCCGGATTGGCAGAAGTGATTTCTTATTCCATGCCTTTTCAGTGTGCAGGGATAGTTCTCAGTGAGTACTTCGGATATTGCCCCCCCAAGTCCTCCATCTACCTGATGTTCCTCGACACTTATTATGAACCCTGTACTCTTTGCTTGCTTTATAATCATCTCTTTGTCAATTGGACTTATTGTGTGCATATTTACAACAGCGCAGGAGATTCCATTTTTCTCAAGATCCTCTGCTGCGAGTAAGGATTCATAAACCTGAGAACCGCATGCAAATATAGAAAGATCGTCCCCCTCTCTGCAAAGGTTTGCTTTTCCGATTGTGAATGGAGTATTGGCAGTTGTGAACATTGGCATCTTCTCCCTTGCAGTTCTCATGTAAGATGGTTTTCCCTTTTTCACAACCTCGATTGTTGCCTTTCTTGATTCCTCCATGTCGGCTGGAGCAATTACAGTCATGTTTGGTAGAACTCGGGTTATTGCAATGTCCTCAAGTGCCTGGTGTGATGCACCATCCGGTCCAACTGTTACCCCAGTATGCGATCCATGTAAATGAACAGGAACATCGTTGTAGCATATTGAAACGCGGATCTGATCCCAATTCCTTCCAGGTGAAAAAACACCGTAAGCTGAGATGAATACAGATTTTCCGCAGGATGCAATTCCTGATGCAACACCTGCCATGTTCTGTTCAGCAACCCCTACCTGAACAAACCTGTCAGGGAACTTCTCAGCAAACCAGTGGGTTCTTGTGCTCTCAGAAACATCAGCAGACACAACCCAGACATCTGGATTCTGTTCCCCGAGTTCAACTAATGCCTTCCCAAAACCATCCCTACTTGGTTTCTTCCCTGGAGAAGATGTAATCGGATCAACAAATTCCATCTCTTGGTTTATTTTCTGAGACATCACTTATCACCGTAGAATTTTCTCTCTATCCCAAGGCTGTCGAGTGCTTGGTCTATATCGTTGTCTCCTGGTGGTTTTCCGTGCCATTCAACTATGAATTCCATGAAAGAGACATCCCTTCCGGGTATTGTGTGAGCAATTATCATTGTTGGTCTTTCGATTACCTTCTTTGCCTCTTCGCATGCGTTTATTATCTGCTGAATGTTGTGACCATCAACCTCTATCACGTGCCATCCGAACGCCCTGTATTTCTCTGAAATGGGCTCCAGTGGCAGAACATCCTCTGTGAAACCGTCTATCTGGATGTTGTTTCTGTCAATTATCGCA
>CAZYPB010000033.1:0-12626 GCA_964649265.1 Microcaldota archaeon
TTTTAAAGCGCATCTTTTAATTATCTTCCCCCAAACGCTGAAAAGGATCCACTAGAGTCTCTATCATAGCAGGGCATATTCTGAGTTCCTGTCCATATCTTGCACTTAGTCTCCTCTGGTTCTCGGCTATCATTGAACTCAAGGGCAAGTGCAAGTATCTCACCAGTCTCAGCTGAACCAGGGTAAAGAGAATCAAATGTTACATTTATGAGTGTATATTTGTCTGTTAATGCCCCCTCTATAAATTCTGTTTGATTCAGGATATTTATACTTGAGGAGTTTTGTTTCCCAACTTCTACCATAAAAGAATCTGTAACCGCATAGGTGGTCTCTATGTCTCCCAAAAACTGACCCACTGAGATTATGTAGTTATTACTAAGGCCTATTCTCTCCTTTGTGAAGCTCTCTTCCCCAACTAGACAGTATTTCATGAATCTGCCAATTTCCAGATCATGCTCCCCTGCGTGAACTGTATTTGAGACTAACAGAATAGACAATATTACAAGCAGACTCGAACGCATGGGTGCAATTATGCACAATAAACGTTAAATAGATTCTTAGTCACTTCTCGTAGGTTGCAAGGGTCTCCTCAGCTATGCGTTTCCATGAGAAATCCTTGGATGCCTTTTTCTTACCATTTGTTCCGAGTTCCTTTGCCCTAAGGTGGTCAGAGAACATGTAGTTTATGCCCCATGCTATGGAAGACGGATTTGGAAATACCTTTACTCCGGTTACCTCGTGATCAATGATCTCCTCAGGGCCTCCCCCATGTGTTACAACAACTGGTTTTCCCGAAGCCATAGCCTCGAGTACTACTAGACCGAATGGTTCGTTTCTACTTGGAACGCAAACTGTTTCGCATGCTTTGTAAAGATCGAGTATATCCTCCTCAGCGCTGTAGCCCAAGAATCGGGTAGCGTAGGAAAGACCAAGCTGGTGTGCTCTCCATTCAAGCTGTGGCTTCATGTACCCATCTCCAACGAAAACTGCCCTTGCCTGCGGGTTTGTTCTTATAACCTGAGGTATAGACTCGAGAAGCAAATCTGGGCCTTTCTGGTGAGTCATTCTCCCAACAAACAATATTGTGGGGTCTATTGGACCTAACCCATATTTTCTTTTTATTTCACCAGGGTCATCCAGATTACCGTGGTATTTCTTTACATTTATCCCATTGTTTATTACATCAACCTTCCACTCGGGAACCCGGTAAAGCCACTTCATCTCATCCTTCATCATATTCGAGCATGCAATAACTCTGTCAGATACATAAGTACCATAAAACTCTATATTCCGTATGTTCGCAGACTGTCCGTTATGGAACAAGTTGCCTGATCTGCCATATTCTGTTGAATGGCATGTCCAATACGTCTTTCTTCCTCCTACATTCTTTATTTCTGCCAGTGCATTGACAACATGCCAATCATGCCCATGAACAACATCGAATTTACCAGTTGTTCTCTCAACACCGAACAGATGGTGCGCAAAGGAATGACTCATGTTGTTCATTTCCTGAATGAAATCTGGAGTTAAATCAAATGGACATCTATGATAATGAACTCCATCTATGTTTGAGTAATGAGATTGTCCGCTGCCAAGTCTTGTAAATACATGAACTTCGTGGCCCTTTTTTTCTAAAGCAGATGCTAATTCAGTTACATGGACTGCTAATCCTCCAACTGGAATTGCGTGGAGAGCTTCCCATGACAAGAACGCTACTTTCATCTAAACAACACCTATGAAAAGGACCAGTAAAAATCAGTCTACAGGTACCCCCTTTTTAATATGTTTTCATATGTATTTAAATACATATGTATCAATTTTGGGTAGGTACTCTAAGATGAATGGCATAACGATCCCTTTTTAAGTTATTTCAGATAAATGTGGTCACATGTGTGGCATATTCGGCATAATTTTCAAAGAGTCCAGAAAGGACCTTGGAAAGATACTCGTAAAGGGAGGAAGAAACCTAACCTATCGGGGTTATGATTCGGTTGGCTGTGTTTCTGTTGACGGCTCAATAGCGGACCTTAGGAAGGATGCAGGGACAATAGAAGAGGTTGCTGCAAAACACGGACTGGAGGAAATGACAGGGGACAGAGGGATATGCCAGCTCAGATGGGCGACCTTTGGAGCTCCCTCGCAGGCAAATGCTCAGCCTCATTTTGACAGTGAAGAGAAGATAGTTGGTGCGCACAATGGAAACATAGTGAACACAATACAGCTTACTGAAGAGTTCAAGAAAGAAGGAATGAAGATAAGGAGTACCAACGACGGAGAGACATGCATGCATGCTCTTGAAAGATATTACAACAAGAACAGAGACATGAGGGAATCAATACGTGAAGCTGCAAAGATACTGCATGGGGATTACGCTTATGCAGTTGCGCATATTGATGAGAAGAAACTCTATTGCGCTAAGATGGGAAGCAGCCTCTATTTGGGGGTTGGTGAAGGTTTCATTTGCTGTTCCTCAGACCTTCCGTCAATACTTCCATTCACCAACATGATTGTGCAGCTGAAGGACGGGGAATTTGTTGAGTTTTCCCATAATTCTTACAAAGTGATGAGCGTTGAGACTGGAAAGGAAGTGCACAGGGAAGCAGAGAAAAGCCACCTTACAGTTGAATCAGCAAGCAAGGGAGGCTATGCCCATTTCATGCTCAAGGAGATACATGAACAGCCCTCTAGAGTTAGGACTCTTCTTAAAGCACTGGATGATTCGCAGTATCTGGATTTCTTTTTGGACCACATGAACGGCCCGGATGTTTATCTTGTTGGGAGTGGCTCCAGTTACAATGCCTGTGTCTCAGGCGCATACTATTTCAACAGGCTCTCAAAAAGGAAAGTTGTGCCAGTTATAGCTGGTCAATTCATACACCTTTATGGGAATGTACTAAAGAAAGACAGTGTCCTTGTATGCGTTTCGCAAAGCGGGGAAACAAAGGATGTAATGAACGTTGTTAATTATTGCAAAAAAAACAAGAAAGGCCATGTTCTGGGAGTGTTAAATGTTCTCGGTTCTTCCCTAATGAATGCAAGCGAGGCATACTTACCTCTTGCATGCGACCTGGAGATGAGCGTTCCCGCAACGAAAACATTCACCAATCAGCTGGTGCTTCTCATATATTTGGCGATAAGGCTCGGTGAGAGAAATGGAGAGCTTGAGAAGGAAGAGGCGCAGAAACTGGGGGAGAGATTGCATGGCCTGCCAAAACTTCTTGAGAAAACAGTAGAAGCAACGGATGCCCCTTGCAAAACGCTTGCAGAAGATCTGTACAAAAAAACAGACATCTACTGCCTTGGATATGGAATGAATCACGGAATAGCTTTGGAAGGGGCGCTCAAGATAAAGGAGATTACCTATACCCATTGCGAGGGGATATATTCATCCGAATTCAAGCATGGACCACTTTCCATTGTTGAAAAAGGCTACCCTGTTATTTATGTTACCTCAAAAGAGGACTCGCACATGGTTATATCTCACATGAACGAGGTCTCATGCAGGGACGGGAGAGTCATATGCATCTCAGAGGATTACAAACAACTACGAAAGAATGCCCAGGATTACATAGTCGTCCCAAAAGACCATGAGATATTTGCTCCTGTTCTTAATGTGGTGCCAGTTCAGCTTATCTCTTATTACTGGAGGGTTAAGAAAGGAATAGACCCTGATTTCCCAAGGAATCTGAGCAAGACGATTACTGTTGACTGATTAACTAGGGATTTGAAAACTCAATCCTCATGCTGTGCCCAGAGTGCCCTTTTCTGATTAAGCAGTTCTTTTGCAACTTGCAGTAATTGTGTGCTCATCCTAAGTGCTTCGTCTGGGCTTAGTTTTATGGCCTGATTTCCAACTGTGTTCATGAGCCTCACAGTAACTATTCCATCTCTTGGGAACCCGTTCATCAGTTTGGGAGCCTCGCTCTCAAGCCTAAGGCAATTGCGGTGGCTCTCCCCTTTCTCATCCTTCCACCAGTGAATTATCTCTTCCTCAACGCACATTTCCGATCGCCTCGGGAGAATTCGGCTTTTCGCGCTTTAAATACCTGCAGAGGGTGGCTTTCCAGTGCTTCCGAACCCCATAAAGCATTCTTCAAAGCGAATCCTCTTTTTATCTTGGACCGAATTCCAGATGGTTTCCTTGGCTTAGAGAGTACTGAGATCCGTCTTTTTAGGATATACAACCCCGACAATTATGTATGTGGGAAACGGAATTTCGTCTTTGTACCTGCCGAGTTTCCTGTATGGATCATCCCTGAAGTGGTATTGGTATTTATGGGTGGGGATTTCCAGTTTTATGGCTTTTTCTCCGAATAAGTCGGTCTGCGCACCTTGTGTTACATACCTGAGGTATTGTGGATTTGACATGGGGCTATAGTTGAGTATTTGGCTTGGTTCGATAACGCCAAGAGACTGGGTTTTGGTTCCCTTCTCGGACAGAACCTCGATACACGTTATCCTCTGTTTCAGCATCCGCTCTATTTCTCTGAATTTGGCTTCTCGGAGCGGCGTTATTGTATCGGACTTTATCTTTCTGCATTCGGGCGTAATTTTGAATCCAAGTAGCCCCTGCTCTGCAAATCACTTAAATCAGAATAGAATCTGTTTGAGAATGGGCCATAGCGATAAGGGTAGAAGCTGTAGAATTTCACTATATCTCCTATCCCGTATTCTTCCTAAGTAAAAACAGCAGTTTATCTAGGAACGTTTTCGTTACTGGCTTGTCATGCCCCCTTAAAGTCGAAATTATGTTTAACAGGATTTTCTGCCGCTTAAGCATATGTACGAATTAAACTGGGCATCTTTAAAAACCTGCTAATGGACCCGTTTTCCAGTGATAATGGAGTTATTCGGCTTAAGTGGTCCCGCGGAATATGCAATTCTCCCAGCAACCTATTTATACTGAAAGGGGGAATACACTCTTATGGTCTCCCTGACATTCTACGGAGGAATCAACGAGATAGGCGGCAACAAGATTCTGGTAGAGGACGGGAAGACACGGGTTTTCCTGGATTTCGGGCAGTCGTTCTCGCTTCTGGATGAGTACTTCGTTCCGGCAGCGTACCTGCTGCCAAGGGGCAGGTAATCTCTAAGGGCTCCTCGGGTTTTTGATGCTGCCCCACGCTATCTGCCTCTCCCTGTCGCAGGCAATATGTACTTCTCCACACATTACTGTAGGCTCCTTTCCCCGGTTTATTTCAACTCCTTTCAGTTCAAGTTTCTCAACAGGAACAAATAGGGTGTCCATATCGCGGGCAAGTTGCTCGAAATGCTCTGATGAAGGATCCTGGTGAACACTGCCCCTCCAGAACTCGTCGCCTATGCTCTGGTATTCCACAACCGCAGCTGCATTGCTGAAACATGTCCCGCTTAAGTCAGTTAGGTTTGTTCCTGTCAACGCCTCCTGAGGCAGCACCAAAACAAAATCGATATGGTTTTTGTTTATTTGAGAAAGTCTCTCCATTGTCTCTTTTAGATTGTCCTTCCTGAACGCTTCCCTTGAGAAAACAAATATCTTCTTGTCTCCCTTAACCTCCCCGTGCCCATAGAAATCCGCATTTGAATAGAATTGAGTATATTTTGGGGGAGATGATATCTGGTGCATCGGGGGGTAGTCCGCATTCTGCACAACAAACCACTTAAGCCTGTTTCTGAATGAGGAAGATACTAGCTCTAAGTAAAGTGGACCCCCGTTTCTTTGCTCCAATTTGGGGACATTCCCAGCAAGCCAGCTGAGAAGTTCCTTTGCATGTCCTTCTATCCCCTTATCTTTCTCAATAGGATACGCGCCGGAAAGAACGGAATTCATTACTGCCCATTTGGTATCGTCAAACACCGTGTCTCTTGAGTGATTTAGATCAAAAACAGTCACGTTGGAACCCACCCAAGAGCAATATATCCCGGGCATCTTTTTTCTCCCCACAATTGTTTCAGTTGCCCTCCCATTATCAAGAAGAACGGTTCTGCCGGATATGGCTCCTTTTCCCATCCCATACTCAAAACGTATGAGGCCCTTCCCAGGGCTTCCCTGAAACATTGTGCTCTTAACGACTGCACTCATGAAAGGCATCAGTATCCTTGTTCCGTTTATTTTAGTTGTCGATGGTTGTCCAATAAATTGAGAAAGTAGGGCAGTTATTCCCGGTGTTGTTGTTCCGCTCACCCTTCTAAATGCCTTTGCAGTGTCGGAGAAATAGCTTCTTACAACTTCAAGAAGTCTGTTTGAGAAAGACCTTCTCCTCCCTTGCTCGCTTTCATATTTTCCCTGGGTATTCGCAAACGGAAGGGAGACATAGGCGCCCCTCCCAAGTGAATCGCCGAACGCATCAGAGCGGATGTAAATATGCCTTCCCCGGAAAACATCCTCAACGAGTGGCCATATGTTTTTATCGGACCATTGGCCAAAAGCCTCTCTGATTCCTCCGTCATATCTCAGCCTGTCTGCATTCCATCCCTCCCTTGCGCCAGTGACCATAACCCCCTCTTCCAGAATGTTCGAACTGATAACAAGATTTCTCCTTGGAAAAAGTAGTCCTGAATCCTCGAGCATCTCCGATCTCTTGATTAGGTTTGCTGTTTTTGGAGCAAGAGTTCCGGTTCCCAAAAGAGTTATTTTTGCTACTTTTCTTCCGCCTAAAGGGAATTCCCTAACTGCCCTCTTTGCCCTCATTCTTCGCGAATATATGGGAAATTCAGACATCTTTATTACCTATCAATTTTCCTACCATGAAGTTTGTTTTGTTCGAATATTGCGCTGTGGTCCCCAACAGCGCTTTCGGCTTCCTCTCTTGCCCCCATATCCGAATAGGTATTTGTGATTACGTTCTGCTCTCCGAGTGAAGTTAATCTTTCCTCTCCTGCTCTTTTATAAGCATCTAAATCGAAGCCATTAGAAACTGTGTCTTTCTTTTTTCTGTTATGGTCATCGATTGCCGTGGCCAATCTTTGGAAATTATCATCTATCCTGTCCCGTGTGCTTGAAAGAAGACAGGCGTCATTATTTTTATTCGCAAGCCCATGCATGTAAGACAGTATCGTATACTCTATCCTCAATGCAGAAACAATTCCTGCAGTGTCACCGGCTTCTCTCCTCAACATTATCTCACCGTGTTGGGATTCCGTGGCTTTCTTTAGAAATGCAACTGCTCCAGGGTAATTTGGATTATCTTTTGCGGCAACTGCATACATGGCTGCCGCATATCTCTTCGCATCCGCAATTCCTAGTCTTGTCGGGGCAAGTTTTTCTGATGTGTTGCTGTTCAGGTTATGCCTATCCAAAAGAACTCTTACCTGTGAATCATGAAAACCAGAAGCCCGGGTGAATTCGGTTGCAGCTCCCAGGTAATCTTCAGCCAGCAGGATTTCATTTGCCAGAGTATCTGATACCCTTGCTGCTTCCCCATATGATTTGTAAGCGCGTTTGAAATTTTTTCTTCCGTTAAGAAGTGACGTGCCCCGCTTGATTTTTCCCCTTCTTACGCTGCTCACCGCAACCCTCTCATGCAATTCTATTGCTTTATCGAATCTAGCAGCCTTTTTTTCTATGCTTTCAGATGCTAAAGCCCATTTCTCAAACATCCGGGCTCTTCTCTTTTTCAGAGAATTAGAGAAAGTTGAACCTACTGCAAGCGAAACGCGTTTCACTACACTCGGTTTTTCAGCAAGCGTTGACACGACCACACCTAGAATAAGCTATAGTATATATAGGAAGGAGTATTTAAAGGTTCGCATTTTGTTGTTTAGGAAAGACTAAACCTTAGTTCATAAAACCCCTTTTTTCCAACAATGGTTCGAGTAATTGATATTGTGTCCTTCCCTTTTTCATTGCAGTTGAACTCAAGTCTTTTACCTTTATCCTCTACATCCAAAATAATACACCAACTCATATCTTCGGCAATTTCCTGAACTCGCCCGCTGAACTCCTGGCTATCGCCTCCCTCTATCCAATCCCCTATTTTGGCGTAGTCCCCAGATTCCCAGAGTGCTTCGGCCAAATCATTTGCATGCTGATAACGAATAAGTGATTCTCTAGGGGATGATTTTCGGTAAGTCATGTTTATCATGGAGATCAGGAGAAGTGCTACAATTAGTGAAAGAAAGGCTTCAGTTGTTATGACAAAACCTTTACCCGATACATGTCTCAAGGTAACCTACCTCGTCTATCTCGGAAACCCAGATGACTCTCCTTATGCACTCAGTTCCCTCTCCTCTTTTGACAAGTGTTCTACCCCTAGAGATAAGTGAAATCGAAATGCTCTCAACCCCTGTTCTTTCAATTAACCCGTCCAGATCAAGAGAACGGATGCTCGTTATCTCAACTTTATGTTGGTATAATCTCTCTGAATCAGATTGGGCTATTTTTTGCTTCACAAGATAATCGGAGATCCTGAGGAGTTTGGATTCTTTTTCGTTTCTTTGATAAGAATCAAATGTACGTTCTATTAGAACGGAGAGGGTAGAAAACCCGACAAAAAGAATAACAAGCACTGTGATAACTGCAAATAACGTATCTGTTGAGAAAATCATCCCTTTTTTACATCGGTTCCTTTTCATTTTTTTCCACCAAGGTTTCAGAGCTGGAAGTTGTATTTCCCCTTGTGCAATAACCCTTTCCATCGGAATCCACAACAACAGAGATTGAAAGAGAAAAATGAGAATGGAGGCCGTCCAATCTGAAGTAATCAACAAGTTCAGCTGTTTCAAGTGCACATATCTCGGAGCTCATCTCATCATGAAAAATCTCGAGTCTTGAGTTCATATTTGAAAGAGAGTAGAACAACAGAAGTAAAAACACAAGGAATGCGGAAATACTGATAATTGCTTCCAGCGTAAGTTGTGCTTTCATGTATAACCAACCCATGTTCCTTCGGGAACTATTCCTATAGATGCAATGTCAGTCAACTCATCATAATGGGATATTCCAATAACGTATTTCCCACTGAATTGAGAGAAGAAAACTTCTGGGTCCTTCGTGGTGCTTAGGCCTCCCTTGGATACCCCTATTTTCCCAGATAACTCGTCTACATCGAAAAACGAGAGACATTTGTAGGTTATTCTGCCACTCTTTTCAGGGAATTCATCATAGATTATTGTTTTACTTGATATGTCCCAGCATGAATCACAGAGCAGTGGCTTCTTTTCCCTAACCATCCTTTTTGGGAGTCTATTAAGTTCTGATTCGGATATCACCCCGCACCAGATGATGGAGTTTTTGTTTTCTAAGTACTTATCAAGCTCGTTTAGTTTTGAGATTGCATTCTCTGCTCTCTCCTCCCTATTGTTTCCTTTAGATGCGCCATATGACATTGTCTGTAGTATCGAATGCATAAAGTCTGCCTTGGAGTAGTAAGCTCTCTCCAACTCAAGAACATAGGAAGACGTTTGTGCAGAATGTTCGTTTCCCGAGGAGTATATACTGAGTGTTGTCAAACAAGCTATTGCGAACAATAGAACAAGGAGTATGCTGGCAAGGCCACGCATGAATGGGTTAAGGGCTTAATGATTTAAAATACTGCTTCGAAATGGGTACATGCGCAGCATAAGCGCAAATGAAGTGGCCGGATACTTCTGGGTTATTATAATCCTTGTTTTCTTTATTGTTGTATGGTGGAAAGTGAATGATATCATAGGTGTGAAGGAGGTCTGCGTTTTTCAGAATGGAGTAAAATGTCTTGAAAAGAGGATTTTCGAAAAGGACGATGAACTTCATGTTGAAATGGCTCTTGAGAACAATCTTGGGAGGTGGATAGCGATAACTGGAATCATATGCAGTTCAGAGACCCCTGACCCGTCCTTGGGTATTCCGCAAAGGAATTTCGAAAACATAAATGTCAATGCACTTTCTGGCTCCAGTTTTTATGTAACTGGCAGATGTCATGGGAAAAAGAAGGATCAGAGCTCTTTTAGTGGCATAATATACCTTAGGTACGAGTACAGGGACGAGCCATACGCTCTCGGAAGTAGGACAATTCTGGGAAATGTCATCGGAAAGGTGCAATAGCTCAAAAAGCGAAGGTTTAAAAAGGGGTACTTATATAAGTATAACCGTAGTAATGAGGAGGAGAGATATGGTTGATAAAATCGAGGAAACAGTTATCCTGTCGCCTAAACAGGTTAGGAAGCTTGTTAACCATGCCAATAAGAATTCGGAAAGGGACGCACTCATAATAAGTCTTATGTGGAAATGTGGACTCAAAACAAATGAGGTTGCAAACCTGCAGTGTAAGGATGTCAACCACTCCAACGGAACTGTTATTGTTGGGGATTCAAACAGAACTATTCCTGTTGAAAGCGGACTTATGAACTCTCTTAAATCTTTCCTCAAAGATGCTCACTGCGATTCATCTGATGAGACATTTATATTCCAAGCGCAGGGAACTAAAAACAAACTAACACACAGAAGGATACAGAACATGGTAAAGGATTATTCACAGAACATAGATCTTGGGAACCTTACCCCGAACCACATAAGGAAATCTTTTGCTGCTTATTTCCTGAAGAAAACCAATGACATAAATGCCCTAAGGGAGATCCTTGGCCAAAAGGACCTTTATACAACCCAGAGGTATCTTGGTGCATTGAAGAGCGCAGACCTCGGAAAACTCTATCACCGGGTTTGGAAGTAACTTTTTCTTTAAGCATTTCAATTTTCATAAAGTTTAATTAACATAGATAAGAGATGTTTATCATGAGGTTTGGACCTGCAGGCATACCCATAGCTGTTCAAGGAGATACACTAGAAGGACTTGAGTACACTGCGAAAATAGGTTTAAAGGCATTCGAAGTGGAATTCGTTCGCGGAGTTCACATGGGATCAGAGAAAGCTGAAGCGGTTGGGAAAAAAGCCAGGGAACTGGGAACAAAACTCTCCTGTCATGCCCCTTACTGGATTAATTGCGCTGCAAAAGAGAAGACAAAGATCTCCAGGACAATACATAACATAATGGACTCAGCACGCGCAATGCATAGCATGGGTGGAGGGGTCGTTGTTATACATCCTGCTTACTACATGGGAAGGGATTCGGGGGCTGTTTACAAACTAGTAAAAGAAACCCTAAAGACTTCTCTTGAAAAGATTAAAGCAGAGAAACTAAATGACGTGCTAATTGGATTGGAAACAAGTGGGAAGGTGAGCCAATTCGGAACAGTCGAGGAAGTTTCTAAACTATCAAATGAACTACCTCAAGTAATTCCAGTAATAGATTTCGCACACTTGCATGCAGTTAGGAACGGCTGGATAAAGGGAAAAGATGAATACATGGAGATTTTTGATGGAATTGAGAAACACTTCAACTCAGATTACCTAAAGAACTTTCATTCTCACTATAGTAATATAGAGTATACGCAGAAAGGCGAAAGAAGGCATCTTGAATTCAGTTCTAGAGGAGAGCCTCTTTTCAAGCCTTTAGCTGAGCTCATAGTCGAGAATGGGTACAATGGAACCATCATATGCGAAACTCCTCTTCTTGAACAGGATGCATTGAGATTACAGGAGATATTCGTTGG
The DNA here is from genome assembly GCA_964649265.1 of Microcaldota archaeon. Lineage (GTDB taxonomy): Archaea > Micrarchaeota > Micrarchaeia > Burarchaeales > JAKAKT01 > CAZYPB01. The sequence goes on from CAZYPB010000033.1 coordinate 11,506, forward strand.
AGTAGGTGGAAAGATTTGAAAGAATTAGAGATATTCATATTCTCGTTTTTCTCCTCAACCATTGCGCCCATATTGGGGATAGGCGGCGGAAACCTCAATGTTCCATTCCTCACTCTTTACGCAGGAGTTCCTTTTCAGGAAGCCGTCACCGCCTCGCTGCTCTCAGGAGTGTTTATATCTGCCTCAGCAAGCATATATGGAATAAGGAACGGAAAAACCTATGTAAAGACCGCTCTTAAACTACTCCCCATGATAATTCTTGGGGCGTTAATAAGCGCATATGTCCCACTTGAAACCCGTTGGCTTTTCCTTCTTTTCGGTATTTCGGCCATGCTTACTAGCTACATTATGCTTTACGAGTCAGATATGAAGCTTAAGATAAAACACCCCGTTGCATTCAATCTGTTCTTATTCCTGGTGGGCCTGATTTCCGGAATGCTTGGGATTGGGGGAGGGGCAGTGTTTGTGCCTGTGCTGATGTTCACTCAGAACTTGGGAATAAAGAGAGCAGTTGCGACAAGCTCTTTCATGACTATTTTCGGTATGTCAGTCGCGTTTCTTTCCCACGCCGCGCATGGTGACATGAACATCTCTGTCGCGATCCCGCTTGCGATTCCTGCACTATTCATGGGGTATATTGGCTCGTACCTAATGATTGAAAAGATAAAGAGGAGGACCATGAGAAGGGTGCTTGCAATATTCCTTTTCATAATCGCGCTGATGATGAGCAGCAAAGCTTTCTAGAAAAATAAAGGAAGGGATTAAATGCCAAGCTCTTTCTTGATGGCATCCTTGTCGAATCCAACTATGAACTTACCATTGATCTCTATTACTGGTACGCCCATCTGGCCTGTCTTGTCAACCATCTCTTTAGCAGCATCCTTGTCTGCAGCTACATCGATGTCAGAGAAGTCCACATTTTTCTCTTTGAGGTAGCTCTTTGCCATGTGGCAATAAGGGCACGTAGGGGTCGAGTAGACTTTAACATCCATTTGATCACCAATTATGCTGGGGCAGTTCAGATTTAAAAACACTTGCGAGTATCTGTTCGGCAATAAGCGAAATAACTTAACTTTCTCACAAAATGCGAGGTTTCTATATGTCAAATGAGCATTAATAAC
>CAZYPB010000033.1:12636-12852 GCA_964649265.1 Microcaldota archaeon
GGGAGGTCGATTATGGTTAGTGGAAGTAAAGCAAATGAGCATGATGGAAGTATTATCATACTGCAATAAGGAATGGTTGGCCTTTTCCTTCAACGGCAGGCCTCATATGGAAATTACATGGGCATTAAAGACAGTAAAGGTAAACCCCCCTCCATCCTGCTGCTGAAAAAATAGACCGGGGAACAATATTGCAATGTGTTTGGGCTGGTGCAGATG
>CAZYPB010000034.1:0-12707 GCA_964649265.1 Microcaldota archaeon
GGGCAACTCTCCAGGACTCAGTGGATGCAGCCGGTAATAGTGATACCTGCCCTGCCCCTTGAGTCACCATAGGTTTCTTTCAGGGGCTGGAACAAGAGGTTGACATAAACAAAGCAAGAGAGCTTGGCATCGACGTTGTTCGCAGGTATACTGGAGGTGGGGCGGTTTTTCACGAGAAGGAATTGACCTACTCGCTTGCAATTTCCGAATCAGAGGTTCCGAAAGACATAGTCGAATCCTATAGGGTGATATGCGGGGGGATAATCGGCGGCTTAAAACTGTTGGGGATACGCGCTGACTTCAAGCCCATAAACGATATCCTTGTAAACGGTAAAAAAATCTCGGGAAACGCCCAGACCCGGAGAGACGGAGTGGTGTTGCAGCATGGAACGATTCTTGTTGACTTGGACGTTCGGAAGATGTTCACGGTTTTGATGGTCCCACAAGAAAAAATCAGGGATAAATTGATAAAAAGTGTCGGGCAGAGGGTGACCTCCCTGAAAAAAGAGCTGGGCAGGGACATAACGCTCGAAGAGCTTGGGGATGCGCTGCTGAAAGGGTTCGGCAGCTCATTAGAAACGCGGTTTGAGAAAGGGGTGCTGAATCCTGAAGAGATAAGTACTGCCGAAAAACTATTCTCTGAGAAATACTCGACAAAGCAATGGTGCTATTTGAGATGAAGCAAAACATAGTTTACAAGGTGCCTGGCGGCAAGCTGCTTAGGGTATCCCTGGAAATCGAAAACAACACTATAAAGGACATCAGGATAACCGGTGATTTTTTCATCCATCCTGAGAACGGGATCCATCTAATTGAAAACGCCCTTAAAGGCGCTGACAGGGACCAGGTATGCAAGAAGCTGAATGAGGTCTTGGAGTCGGGCAGCATAAAGATTATAGGCTTCACCGCAGAGGATTTGGGGGGGGCGGTTTCCCATGTTAACGGTTAGTGCGAAAAAAATCTTAGTGGCAATACTCTTTGTATTCATGCTTTTTATTGCCATGGCCATGGTTCAGAACTTTATGTCCGGCAGCAATGCCCGGGAACATGGCTCTTTTTCTCAATCGAATCAATCGGTTGAAGTGCCTGTTCTGAAAGAAAACCCTCCTGAAATCATTAGGCTGGGCTATTGCCCCACAATGAAAGAAGATGCAGAGGCTCTCGCAAAACAGCAGGGGTTTCAGCTCGTGGCGTTTGGTTCTGCATCAGAAGTCCTTTCTGCACTAGGCAAAGGTCAGATTGAAAAAGGCCTGATTGGCAGAAAAGCAAGTTTGAGCGAGATTTCCCCCCAAGTCCGGGAGACTGTTTTAAGGCCGGGGTATACTCTGGTCGCATACAGGAAGTCGTACATCGAATATTCTTCATTGCCTTTGGTTGCCATCCATACTTATCTACCTATTGAAATAGTCAGCGGGTTAATCCCTGAAAGCTCAAGAATAGAATACCATGGCTCAAAAAAAGAGGCCCTCGACAAAATATACGAACGGCAAGTTGTTTTAATCTCCTGGGAGGATTGGAAGGATGACTTTGAGTTGCTTATCACTATGAACGGAACTGAAAAGGTCAAATGCTTCAGGGGGGCTTTTCTATATGAGATTTGATGCGTGGACGGACAGAATATCAGGAAGGTAGAAGATGAAGAATGGGGGGTTTCGCAGCAGGCCCGGGCGGCAGCTGTGTCTGCCCAGCCCGTAAATATGCGGTGCCCCATCAAGCGGGACAACCCTGCAATGAAAGCAAATGCCCGAAGTGCGGGATATTCCTGAACGAACAGCACATACTTACATATTCACAACAAAATAGTATAGGTTAATAAATAGATGTGATTTATCTGGCTAAAGGGGGTCAAGTATTAATTTGCGCACGCGCCCACTCTCAAGCAAAGGGTCTTGAGATATGAAGAAAGTAAAGGTAATCCCATCTCCCGAAGCGGTCTAGTTTCCCTCTAGTCCTGCTCCCCACGCGCCTTGTTTTATTACAAGCCTTACGGGAACCTTTTCAGTCTCCCTTCCTGACAGTACCCTTTCTTTCTATAATGTTTTAGGCTAGCCTAGGGAAGGAGAAGGAACCTTTCAAACCTTCGTATCTGCCAGTACTGGCAGAAAAGACAATTAGACTTTTTTTACGTTCTTTGCACGCGGCCCACGATCGCCTTGTTCTACTTCATACTCTACGGAATCTCCGACGGCAAGTTCTGCTCCACCTTCAACTGCTGAGGTGTGCACGTACACGTCTTTGCCATCGTCTCCGGTTATAAATCCAAAGCTCCTTGCGGAGTTAAACATCTTTACTTTCCCTTTCATTCAATCACCTTATACACTCTTTTAAGCCACATATTATAAATGTCTGACCCTGTAGTTTTCAGCTCCAAATGCATTCTTTTTAAATATTGTCCTCCAATTATGTTTTGGTAGCTTGATTGTGGAGATATCTGATTATCTGTTTGTTTTACTTTCGTTTGCCCTGATTTCTTTGAGTGGATGCTTTGGTCCGTCAATATCTGGTAGCCTGGATAGTGACAACGACGGTCTCTCTGACGACATTGAGATCCAGACTGGAACCGACCCAAATGATCCGGACAGCGATGCCGATGGGATGAATGATGGCGATGAGGCCAATGCAGGTAGGGACCCAAGTGCAAGCGACATAGATAATTCAGTAGCGGATGATCTCCAACCTTATGGAAAGCCGATTTATTCCGTTGGCCCGACAATGGGCGCCTATGGGAATGACGGGGTTGCAACATATACCTGGACTTTCTCAGACCAGAACGGTTACAGGCCAAGTGAGCGTAAATTCGCATGCGTAACTCCAACAGATCTTCCTGATGAGTTTTGGGACAAATACGATACGCGCGAGGCTTTGATGGATCAGGATGATGTGGACAAGAAAGCGGACAACCTTTACGTGCCATTCAATAAAGATGGTGCGATATCCTTTTCTCTTAACACCTATCGCATACAGGGCAAATACAGTTTCAAGATATGTGGTATTTTGGATGAGAATTATATGGATGAAGTTAGCTATTCTGGCGACGGTGACGAGATATCCGTTGAAGTAAAGGAAAAGGGACTTGTTGTTGTTGACAAGCAATGCATTCTACTGGAAAAAACCGAATATACCGAATCATACGGCTGTTACTGGGAAATCGAGCATGCTGATGGCTCTGAGTTCAAGTGCGGTCACCTGGTTCCTGCGCAACCCTATGGTGAAGTTACTCGGGCCGATGGCACTACGCACAATGCCCTTTTCGAAATAATTTTGGAACAAGGAGGCGTTGAAGACCGTAATGCCGTCCTTAGTTCGGTGAGAACAGGCAGTTCTATCCACCGAAGTGACACTTGGACACTATGTGATTTTGGAATGCCTTGTGGATGCTGCAAACATCCGAATTTCAAATATGCAAAAGACAAGAACGGACTATGCATAAAGAAAACATTGAGAGAAGGGGGTTCAGAAACATTGTCAATAAGCGTTAATGGGAACCACTTCATTTACGAGGGTGACGGCGATCCAATCACAGTAAGCTATTCTGGTTAAGCCCGGAGGTATTGATATGAAACAACTGTTTGTGATTTTGCTCGTGGCAATCCTGTTGTTCGGCTGCGCATCTGAAACGCCAGCACCGGATAAGAAAGAAAACAAAACAACTACTGCAGATGAAGAACCAACTACTGAAGCCGCCGTTAAGAAAGGAGATAAAATAGCGGTAGACTATGTTGGGACATTGGATAATGGAACAGTTTTCGATACCTCCATTAAAGAAGAGGCAGTTAATGCAGGCCTACCTCTCAGGCAGTCCTACTCTCCTTTGGAATTTACTGCAGGCGCAGGACAGATGATCAAAGGTTTTGATAATGCCGTTATTGGAATGAAAGAAGGGGAAGAGAAAAACATCCGCCTAGAACCTGAAGAAGCTTATGGAGAAAGGCGCGTTGATCTTGTATTTGTTGTTTCAAACTCAGAGGCACCAGAGGGAGTTCAGATTGGCTCACAGATCCTCGCGAGCAATGGAATGTCTGGAACAGTGATTGCAGCGGATAATGAGACAACCACTATCGATTTCAACCATCATCTAGCGGGAAAAGCATTGAATTTCAGAATTATTATGAGGGAGATAGACAAGAGCAACTGAGTCCATTTCATTTCCTAAATCTTTTTTGAATTTTTTCGTTTTTCAATTCTCTGAGTGCGTCTGATGCAATCCATCTGGCTGCTTTTGAATCCGTATTTTTGATTTCCTCTGCTATTCTTATAGCTTTTCTGTTAAGCGCTTGGTTTCTCTTTCCAATTTGCCTAAGCGCCCAGTTAACTGCCTTTCTAACGAAATTCCTTTCATCGGTGGATTCTCTTTTTATAATCGCAAAGAACTTCTCCAATTTACTGTCCGGAGCATCCTTATCATGTACTGCAAGCGCAGCCATCAAAACAAAACCAGATCTCTTAACAAACTCCTCTTTTCTTTTGCTCCACGCGAACGCTTTCTTATATGCAAATTTTGTTTTATCGAAGAGGTTTCCACAGCAAAGATCACAGACATCCCATGAGTCGAAATCATTAACCCATTTTTCCATCTGTGTTTCAGTAACTTTTCCGGGTTCATCCACAAGGGTTGCAAGTATCCTTGCTTCATGCACCCCTGAATTCCAAAGTTCGCCTGCAAAGCTGTGGTCTTTTCCTATCTCCTTAGCGACCTTCCTTAGCTTATACACTGAAACCCCGTACGCATTGCCCGTGTTTATTCCAAATCTCGACATTCCTTTCTTATCCTTAGGGTTCGATAGTGATTTCAATAGTTTCAGCGTCTTCTTTAGGTTCATCTTCTCTCACCCCTTTTTCATCTAAAAAGTATTGCAAGCATTTTGCAGCAACAGCTGCAGTTCTCTCAAGATTCTCTCTTCTTTCACTTATTTTTTCAGATTGTTTCTTTCCCCCCATTATCTCATCCCATGATAATTCTCTCAATGATACCTCAGTTATGTCCATTCCAACTACTTTACTGCTTTTTGCAATTTCCTTTACAATAGAATAAAGTTGGATTGCAGTTAATCCTTTTTTTGCCCGTGCACTTACTGCAGGTGCAAATCTTTTGCTTACAGAGTCCATATCTATGCTTAAGTATATTAGATCAGTACCTTCTCCCGCTTTCCGTAGAGCCTCTCTTGAAACCTGTTTTATGCTCTTTAGCTGTACATCATAAAAGATAGTCGCACCTTTTTTCTTTGAATACTCCTCCAGTTTTTTGAATTCTACAGTGTTCTGTTTATGTACTCCAATTGCAACAACATTCTTCCCATCAAGGGAAATCTCTTTATCTTCAATTAATCTGTAGAAAGAATTACCGCTACTTATGATTCCACTGTTCTCTCCGAATTTTTCTAATGTGCGCATGTCGAGGTGAGAGTCCACATATATCACCCCGATCCTTTTTTTTGTTGCATCGGCCATTCCTTTTACAATGGGATATGATATCGAGTGGTCACCACCTATGCCTATGATCATTTTACCTCGCGCATATAATCTCTCAACCCGTTTCCTTATTATCTCATGGGCCATTGTTGTTGCTCGTTTTTGTTTGATGATGAATCCCTTTTTCTTTAGATTCTCCCCTGAAACCTCAAGGTTGTATTCACCTAATGGTAACACTGAAGTCTCCAGGATTTCACTATACCTCTCCCAAAAAACACTTCCTAATGCATTCCTTACAGCTCCCGGTCCCTTTGATGCACCAACAACTCCTCGGTTAAAGATCAGCATGGACCTTATTCCGTTATCGAGCGGACAACAGAGAAGAATGAATTTCATGATGAGAAGTTAGTGCCTATAAATAAAAACGTTTTCTGAGAACACCTATCATGATTGTTCAAATAGCAGGGATATCTACGTTTGAAGATGCTGTAGCAGTGCTTCAGTTTGGAGGAGAATGGATTGGATTCACCCTTGGTCTTCCTGATGGCCCACATGATGGTTTGACAAAGGAGATAGCTAAAGACATAGTGTATAGACTTCCACCTCAGCCATCAGTTCTGATAACCTACAATAAAACTGAAAAATCGATAAAGAAACTCGCCGATTATCTCGGAGTAAAAAGAGTACAATTACACGGCGAGGTTAAGCTTTCAGAAATAGATAAACTAAGAAAGGATTTTGAGATTATCCAATCTGTTAATGTAATCGATGGATCTTCAATAGAAACTGCCTTAGAATACGACGGAAAGGTTGATTACATTCTTTTGGACTCGTATGACTCTGATACCAAAAAGAAAGGGGCAACTGGGAAAACTCATGATTGGAACATAAGTCGGAAGATTGTTGAGGAATGCAGTATACCGGTCATTCTGGCGGGAGGTCTTACTCCTGAAAATGTATCATATGCAATAGCTGAAGTAAGGCCTGCTGGAGTGGATGTACACACCGGGGTTGAAAACCCAGACGGCTCAAAAAACCACAGCAAAATGAGATCTTTCATAAAGAATGCAAAATCATCTATCTGAAAAGGTTTTTATAGGCGAACTCTTCAGGAGCTGGCCTTTCCGGTCTTTTCTTTTCACTCTCCTTCTGGTTTTCTGAAAGTCCATCTAGATTTTCTGTTTTCTTTCCAACACTAAGCAGAGTTATTACCTCATAGTCATTTGGAATTTTCAGTACCTCCTTTGCTTTCTCCGGACTGTAACCCGCTATGGGGTGTGCAACAAGTCCTAGTTCAGTTGCTTTTAACATGAGGAAACCTGTAGACATCCCTATGTCAAATTGATAGTATTCCCGTTTACCAATAACACAGTCATCCTCTTTTTTACCAACAACTGCTATCATCATTGAAGCTTTTTTTGCCCATTCATTTCCCTTAGATAGAACTTCGTGCATCCTGTTGAGACTCTCAGACCCATATACAAAAACAAACTTCCATGGATGATTGTTGTAGCAGGATGGTGCGAGGTTTGCGGAATATGCCAATGATTCTATTTCTTTTTCGCTTACATTGACTTTCTCAAGAGCACGAAACGATCTTCTTCTCTCAATTGCTTCACTTAATTCCATTCAACCACCTAGAAATAAGCGAGAATTCCCATCAGCCCATGTCCTATTGCAAGTAGCAGTGTGAGTATAGCTAGCCGGGTGTGCCATTCCATCGGAAAGTTTTTAATTCCCTTGACAGTCATATGCCCAATCGCAGCAGTTATAATAAGACACAGAAGAGTGCATACTCCTCCCCACAATATGAGAGGCTTTCCAAAAACCGGGTCCGGATAATAGGATATCTCATTGAACATCTCTCCACCCCCTAAAACTATTTTCTTTCTCTTTTTAATATATGTTTAAAATACGGCCAATGCCAAGATATGTGGAATATAGTTATTATGGCCATTACTATTCCTGCCTCAACATGCCAAAAGAGCATGTTAAAAGGAAGAGGAAAAACAATCCCGAAATTCAACTGGATAACAAGCAATAACCCCAGAATTGCTGAAACAAGAAAAGTAATCAAAAGAAAAACGTTCCACATCTTCCTGTGCGCAAGCACGCCAATAATCTTTTTTCTTGAAGCGATGAAGCTAATTGCATATGCGATAAGGATAATTACGGAAATCAGTATTAGATTATAATCATTCATTTTAGGCGCCCCCTTATCTATTTTTTCAGGGAGGTTTATTATCTCTCCGTTCTGCGAAGCATTACCGTCAGATTTATTGACCAACGAACCTAGAGCATTCTCTTCTTCATTATACTCCTTGGGAGTAATCGCAGATTCCGTCTGTATCCACATCAATGTATCTTCCACATGCCCCAGGGTATGTATCATCAACAAGGCCGTATGGACATATGGCAAATATCTGTAAAGAGAGAATTAACAAAATTGCTGTGCCTAAAAAAGTCTCATCCTTTTCCCTCATTCGGTTTCATTTTTTATCCACTCTTCATAATCTGTGTTTGCTTCAGCACTGAGCTTCACAATGCATGGAGTTTCATACGGATGAATGCGCTCAACCTCTGCTTTTAATTTCCCCCAGAGTTTCTTTCTTGTTTTTACAATGGTCACAACTTCGTTTGAGTTCCGCACTTCGTTTTTCCACCAATAAGAGCTCTTAATCGGGAAGAAATTGGCACAAGCAATAATCCTTTTCTTAAGAAGATGATCTATAACCTTATGTGCACTTACCATATCCTCATGTGTTATGTAGACAACAAGAAAACCCATGCGTGCACCAATTAAGAATTTGGGGCGAAAAAGAGTTAAACAGATATCTTTTCGGTGTTAACCGAACAAAACGCAATAGTTTATATCTGTATAACACTGTTAAGAATGCATGAAAGACAATAATTCGATCATTGGAATTGGGTTAGCGTTGATTATTCTTTTTGTCATTTTCGGAAGCGTGATGTACCTTGGAATTTTTAATCTGAGTCCTCCGGCTGGGCAGTTTGCCATGGGTGGAGAAAGTGTTGCTTCAGATGGATATTCTTACAAGTCTTCCAATTATCGTACTACTTATCACGTATTCAACTACTTCAATTCAGGAGCTCTTTCAGTTATGCTGATTCTCGGCATAATAATAACTCTCGCAATGGTCGATCGCCTTTACAAAGCTACTGGTTCACTCCTCGCGTTCCTCCTTTATCTCCTCGGGACATTATTGATATTCTCAAGTGCAACAATATTCCTATTTGGAGTACACGATATCCTTACTTTCAAAGGACTGGGTGAGACAACAATAGAACCAACAATGATGCAACAATATGGCTGGATCATAGAAACAGTTGTGTTCGGAATTCTAGGATACCTTTTCATATGGGCGGGAGAGTTCATACAAAAAAGAGAGGAAGAGGAAGGAGCAATAATTCACCTTACTATAGCCCCGATAGCTTCTTTGCTAGCCTTATTTACGATCCCAGTGTTTATCTTTGGAATCCATGGTACCATAAACCCCGGTTATGAGGGGGCAAGTTATGAATGGGTTATTGAGACAATAGTTTTCGGAGCCCTTGCAGCATTTGCATTCAACAAGATAGACAAAATGAGATTCAAGAACGGGGAGAAAGAATCATGGAAGCCATACCCTCTGTTTGGTTTGGGTTATGCAGTTCTGATTCCAGCTGCATTTATGTTTATTTTTACAGTTATAGATGTCCTGAACAATTCATCTGCTGGAAGCACGTCTCAGAAACTGTTTCTAGAGGTACTTGTATTTACAGTTGTTGGTTATCTTTCTTTCTTGGGAATCGATAGGATAAGAAAAAAGGAAAACAAACCATCGGCATTTCCACTTGCACTGGGCCCAGGAGGATTTCTTTTCATGCTAACTGCGACCCTTGTCTTTATTTTTGGTTTCAGTTCTTGGCTCAGAGCAGATATAACTGCCAATACCTATCGTTCATCATTTGCATGGATTGTTGAGGCAATACTTTTTGGAATAGTGGGCCTTGCTTGCATATCATTCAGCGATAAGATAAGGAATGAACTTGAGAAGACAAGAAAGGACATGCCCTCTCTATTAGTTATGTGTGGTCTTATAGTATGGATCGCTTCAGTTATTTTCTACTTTGGAACTGTGAACAGCTATGTTAGTGATAAAGTACCTGATGGAAAACTGTTTGCAGAATTCCTTGTGTACGGTGTTGTTGGACTCGGGTTGATCATATATGGTGACAAACTTAGAAAAGAGGAGGGATTCCAAAAGGAACGCTTCCTCCCAAACACCCTCTCCTACTCCGGAGGGATATTACTTCTGCTTACATTGCTTATGTTCATAGGAGGACTTCACGAGTTCCTTTACAGCAGGGAACCAAATACTGAATGGCTTATGAAGGACATAGCCTATGGGGTAGCAGGAGTGGTTTATCTTCTTGTGGGAAATAGCATGGTGCCGATACTCCCGGAGAAAAAGAAGAAGGATAAAAAATTACGCCTGCAAAAGAAAGAAAAGGAACAGCCCGAGAAAGAAGAGTAGGTATCAACAGAACCATGCAAATATTATTATAGTTAACGATCTTAATCTATGAGCTGTTCGAAATAATGGTGATCTAATGGGAGCTTACAAAAACATTCAAAAAACATTTATTGGCGAGTATAAGGAGCGTTCTCCTACCTATAGAAGTCGAATAACTTCATGGAGAAAACAACTGACAGTAGTTAGGGTGGAGAAACCAACAAACATAGCACGTGCGAGAACTCTAGGTTACAGGGCAAAAGAGGGCTATATTGTAGTTAGAGTGAAGATAGGCAAAGGAATGAGAAAGAGAGCCAAGCCAAGAGGTGGAAGAAAGCCCTCAAAGGCCGGGCGATTCAAATCCCCTGATAAGCCCCATCAACAGTTTGCAGAGGAAAAAGCATCAAGGAAATATACGAACTGCGAGGTCCTCAACTCATACTGGGTCGGAGAGGATGGACAGACTGAGTTCTTTGAAGTCATACTAATTGAGAAAAACCGAAAGGATATAACTGAGAAGGCGAAGCTTAGGAAAGGAAGAGCATTCAGGGGCCTAACAAGTGTAGGAAAAAGATCCAGGGGCCTAAGGAAATAACTAATCTTTCATCGAGGCCATTATCCTTTTCATTGCTTCCCCGTCTTTATCGTGAGACCTGAAAACAGCATCAACATCAAGCATAATCCTTAATCTGCGTTTCTTTTCATTGGTCCCAGGGCCTTCAGCGCCACTCTCGACAAGTTTTCTTTGGGTGTTTACTGTCTGGATGCTTTGGACAATCCTGTATACTGTTATCTCCTTATTGAAATCATGCTTTTTGTTTAATTCGTCTCTTGTAGCCAAAAGCCCCTTGGCATCAGAAGGGCTGAATCCGTACCTAACCGCCACATCCCGGTGCCTTAGTTGGTCAAAGTCTTTTGGGTTTATTCCTTTGTCGTAGTATCTACAGAAAACAATGAACTCGTCTTCTGAAAGGCCGTGCTTTTCGCCGAATTCAACAAACGCTTTTATATCCTTGTCATTCAGTTCTCTTCCGAAACGCCCCAGCGAGGAAGCGAGCCTTAGGTCCTCCTCCCGTTCATCCTCCGTGTAGGAGAAAGCACGCGAGATCCCGCTGCTTTTTTCAAATACTCTTTTATTCTCGCTTGAATCAGGGGAGGACTTCTTTTTGAGTTGCGCCATAATATACTTCTGGGTTAGTTATTTATTACATTTTGCACAATAGTTTTTACATGAGATACTATGACACCCATGTTAGATTCGAATTCAACGAATACAGCAGGGCCGGTTTTTCAAAAGTCGGTATATTCGGAAAGGATATTTTTGATTTCGATGATCGTGGAAAGTTGAAAGGAATAAAGCTTCTCGATTCGGGGGATCATTCATATCTAAAACCAAGGATAAAGAGATGCGATATAATACACGACCCAGACTATACAATAAACTCACTAACTATCCAGTCTGCCGTTAGATACGGGAAGCCGTTTGAGGTGTCCATAAGGCCACTTCTTGTTGCCGATAGAACAACAAGGGCAAGGTTACTTAAGAGAATAAGGCGCTTCCTTTCTCACTGCAACAAAGCCGGAGCCGATTACATGTTCACAAGCAGAGCAACAAATATCTACGAGATAAAATACCCCCGGGAGATACTTTCCATGGCATCTGCCTTCGGCATATCCTATGATCAGGCACTCAGAGCTATAACTGAAGTTCCCGGGGAGGTTTTTGGTGAGTAGATGGCAACAAAAGCAACAGCAAGGGAAAACAAAAGATACCTTGCATTCATGGTCGATACCGGTGCACCAGTGGACGCAGTGGAGCTCAAGAAGGAGCTATTCACTTCAATATTCTCATTCATAGGCGAGCTTGGTTTTTCACAAGCAGACCCAAAATTAATAGAGTTCAATCAAAAGACAAGCATGGGGATAATAAAGTGCTCAGTTGAAAGACTGGATAGTGTAAGGTGTTCGCTTTCCCTTCTAAAAAGCATATCCGGAAGAATGGCAGCAATACGCCTTTTGGGGAATTCAGGCACACTGAAGAGCCTTAGGGGAGCAATGAAAAGAGAGCGCGTGAAAGGCTGAAGAAAACATTTTAAATATACGTGTTGAAAAACACTAACGAGTTTGAATAGAAAATAGAAAGAGGTGCTTTTGTATGTATCCTGTTTCTTCTCAAGCATACGACCGAGCAATAACCGTATTTAGTCCTGATGGAAGGCTATTTCAGGTAGAGTATGCAAAGGAAGCAGTCAAAAGGGGCGCAACAGCCATCGGGGTTGTTTGTGCAGATGGTGTGGTAATAGTTGCCCACAAGAACATATCTTCTAAACTATTGGTATTTGATTCCATGAAGAAGATATTTCAGATAGATGATCATGTTGCAGCCACCGCATCCGGACTTGTTGCAGACGCAAGAAGACTTGTCGACGCAGCAAGGCTCGAGGCACAGAGGCATAAGCTTTCCTATAATGAGGAAGTCACAGTTGAGATGATATCGCGAGAACTATGCGATCTTATGCAGGTATATACACAATATGGTGGGATAAGACCATTTGGTGTTTCACTTCTTATCGCAGGAGTTGACGAGGCGCCAGTTCTCTATGAAGCAGAACCAAGCGGTGCATTGACTGGCTACAAGGCTGATGCCATTGGTTCAGGGAAAAAGGAGGCTGAGGAATTCTTTGAAAAGGAATACAGGGAAGGCCTATCAGTTGAGGAGGGAATAGCCCTTGCGTTGAAGGCACTCAAGAAGACAACCGAAGCAAAACTAAAACCAGAGAA
>CAZYPB010000035.1:0-12616 GCA_964649265.1 Microcaldota archaeon
ATGAGAGTCATACCCGCTATAGACATAATGGATGGAAAATGCGTTCGTCTAGTTAAAGGAGAGAAGGATAAGGTTATATCCTACCAGAGAACTCCAACAAGTTTTTCTGAGGAATACGTTGAAAAGGGAGCAGATCTTATCCACGTGGTGGATCTAGATGGTGCTTTTGCAGGTGAGATGAAAAATCTTGAGTTGATAAAGAATCTAGCTGAACGATTTCCTATCCAGGTTGGTGGAGGCATACGCAGTGAAGGAATGATTGATAAACTTCTTGCCTCTGGAGTGAAAAGAGTTATCGTAAGCACAGTATTGTTTGATAACCCGAACTATTCAATATGCTTGAAAAACAAGTACTCTGATTTCCTTATCGGTTCATTTGATTTCAAATCAAAGAAACTTGTCTACAGTGGTTGGACTAAACAAAGCAAACTCGATTTCAAAGATGTATCCGAAGGCCTTGAAGAGATAATAATTACCTGCTCGGATCGAGACGGTACTCTTTCAGGGCCAGATCTCAACCTACTTAGAGACATAAGAAAAAAATTCGACGGTAAAATTCTCGCTGCAGGCGGAGTAAGAAGCAAAAATGATCTAAAAGAGATTGGAAGACTTGGTATTGATGGTGCGATAGTCGGCAGAGCTATCCTTGAAAAACGGATCAGTCTAGGTGAATGTCTTGATTTGCGGTGATAATATGTTATGTAAGCGCATAGTTCCCTGTCTTGATGTGAAAAACAAGCGTGTTGTAAAGGGAGTTAATTTCATAAATCTCTTGGATGCAGGGGATGCGGTGACTCTAGGACGAAAGTATTATGAAGAGGGCGCAGATGAATTGGTCTTTCTCGATATCTCTGCGACCACCGAAGGACGTAAAACAATGGTGGATTTGGCGAGAATTCTCGCTGAGGAGATATTCATACCATTCACAATCGGAGGAGGAGTTAAAGACATTGGAGACATTGGTGATCTTCTTAAAGCCGGTGCAGATAAATTCTCAATCAATTCTGCAGCAATAGAGAATCCCAGATTAATAAGAAAAGCCTCACAGGAATTCGGTTCGCAGGCAGTTGTTGTTGCGATAGATGTGAAAAAAATTGGAAGAGGTTGGAGAGTTTACAGAAATTCCGGATGCGTTGAAACGTCACTCGATGCAATGGAATGGGCCGAGAGATCGGTTTCTCTTGGAGCTGGAGAGATTCTATTAACAAGCATCGATTGTGACGGAAAGAGAAACGGATATGATCTGGAACTCATCCAAAACATCTCTGAGAGAGTGGATGTGCCCATTATCGCATCCGGGGGTGCTGGAAAAAAAGAACATTTCCTGGAGGTTTTCAAAAGAACTGATGCATCAGCAGCACTTGCTGCAGGTCTCTTCCACTATGGGGAACTGGGAATTCGTGAATTAAAGGAATATCTTTCCGAGAACGGGGTGTTTATGCGTGAAGCCTAAATTCAATGTTCGGGGGCTTATCCCCATGATCATACAGGATGCAAACGGAGGGGCAGTTCTTTCGTTATTCTATGCAAATGAGGAAGCTCTAGAGAAAACAAAACAAACGGGTTATGTATGGCGCTTCAGTAGATCCAAAAAAAAGGTTATGAAAAAAGGAGCAACAAGTGGAAATGTGCAGAAAGTTGTATCCATGTCCTTTGATTGTGATCTAGATGCTCTGCTAGTTAGAGTTATCCCATCAGGTCCTGCGTGCCACAAAGATACGATTTCCTGTTTTGGAGAATCAGGAGAAGGTGTAATTCTTAGCGAGCTTGTAAATGTAATCAAAAACAGAAAGGAAAATCCAAAGAAAGGTTCCTACACTTCTAAGCTCCTAAATAATAATGGAAAAATTAAATCAAAAATTAAAGAGGAATGCGGTGAATTAATAGAAGCAGAGAAAAAAGAAGACAAGATATGGGAAGCAGCAGATGTCCTGTATTTCCTTTTGGTTTTCCTAGAAAAGAATGGGGTAGAATTAAGGGATGTGCTTATAGAATTGGCAAAGAGAAGAAAGAATTAGCCAGAACCCAAGAGTTCTCTTATTTTCAGAAGAAGTTCTAGCTCTTCAGGGCTGAGATGATCCCTGTATTTCTCCATAAGAAGTCTAGAATGGTCTTTGGAGACCACGGTGTACATCACATCATGGGTACAGACATGTTTATCAAAAACAGCGCCATCTATGGAAACTGCTATGTGCATCCCAGCTGTTGCTTCCTTAAGATTTTCTTTATCGTGCTGTATTGTCTTAATCCTCCCAACTATCTTTCCATTCTCATCCATCATCTCATAATCCGGCTTTATCCTACCATTTACTACTTCAACGCCGCAAATGAGTGGTTTGCTTGCCCTGAAACAACAGCCAGGCAGTATCTTTATCTTTCCAGGAAAAACGACATTTGAGAATGCTATGTTCCTCTCCCTATCCATCTCATCTTTCTTCCATTCATCATACCTATCTATCAACCTGTATATAACGTCCTCGTGGATAATTGGTATCTTTGTTCTCTTCCTCTCGATCTCAGCATCTTCGTTTTCATTTACATTGAACGCAAGTATGATTCCTAGGTATTTCTCACTTGCTCTTACTGCATCTGCTTCAATTATGTCCCTTTTGTTTACATTTCCTATTCCTGCTTCCTTTATCTTCACACCAGCTCCTTCCAACATCTTTGTTATTGCCTCAAGAGACCCTATGGTGTCAGCTCTCAAAATTATTCCTGCGCCCCTTTTACTAACTATGATATCCGATATCTCTTTCTGGATTTCTTCCCTTAGTTCACTCTCCCTTTCATTAGCGACGAGTAGTGAAGATCCAGCTATTGCATTTCCTAGATCGGGAGCAAATATCTTTACTCCCGCTGCAGCGTGAACGTTATCAACATATTCGAACTTTTCCCTCGGGTCTCTTATCTCATCAAGCGCTTTTGGCTTAAGTAATGCCCTAACCTTTGTTGAAGATGCACCATCCTGGGTTCCAAAAACAACAACATCGTTTTTCTTTATGTATCCATCGTAAAGAATTACATCAACAGTTTTTCCAAGACCCCTCTCATCTTTAACTTCAAGTATTGTTCCCTTCCCAGGATCTTCTCTGCTTATCTCAAGTCTTCCCTCAAGATATTTCTGGGAAAGACCAGTAATATATAACAGAAGCTCTGTGATTCCCTCTCCTGTTTTTGCACTTGTCGGTATTATGAGAACTTGTTTTGCGAAATCATTAACTCTATCGAACCTTTCGGACTCAACCCCAAATTCATTGAATCTTCCAACGAGCTGGTAGACTTTCTCATCCAATAACATCTGCGTCTGCTCTGCCTGCTGTGCTAATGATTCGGAAAAAGAACTGGACCTTTTTTTCCAACCATTTATCATATCTATTTTGTTTGCTGCGACAATAAACGGAGTCTTGTATTCTTTTAGTATCTCAAATGCTTCGATTGTCTGTGGCTGGAACCCCTGGTTAATATCAACAACAAGAACTGCAATGTCAGCTATGCTCCCCCCTCTCTTTCGGAGGTTTGTGAATGCCTCATGGCCCGGAGTATCTATAAAAAGAAGACCTGGGATCTTCACACTTATCTTTAATTTCTCAAGGAATTTCCCACAAATGCTTTTTATCACATCTGAAGGTACTTCGCTTGCCCCAATATGCTGGGTTATTCCTCCGCTCTCCCTTTTCTGAACCCTGCTTTTCCTTATGGCATCCAATATGGATGTCTTACCATGGTCTACATGACCCAGAACACCAACTATTGGCTGTCTTATCATAGGTTTTCGCCCTTATACACTCCAGAATAAAGGCTTTTCGCCTCTCCTGATAGTTTTATGAAAACCAATTGAACCATGCGCGAATTCTTCTTTAATTTGATTCCGTTTTCATTGGACACAACAAGAAGTGATTCACTCCTTCCCCTGTACCCTGGATCCCATACTGCACAATGTATGAATGCTCCGCATCTGAGAAGGGAACTACGGGGATACGCGATGCCTGCATGATCTGAAGGAATATTGACTATCTCATTATATACTATCTTATATGCTCCTTTCTTAAGATGTATCCAATCCCCAGAGAACTCAATCTTCTTTGTTTCACTAATCTTCCTTTCACTATTATCAAAATCTATCTTACCTTCACTCTCCAATGAATGTACTTCAGAAAGCGTTAGATCGATCCCACATGGTTGGAACTGTATATCTGATAGGTATCTCTCAACCAGGCCCATCTGTTTTATGCTCTCCTTAGTGAGGAGCGTAGAATCACCCGTAGAGTTGGTTTATCGCTTCCTCAACTTTCTCAAAAGAAATACCCTCAACATTGACTTTAGATAGTTCTTCAGATGTGAAAAAGCGTTTTTCTTCAGCAAGTGCAGTTTCGGAAGCATCAGACGCATGTATGATGTTCTCGCTCTTGTCCTTACCAAATCTTGCCCTCAATGAATTGGGTGCCTGTCCTTTTGCAAGCTGTGAGTCAGTTGGCCCACATAGTTTTCGTAATTCCGATACTGCACCCTCTTTTTCAAGAAGCATTACCAGAACAGGTGTCCTAGTCATGAAAGAAACAAGTTCTGGGAAAAAAGGTTTGTCTGCATGATGTGCGTAGTGGGATCTCAAAATATTCTCATCGAGCTTCATCTGTTTCACAGCAACTATCTTGAACCCGTCCTCAACTATTGCTTTAACTACGTCTGTGCAGTGTTTTCCTTCTACACAATCTGGCTTTAGTATAGCACATGTTCTCTCCATAAAAATACCCTGGCAGAACTCACTGTTTCTTGCTCTTTTTAGCCTTCGTGATCCACTTTGTCTTCCTTGGTTTTCTCTTTAGTTTAAGTGTGTGTTTCTTGCATTTGTTTGAGCAATAGTATTGTGAACTACCATCGCGTTTTACGTACACGAGTCCAGTGCCTTTCTCTATTTCCTTTGAGCAAAACGAGCATTTCATATAATCACACTACTTGGCTTTAATCTGTTTCGCCTCTCTCTCTGTCTCGAGAAGTATTATTACGTCTCCTTTTTTAACGGGCCCCTTTATGTTTCTTCTTATAACTCTTCCCTTGTCCCTTCCTTCGAGTATCTTGCACATGGCCTGATATACTTCTCCGTATATCCCTGTTTTGCCAATAACTTCAACAACTTCTGCTGCTGCTTGTTCAGCCATAGGTCATCTACTCCTTTTTCTCCTCTTTCTTTGGCTCTTCAGCAGGCTTATCCTCTTTCTTTTCCTTAGGAGCCTCTTTTTTCACTGGTTTTTCTTCCTTCCTAGGCTCCTCCTTCTCAGCAGGCTTCTCTTTAGGAGCTGCTTCTTCCTTCTCTTCTTTAGGAGCCTCTACTTTCTCTTCCTTCTTTTTCTCAGGCTTCTTAGGTTTCTTGTCGTCCTTCCCTTTCTTTCCCAGTCTCTTAGTTATCTCACTTACTATTTCTGTTGCATTCCCTGCCTTCTCTATTGCAACTGCAGAACAAGGTACCTCAAGACCAGCACTCTTTCCAAGGTCTTTCTTTGAAGGAACGTAAATATATGCCAGCTTCTTCTCTTCGCAGATCATTGGAAGATGCATGACAACTTCTTCAGGAGTAACATCCTCTGCAATAACAACGAGGACAGATTCTCCCTTCTCTATTGCCTTTGTTGCTTCGTTAGTTCCTTTCCTAACACTCCCAGTGTCCTTTGCTATCTGGACAGCCTGGTAAGCTTTCTCAGAAAGATCTTTCGGAGTTTCAAATTTCACATAACCCTTTGCCATTATAACACCTCTCGCTTTCGGTCATCGAAAACAGCGTCTAATTATCTGGGCTATTTGTTTTAAATACCTTTCGTAAGGTGCTTTGCCGCGCCTAAGGCCATCAGGGCACTCTTCTCCTTGTCTTTTATCTCAAGCATAAGATCAAATTCAATCCTGCCTGTTCTTTCAATAAAACCTCTGAAATCCTTCAGGTCTATGCTCTCCACATGCTGCCCCCTTCTACCTCCTTTCTTCTGGCTGCTGTAATCAACCATTAAAACACCATCCTTCTTTTTCCATGTGTTTCCAGAAGATTCCATCCCATCCCTTGCTGTTTCACCGTTATTGAGACACCGGTGGTGGAAGCTGTCGAAAACAACCGGGATTCCACACTTGCCGCTTATTCTTAAGCAATCCCTTAAAGGGAAAAGCCTCTCATCGTTCTCAATAACAAGCCTGTTTCTAATTAACTTAGAAAGCCCCACATACCTATCTAAAAACCTCTCAATCGCTTTCTCCTTTTCTCCATAAACTCCTCCAACATGTATCTGTATCTTGGCGTCACTCCCGAGTCCCATCAAATTCAGCACCTTGCAATGGTACTCGAGTTCGCTGATGCTCCTCTCCGTAACCTCTCTTCTCGGGGAATTCAGCAGTACAAACTGGTCTGGATGCATCGATATGCGCATTCTGTTTCTCTTTATTAGCTTGCCCATGCTCCTGAATTCTCTTTTGAAATGCTCTCCCCAATTATATTTGCATACCGGATGTGAAGCGAAAGGAACAATATCTGAGCTTATCCGGAAGAAAAGAAGCCCCGCCCCAATATTATACTTCAATATCCTATCAAGGCACTCAAGGTTATTGGAAATCTTGGAAACAAGATTCTCTTCCGAGTAAGAGGCAAGTCTGAAAGTGGAGTTTGAAGTGCATCCAATACTCCTGTTTATACAAGGATAGCCAATTCTCATTCGATTACCTATATCTAAGTCTTTGATGGCTTCGAAAACCATAATTTAAAAATCGTAATTAATATGAATGCCGGCATTAAAATCAACAGCACATAACCTAAAGCAGGATTGCTTTCAGGTAATGGACTCGGGGTTTCCCAAAGAACCACTTCAAATGCATGCCACAGTGCAATATTAAGAAGATAGAAGAGAAAAGCAGCCAAAGTTATGGTCCCAACAATTCCTATTACGTATCTAGTTAATTTGTTGATGGTAGAAAATGTTTTGGTCTCTACTTATTATCGTTTTTGGAAAAAAAGAAGGGGGCGGGAAGCCGCCAGGCGATTCGGTGGCCCGGGTAATCTTCCGGAGGTTTCCGATGGGTATCAGATTACCAGGCAAATCCTTCTAATTCAGTGTTGTTTGAGGTGGCCGGCATTCTGCTCGCTATTAGCAGAGCTCTACCCCCCACTATCGAAAAACAAGTATGTATATTTAGTCTGCTGAGCCTCTGTGCTATGTCATCCACCTCTTTCATCCGCAGTTTCGTTACATCGATTCTCATATGCTCACCCCTTGGGGTTTTAAGTTCTCTGCCCCGGCTTTTAAGGCAAGTGATGGACCAGTTTTCCACTGAAAAAGACAAAAAACAGTTAAAAAGCGCTTTAAGCATAGCTTTTCATAATAAGTATTAAATACACAAAATGCGAAAGTTTATTGGAGCAGAGGCTCCCAGCGCTAGCTGAAGTGGTGCAAATGGTGGATATATCAACTCAAAAAGGAATCGGATCTGCAAGGAGGATATCGGTAGGACAGGCCATTGTTGAGGTAACGGGTCCTTCTAAGGGATTCGAGCACATCAGACCTATCCTGGATTTAAACCTACGGACAAGCAACATGAATACTGCAACAAACAAACCTCTATTCAATGCAGCAAAGGCAGAGATAACTTCGGCAAGTGTTGATCTTTCAGCAAAAACGAAGGTTCAGGTTTCCATGGGTAAGAAAGTTATAACTTCAATTGTTTCCCAGGAACCAACCACAACTGAAGCAATAGCAAAACAGAACTCATTGTCTTATACAACAAAAGTAACGCCGCTTCCAAATCATGCAGAGATAGTCAAATCAATGGCATCCGCACTGTTAATGCTATTAGCTCTACAATACATGGCTAGATCAGTTCTTCCTAAAAGAAGGATGAAAGGTTAGCTTTTCTTAGGGACAATGTCTCCCTTGGTGGTCTCAAGTTGAGTGACGATCCACTCAAGTTTTTCAAAACCCCCTTCTTTAACATTACATTCCTCTATATTGCTGTCCTTTATATCGAGTTCATAAACCCTTTCATTATCTGAGAGTATGACCTTTCCATTTAGTTTTCCCTTATCAAATTTGAGAGCATTCGAGTCGACCCTCACTTCATTCTGCCTTATCTTCCTTACATCAACCACATTGCTTATCTCATCCATTGTCTTTGTCGCTTCTTTGTATGCATCGCTGTTTTTGTCAACCCTCTCCCGAAGATCAATTAGTGATTCATATATCTCAAGTAGTCTGCTCTCGAGAATAGACCTTATTTTCTTTGTTTTGTTTCCTTCCATGGAAAAACCAACTCATACCATGCTCTTATACATTTCGATTGTTTTCTTTGCATCCGGTAAAACGCTATTAAGTATGAGGCTGCTTACAACAGATTCAGTTACAGCTGCTCTCCCAATATCAAGAGCAGTTGCAGTGGTGACCTTTCTGGGGATAAGTTTCGATAGATCCATCCCTTCCTTTGTTAATTTGCTGATCTCTTCAGCTTCTTTTCCTGGTTTTTTCTTCATAGTTGGATCCGCATAGGCCATTGTACCACCAGATATATTATTCCAAAACTACTATTTAAATCCTCTATAGATTTATAAAGTCCACATCTACTTCCTGTTTTTTAATACTAATTATGGCTGATCTCATCCCATTTGCAGCTCCAAGACTGACAACAACAGTGTCACCTATCATCTGCTCCCCCTCATGTTCATGAATATGGCCTGAGATGTTCATGAAAGGCTTGCGCTTATCAACTATCTCTCTAATTGCAGGGCTCCCCACATTCTCGCCTTGAACCATGTCAAAGCATCCCCTTGGGGGCATGTGGGTTAGAAGTATGGTCTTTTTATCGATCTTCAGATTCTCTAGGGATTCGCGTATCTCCTGCTCAGAATGCGCAAATGGCATCATACCTGGATTATTGTTTCCCCCAAAGCCAGCAATCTTCCATTTCTCAAGTTTCCTTACTTTGTTGTGAACACTATATCCTTTATCCTCTAGATACTTAACTACCTCGGGTTTGTCCATGTTCCCTGGAACAGCATAGACGTTTTCAAAAGGCTCGAGTAATTCGCTTACAAACTCAACTGAGTCCCTGTCTTCCAAGTCCCCCATTATAAAAACAGCATCGAATTCCCTTTTTGCAAGGAGCATTCTTACTCTGTCCATCACTCTTCTATAACCATGAACGTCGGTCAATGCAAGGACATCCATCTAGGCACCCTTTATCTGTTTAACTCTTTTAGAGAAATCCTCTTTGAGTTTTTCTGCAATGAAATTACCCGAATAAGCATCTGCTTTCGCAGCAATCGCTATCTTCGTTGCCAATGCCCGCGAAAGTTTTCCCCTCTGATTTTTAGGTGCACTGCTTATGTATTGGTGTTGAAATATTAGCCCATGCTTTGGAGGTTTCGAGTGTTTCTTCAGATGTTTGAATAAAGCCTTCTCAGCCCCAAGAACCTGAACAGTGCTCGCTGGCATTCGCGCAAGTTTATCAAGGCTTCCTGCTCTTGCAACAAGCTTGGCAGCAAGCGCTGCTTCAAGAAGATATACGAGGTTTGGGCATACCTCTTTTGCAAGTGATTCCTGATATCTCTCAAGCTCTTCTCTTAATACATAGAGTTCGCATATCCTTTTCGCAGTTTCCTTAATTATCTGGAGATCATACTCCTCCAGGTCTATCCCCATACTATTCTTGGCTTTCTTCTCAATATCCTTTGCCTTCTCCTTTCCAACAACACCGATAACCTTCCCAAAATCAAAATCATTCCTGTCCATTTCAATTACCAGTTGGCAATATTTGTGAGGTTCGCTGAATTTCATCTCTGGAAAATAGACTCCGTACCACTCGGAAAGCCTTTCGAAAAGAAGATTACTTGCTTTGTTGTTGTCATCAATTGCCCCAACAACATGCACTATCAATCTATCCCGTTTACCAAGAGCTTCCTTTACTCCAGTTCTTGCTTTCTCAAGTAAGTCCATGTGTTAATCTCCCCAAAGCAGAATAATAAAGCTTTCTAATAAGATCAAACAACTAGAACAGTCTAGTTATCCCAACAAGAACAGTTCCTGGTTTCCTAACAACTCCCTTTCCTTTTCCTCTTAAGTGGACGTCTATTAGAGTCTTTTTATTGAGAACATGTCTCCAATGAAGTTTCACATCCTTCCAGTCCGGTCCTCCTCTTCCCGCATTAATTATGTTCTTCCCCTTTCTTATCTGTACTCCTGCCCCACTCACGGGCTTCTCTCCATCTACCAAGGTAACCTTTCCTGAAATTCCGGCTTCGCAACCTCCGATTTTTATCCTTCCTTCCCCTGCTAGACTGATTTTTTCAGAGTTATCGCACATGGCTCCTAATCTCAAAAGGTATCGTTCAGTATGCGTAAGACCAACAACTCCGAAAGTGTATCCGCTTTTTTCGTTTCCATCGTTTTTTCTGGTTGTTGTTAGGTTAGTTCCAAAAAGAACTCCTCTTGTTAGGGGAAAAGAAACTCCCAGGTTTGTAGTATTACTGCTTGAGCCAGTATTCTTGTTTGTTTTATTAACGTACCAGAAACTAAAAGTGACATCTCCAAAAACATCCTTATTTACGAAGACATGTGCGTTCCTTCCTCCGTTTTCCGTTCTTCCAACAGCAGCCCACGTCCATTGACTATATTGGCTCGAATGTTGAAGTGCTGGGTTCCCATGCACACTGAAATCAGTATGATTTGGGTATGCTCCCACCAGCTTAGCTTTTGCTACGTTGGTACTATCTGTCACCTTAACTGGTGTGCTATCAGCTTTCTGGTCAGCACTTACTCCAGATACTGCCATGGTAACTGATGTCAATATTGGCAAAATGATTCCTGACATATTCCAAACCCATTCACACAGAATAAGAATACTATTATTGCAAAAATTGTTTTTAAACCTAATCCAACGGACACCCCCCAAACAAATTAAACCTATCGTTACAAAATATGCACATGGCACTGCATGAAAAGATAACTGAACTCGCACTAAAACGTGCAATACTAATACCATCAAATGAGATCTATTCTCACACTGGCGGATTCTATGATTATGGTCCAGTTGGTTCGGGAATAAGAAGAAAGATACTCAGTGAATGGAGAAAGATGTTTGTCTCCAGTGAAGGAAACCATGAGGTCGAGACTGCACTAATACTTCCGGAGATAGTTCTCAAAGCAAGTGGACACATGGGCCATTTCTCAGATCCACTTGTTGTTTGTTCCAAATGCAAAAAACAGTACAGGGCAGACCATCTTCTAGAGGAAAAAGAACAGAGCACCGAAAGCCTGAAACCAGAGGAGATTTCATCGAAGATAACTGAATTGAAAATAGCCTGCCCTGATTGTAAAGGAGAGCTCTCAGAAGCAAAACCGTTCAACCTTATGTTTAAAACAAACATCGGTGCTACAGAAGGAAACCCCGCATACACAAGACCGGAGACTGCACAGGGGATCTTCCTATCTTTCCAGAGAGTATTCAGGTACGCGGGGTCAAAGCTCCCAATAGGCATTGCTCAGATTGGAAAGTCATTCAGGAATGAGATATCTCCCAGGCAGGGTCTCATACGCCTAAGGGAATTCGTTCAGATGGAACTAGAGTATTTCTTCAATCCAAACCAACCTGATCACAAGGATTATGAAAAAACAAAGAAAACGGTAATGAAACTATATCTTAGGGATGAGCAGAAAAAGAAAAGCAACAGGACAATTGAGCTGAGCGCAGAGGAGGCAGTGAAGAAAAAGATAATCCCGAACCAGATAATGGCACACTACATGGCACTTGCACAGCAGTTCTATATCTCTGTTGGAGTGCCCTACGATAAGATGCGCTACAGGCAGATGAGGGAAGATGAGATGCCTCATTACTCTCATGCGAATTTCGATATAGAGGTATCCACATCCTACGGTTGGCATGAGACGGTTGGAGTTGCGTACAGAACTGATTTCGATCTATCAAACCACTCAAAAACGAGCGGTAAGGATCTCTCAGTTTTTATTGAATCCGAAAAGAAAAAGATACTCCCCCACGTTATAGAACCTTCGTTTGGACTTGAAAGATTATTCTGGAGTATACTTGAATCTTGCTACAGAAAGGACAAGACAAGGGAATGGGAGTGGCTTGATCTGCCCCCAAGAATAGCTCCGTATTCTGTTGCAGTAATGCCATTAATGAGAAAGGATGGATTACCTGAGAAATCACTAGAGCTATCTGATGGGATGAGGGAAAAAGGACTTGAGGTACTATATGATCCAAACGGCAGCATAGGGAAACGATATGCAAGAGCAGATGAAATAGGGATACCTTACTGCGTTACTGTTGATTATGATACAAAGAATGATGATTCAGTAACTGTTCGCTACAGGAACGATGGGCAACAGGAAAGAGTGAAAATAAAGGAGCTTCCGGAACACATTCTTGGTTGTATTAAGGAAAACAAGCTGACTCTCTGATTACATGAACTCTGCAAGGTTGAACTGTTTGCTTGTGTCATCCTCGAAGACAGAACCTATCTCTTCTTCTATTAGTGTGAGCCTCTGCTTTAGATAATTGGGAAGATCAGATCTCTCTGCGATTTCCCGCGATATCTTCAGGTATTTCTCTATCCCTCCTTTGTTAACAGTTAACAGAA
>CAZYPB010000036.1:0-12469 GCA_964649265.1 Microcaldota archaeon
AAGTGAATACTTCTGTAGGTGACATTACTGTTGTTAGCTGTGTTGGAATATCGCCGCCGTTTGTTAGAATAAAAATGAACATAGATATGAAGCCAGATAATGAAAAAGTACCAATTAATGCAGCAAGAATTATGGAGCCTTTGTTAATGTTTGATCTCTCCTCCTCTTTTTTCTTCTTGGGCATAATAAGAGAACGCTTTTCCAGTTTAATAACCTAACCTTGCAAGAAACTATAAATAGAATCTAGGATTATTTCAATTATGAGTAAAAACGCAATGTCATATTTTGAACTGAATTCCGCAATGGGAGTTACGAAACACGGTGGTGGAAAAGGAGCCACTGACGAGCTTGCCAGAATGTGCAAGATAACTAAGGGATCGCATGTTCTGGTTATTGGTTGTGGAGTGGGTTCTTCGAGTGTCTATATATCAAAGAGATATGGTTGTAGGGTAACTGGAATAGATATCTCTAAAGAGATGGTTGCACTTTCGAACAAAAGAGCTCAGCGTGAGCATGCGAGTGCGCGTTTTCAGGTTGCAGATGCTGAAAACCTGCCATTTAAATTGAATACTTTCGATGCTGTTATTTCTGAATCAGTAACTGCTTTCATACCAAATAGAGAAAAAGCAATGGTAGAATACTTTCGGGTAACAAAACCGGGAGGTCATGTTGGGATTAATGAGTTGTTTTGGACGAAACCCCCAACTGAGAATTTAGTAAGTTATACTTCTCGAGTCATGGGAATAAACGACCTTCCTGATTCAGATGGTTGGATTGGTTTGATGAAAAACGCAGGATTTGCTTCTGTTAATGCGCGCCAAAAGAAATTCAATATGTTTAAGCAGATTCTCAATGAAATGACGTTCATTTCGTTTTGGGATATTGTTACTATGCCGATAAGTATGGTTAAGATTACATTTAATGCGCGGGCATGGAGAGGCATAATGAGGATGATGCCCTTTCCAGTGAATCTGTTCACATACTGGGGCTATGGCCTTTATGTTGGAAAAAAATAGGGTTAGCCTCCGGAGGGATTTTCAGAACACCCATGTTTTCTTTTGGGGCGTTGAGAGACCTTTTCTTTTTCCAAGGAAAAGTTGTTGGCAACTTTCCTGTATTCGGACCAAGCCCGAATATGAAAGAAAAGGGATTTCGGTTGAACCCTCGACATCTCGCTTACAAGGCGAGCACTCTACCACTGAGTTACGGAGGCTCGAGTAGTTTATTTGAATGCAAATATATTTAATTGATGTCCATTGAGAGATAAGCATATGTTATACATACTTGACAGGGAGATCGATCCAAAACTTATAATAATCGGGGGAGGATCGCTCATCTTAATCCTTGTGTTAGTTATTGCTTACTTTTTGTTTTTCAGCAGGGGCGGATACGATGCAGAACTCTTCTCCCTTATGCCTTCCGATGGACTGAAAGGAGTCGCCTACATAGAGATAACGGATGATGGAATCGATGAGCTTAATTCTGTTTTCGGTATTCTCATTAAACAATATATCTCTGGAATTGATAGGGTGATAATCGCATCCGGATCATATACTGATGAATCGAATGTTGTTGCTGCATTTGTTTGGACAGATATGGATGTCCAAGATTTTGTTGAAAGGTATACTGAGCTCTCTGGAAGTGAAGTGGATGTTGAGGAACTATCAGTTGGCGGGAAGAAAATATATGCAATATATAATGCCAATGACAGCACAAAGAATAATCCTGTTTGTGTTTGGGAAAGGAATGCAGGCGTTGGAGTTCTTTCAATTGCAAAACAATTTGGGGCATCAGAGGAGTACTGTCAGTTCCCTTCAGACATTTCATGTAGGGATCAGCAGCTTAGCAATGGAAACCTTAATATAAAACTGAAGAGTGAAGAGCCAATAATACTTGCTGAAATCGCGTGTTCTGAAGTCTCGTTTTCTTCTAAATCATTAAAGTACACCCATGTTCACGGAATAAGGATAACGCCGGATGAGGAGACCTGGGTTTATGGAATACCCTGTTATGATTCAAGCAATAGGTTAGTTGAGGGAAACTCAGTATACGGAAAGATATTCATAAAGTATTACCTTGAGAGAACTGGTCCGGGTGAGGTCAAGATCTCAACAGGCAATGTAGGGGCAATAGAAAAAAACCTTGAGATCGGACCTGGGAAGCAGAGATGCCTTGATCTTCTGGGAGTATCATACAGCAATTCAAAGGCACTGGAGATGTTGGATGATAGCAGAAAGCTCTCGGATAAGATACCTTATTTCGGGGATTTCCTAGGGGGGTTCCATCTGAAAAGTGAAGAGGGAAACGCGTATGTGGGTTTCTATGAGAAACGTGAAACAAACTATTTGATAGCAATGGGAGACAGCAAGTTAAAGGAGTCGATTCCATTCGCTTTTGGAGAAGAGGGTGCACGGTGTGTTAGTGACGTAAGTCAAACATCTGAGATAGTTAACAAGGAAGAGATGACAACATGTAAGAGAAGGACTGACTTTGGGCTTATCAAGGGAACAACCTATGAGAGAAGATCTAATTCTGGGGAACTCCTTTTCCTTGGAGCTTTCCCAAAAACAGGAGATACAGTTACAGAGCACCTAACTGACCTCATATTCCAGATAGAACTAGATGGAACAGATGTTAACTGGAACAATGAAACAAGTGGCTCTGTTGTTGTTTATTTCGCAAATGAAACAAATACAACGCCGCTTGAGAATGCAGAGGTGGAACTCTACTCCATGGAAACAAATGGAACTAGAGGAAATCTAATGCAAATGAAAAAAACAAACTCAACAGGAAATGTTATTTTTGAAAACGTTCCACTCACTGGTTCTTTTGTAGTTGTAAATATGTACGGGTATCATGACAGGCAGACCGGAAGAAAGATATCTGAGGGAATTCTGACTGAAACAAACAATTTCTCAGTCGAGGTCTTTCTTGAGGAGAGCGGAACTGCTGAAAGGTCCATAGAGGATTACATTCTGGGTTCCAATTCCACAGATATTGAAGTCGGATCAATAGATGCACGGGGTGTTTTCCCTCTTATCTCCACATATGGGCTTGAGCTTGTAAGACTAGATGGAACACTGGACGTTGTTGTAGTCGTAGGATCGAAAGCCCCCCCAAGAGAAGTTGTGAGAGCATCGCATGTTGCTGAGATCCTTTCAGCAAGACAATATGATTGCAAAACAAGGATGGATGAAGGAGATTACGGGGCATTGCCGTTCGATCTTACCAATCACCAGATATTGACTCTGGATGATCAGTTCGTAACAGGTCCGACAATAATCATAGGAGATCCGGAAACAAACTCTAGAATCAGAGAAAAGGGGATTCTCTCCATAGAAGGAGAGAGAATAAGGGTTTTAGGGGAATCGATAGTCATCCTTGGGACAGAGGAGAGTTCAGTGGGCACGGTTCAGGAGTTCATCACTGATCTTGTGAGCCCGTATGATACATGTGGTGGAGGAACTGCATATGACGATTTCGAGGTTGTTGATTCAGAGGGAAAACCTGTTAAGGTCATAGTAGGAAGGCACGCATCAACAAGTGAGGCATTGGCAGGGGCATATCTTGCAAACTACTTGGCTTCCATGAGCACACGCTGTGCCCGCAAAACAGCTGAATCAGATGGGTGCGCTTCAGTTTACATTAAACGAAAAGTCCTTGTTATAGAGGATGAGGTTGAAGAGGATTACAGAAAGATATCCGTCGGCGGGTATAAGATAAACAACTACACGAAAGCTAATTGCCTTGATTGCCTTAACCTGCATGAAGGAGAAGCCATGTCTGTGGAATTAGGGGGAAACATATTCATATCTGGATTCCGTTTGGATGATACTTCCAGAGTACTGGATGAGTTCCTTTTGGCAGTATCTAGACCTCTTTCCCCTACTCAGAAAGTCCCATACTATGCAATAAAGGTATCGGGATTCACAGAAAAGGATACAGGACATCATGAGGTAGGATTATCGTTCTACGATGCTTCTAAGGTTATTGAAACCGAGACAGCAGACGTAGGTAAGGATTACACGATGCTTGAGGGAAGGAGGATGAGGGTAATCTCAATCTCCTCAAGAGACCTTGGTTCTGCATCTGTAACATTCGATTTGGAAGGAGAGAGATATACTGTTCCAATGGGAAAATACATATGCCATG
This sequence comes from Microcaldota archaeon, assembly GCA_964649265.1. Taxonomy (GTDB): domain Archaea; phylum Micrarchaeota; class Micrarchaeia; order Burarchaeales; family JAKAKT01; genus CAZYPB01. The sequence goes on from CAZYPB010000036.1 coordinate 4,153, forward strand.
ATGGCGTGATAGAGGATTCCCTTAAATACTGCACACAGAAAAGGAAAACGACTACTCTCGCATTAAATGTTGAACCAAGAAATGCAATACTTATGGAGAAACTAAGTATTTTTGCAGATTATAAACAGGACTATGGATCCGTTCCAGATGCCAGGTGCGCATACTGCATTATTGGAGAGGATGTTAGGTGTGGTGATCTTGAATATGGATGGCCTTACGGAGATGTCTACTCAGATGAGATCGTTTTGAAGAACATGTCAACAGGAACATATTTCGTTAAGGTTAATTGCTCCGCAGAAGGATACCAGAATGCAACAGCAAAAGATGAAATATATCTGACAAAAATGGAATTGCCTGACCTTATTTTAGAGGGCCTTTGGGTTGATTCCCTTGTGCAGACGAAGATGAAAGCAACTGCAAGGATAAAAAACATTGGTAATGTTGCTCTTGAGGCAAACTCAAAGAAACCACTGGTTGTTTGTATATGGGACGGCATGGGAAGAAGCCTGGACTCATATGCATTATACAACACAACACTGCAGCCAGGGGAGACAGTGGACATAACGAGGACGTTCATATTGCCTCTTCTGTCAGATGAGAACGAACTGCTAGCCAGGGCGGATTGCAATAACATACATCCAGAAGAGGATGAGGAAAACAATGAGAAAGCAGTTTCTTTCGGGAAGTGGGGGTAACCCGTTAGTGTTTTAAAGTTCACATTCGCTACTATAAACCCTTCCAGGTTAGAATCAGGTGATCAAGTGGGAAAATTTCCTGTTGCAGATGCCAAAATCTCGAAAATCCTAATATGCAGAAAATGTAAGTCCAGAAACAAGGCAGGTGTGGATCGCTGCAGAAAATGCGGCTATAAGGACTTGAGACCTAAGAGAAAGGATATCAGAGTTAAGAAATAGGCATTTCTTTTATTCATATATTCAGCTTTCTGTTTAGTGGTGATGAAAATGAAAAAGGTTTATGTTTTTGAAGAAGGTTCTGCAGATATGAAGGAGATCCTTGGAGGAAAGGGAGCGAATCTCTCAGAGATGACTCACCTTGGCCTCCCAATACCCCCGGGGTTTACCATAACAACTAGAATGTGCATGGAGTATCTAACAAGACGCAGGATACCTTCAGGAATGCTCGATAATGTAAGAGACTCAATGAAACAAATTGAGAAGAAAACAGGCAAGAAATTCGGAGATAATGCAAATCCTCTTCTTTTATCTGTTCGTTCAGGATCCCCGGTGTCAATGCCAGGCATGATGGATACTGTGCTTAATCTGGGATTGAATGACAAGAGTGTTGAAGGGCTTGCGAAACTAACAAATGATGAAAGATTTGCCCTTGATTCTTATAGAAGGTTTATACAGACATTTGGAAATGTTGTTCTCGGAGTTGAACACCACAATTACGAAACGGCCTTGGAAAAAATAAGGAAAGAAAACAAAGTGGAACATGATTATCAGCTTAAACCATCTGCACTTAGGAAGCTCATAAAAGTATACAAAGAGATAACGAAAAAAGAGAGGGGGGAGGAGTTTCCGCAGGAGCCATGGGGCCAGCTTAGAGCAACAATAATTGCTGTTTTCAATTCATGGAACAATAAAAGAGCCAATACATACAGGAGGATCCACAGGATACCAGATAGCCTTGGTACGGCAGTTAATGTCCAAGCAATGGTTTTTGGTAATATGGGTCAGAATTCAGGAACAGGAGTCGTTTTCTCAAGGGATCCGTCAACCGGAGAAAACAAACTTTTTGGTGAATATCTTGAAAACGCACAAGGGGAGGATGTTGTTGCAGGAATACGAACGCCCGATCCACTAACAAAGCTGAAAAGCAGAATGCCGGAAATGTATTCTAAAATAGAGGAGATTGCAAAGGGGCTTGACAAACATTACAAAGATATGCAGGATATGGAGTTCACCATTGAGAACGGAAAGCTGTGGATGCTCCAGACAAGGAATGGAAAGAGGACAACAAAGGCTGCAGTCAGAATAGCCGTGGATATGGTTAAGGAAGGAACCATAAGAAAAAGAGACGCAGTTCTAAGGATACACCCGGAGCAGATAGACGCATTACTTCACAGACATATAGATCCAAAGACCAAGTATGCTGTGATTGCAAAGGGGCTGCCTGCTTCTCCAGGAGCTGCAAGTGGAAAAATAGTTTTCACTGCTGACGATGCAGCTGCGAGAGGAGTTAAGGAGAGCATAATACTTGTTAGTGTAGAGACCACGCCCGAAGATATACATGGAATGGCAGTTGCAACGGGAATAATGACTGCGAGAGGGGGGATGACAAGCCATGCTGCAGTTGTCGCAAGGGGCATGGGGATACCCTGTGTTTCAGGGTGCATTAAAGCTGAAATAGATCAGGACAATAAGACCCTTACAATAGGCAAACACGCTTTCAAAGAGAACGATATAATTACAATTGAGGGATCAACAGGAAACATAATGGGGGGGGAGATCCCTACAGTTGAGCCTGAGCTCACTGATGAGTTCAAAACACTTCTATCTTGGGCTGATCAGATCAGCCATATGGGTGTTAGGGCAAATGTGGATACGCCGGAGGGAGCAAAGGGCGCGAAGGAATTCGGAGCAAAGGGAATAGGGCTTTGCAGAACTGAGAGGATGTTTAATTCTAAGGACAGGTTGCCTATAGTGAGAGAGATGATAATGTCAAAGACTCACGAGGAGAGGCGCAAAGCGCTCAACAAGCTTCTTCCGATTCAGAGAAAGGATTTCAAAGAGATACTCAAAGCAATGGAAGGATTTCCAGTAAATGTTAGGCTTCTGGATCCTCCTCTCCATGAGTTCCTTCCAACAGCTGACGAGGTAATGGAGGAAATAGACGAGCTGGAATCGAATGGAGCAGATAAGAAAAAAATTGCTGAGAAAGAGAGGATGTTAGATGCTGTGAGGACTCTAAGGGAATCCAATCCAATGCTGGGCCACAGGGGATGTAGGTTAGCCATAACATACCCTGAAATATATGAAATGCAGACAAATGCGCTTATTCAGGCAGCTTGTTCACTTGTTAGAGAAGGTGTGAAAACAGAGCTTGAGATAATGATCCCGCTTGTTGGGGGTTATAGGGAATTAAAGATTCTCAGAGAGCTCGTTGACATACAAGCAAAAAAAACACTTGAAAAGGAAAAGATGAACTTGAACTATAATGTTGGGACTATGATAGAGATCCCCAGAGCAGCACTAACAGCAGAGAAGGTTGCGCGATACGCTGACTTCTTCTCATTTGGAACAAATGACCTTACACAGACAACGCTTGGGTTTTCAAGGGATGATGCTGAGGGAAAGTTCCTTGCCCTTTATATAGAAAGAGGAATATTGGAGAGCAACCCATTCCAAGAACTGGATTTCGATGGAGTAGGGAAGCTGATCAAAATAGCCATAGAAAAAGGGAGAAAAACTAAGCCAAAACTTAAGATAGGTGTCTGCGGTGAGACTGGAGGAGAGGCAACATCCATAGGATTCTACCATCGGGAAGGGGTTGACTATGTGAGCTGTTCCAGATACCGGGTTCCGGTTGCACGGCTTGCATGCGCCCAGGCAGCCATAAAGAGCAAAAGAACCAAATAGCCAAGTCACTTTTAAAAAATAGGACCTAAATAACTACATGAAAAGTGTGTTTTTCATCTCATTTATTCTTCTAATTCTTCCCTATGCTTCAGCAGATATAGAGAACCCTGTTCTTGTGGAGTCAGTTAATGTTGTTGTAACAAAAACAGGAGAGATAAAGGCAACTGGGGGGATGATAAAAAACCTCGAACTCAACCTATCGCTTCCACAGAGAACTGGGTGGCAGCTCCCAGATTATTCAGTTACTACGGAAAAAGACATTGAAGGAAACATATTCGCTGCAATAAAGAAAACAAACCCGAGCAATCCTTTTCGCTATGCTGTTTCAACAAGCGTCCTTACAAAGGCAAGAATAACCGACAGCCTGCCCGATGCATATGAGATACCTAAAGAGTATATGCAGTACATTGAATCGACAGACAACATACAGTGCCAGGACCAGAACATAGAGAGTAAAGCAAGAGAGATCACAGAGAACTCAACAACTGAATTCGAAAAGCTTGCAAGAATAGCTGTATGGGTACATGAAAACCTTGAGTACGAAAGATCTTTTACTGGGATGGAAAAGGATGCTCTGTGGGTTCTAAACAACAAAAAAGGAGTGTGCGCAGAGTATACTTCACTGTTTGTTGCAATGGCGAGATCCATAGGAATACCAACGAAATATGTCTCAGGTTATTCTTACACTGAAAAAAGTGGATGGATGGGACATGCCTGGGCTGAATCATATATTGGGGAGTGGGTTCCTTTTGATCCAACATGGATGGAAGCAGGACATCTAGATGCAACGCATATACACGTATTCTCAAGCATTGAACACAAAGCAGAGAATTTCTACACTGCAACATATACCCCCGGAGCACATCTGGAATGGGAAGGGAGTGGTGCTCTTGGGTCTCCCATAAGAGAGGTTCAGCTTGAGAGCTTCGTTGCTGCTCCACCATACGGCGATTATGAAATAAAGAGCGGTGCTGGAAACATTGGTTTCGGGGATGAGACAGTTATTTATATGGCACTAAAATCAAAAGATTACAAGGTTGTCGATCTTAATCTGGTTACATGTGCTGGTTCAGGTGCATTGGATGTAGAAAAACCGCAGAGATTTGAGATACTTGAACCAGGGGAGGAGAGGATATTTGTATGGTCCGTAAGTGCCCCATCAAATCTTGACAAAGGGTATATATACAAATGTCCTCTTGTGCTTAACTCAGCATACCTTGCCGAGCGCAGTAAAACGATAACAATACTTGAAGATGTTGGGAAAGTAAGATTCAGCGCTTGGATTGAGAAAAGTTCACTTGAGCTTGGAGAGGATCAGGCTGTATCTTTCTCAGTCCCAAGTTACCCTTCTGGAACAGAGATAACGGTTATTGCCGAGGATGGTTTACATACATACGCTGCTTCCTCAGACACAAAAAGGATATCATTCACTCCAAAATCACTTGGGAGGAAAACCGCATGGGTGTTCTCAAACTTTGGCGGAGTGGAAAAACTTGTTTACGATGTTGTTGGAAGCCAGGATATTGCAATTGAAAACATCGATATCTCTGAAAACATAATGGAAGGAGAAGATATAGGAGTCTCGTTTACTTTAGAAAATAGAAAAAAGGTACCTCAGAACCTAAGAATTTCTGTTGAGTACAATGGGAACACACAGTCTAGGCAGCTTATGTTAAAAGAAAAGGAAACTATTTCATTCAGTTTTTCTGATGTGGGTGCAGGGGAAGGTATTGTTAGTGTATCTGTTGAGGGGAACATTGATAGCATAAATAGGAAAATAGCTGTTTCTGTCTCAGAAAAACCGAGCATAGTGATACAGACATCTTTTCAAAAGGGAGGTAACAGCACAAATGTTACCTTCGCAGTTTCAAAAAAAGGGGAGCCGATAAACATACTGATATTCTTGAATGGAAAGATTATGCCTCTCTCTGGGGGCGAGGGAACGGTTGAAATGCTACCTGGAGAATATGGCATGAGAGCTGTTTGGTACGATAGAAATGGGAGGGAGTACTCTCTTAATAAGAGACTTAATGTCCCATCATCTGGGATACTTGGGTTCAATAACGAAGTGATTAGTCCATGCACAGGTGTTTTCATAATCCTAGGACTGTTTCTGTTTGCTTTTGGAAAAAAGAGTTGATGCGGGGGATGGGATTTTTGGGCAGCATTTTGGAAAAGACACAAAGGCGTCTCTTTCTTTTTCCAAGGGATTTCTTTCTCCGCAAAGAGAAAGAAAAAGCTTGAACCCACGCAGCCACTAAAGGCACAGGGTCCTAAGCCCTGCACATTTGACCAGACTCTGTCACCCCCGCATAGGGAAATATTTGAGTAGTAAAGGATTTAAAAAACATGGGTGTAAAATAATGTCCGCCGGGCCTGTAGTCGAATGGTAAGACGTCACCCTGACAAGATCTTCTGTTGGCTGAAACTCCTTCCATTGATGCTGGGAGGTACCGGAAACCCCCAGGAGGTTTCTGATCGGTGAAGATTCGGTGTTCGATCCACCGCGGGCCCACTGTTTTTTTCAAAGAGTTAAGCTTAATAAAACGTAATAGCCCATGTAAAATGATGTTCGAGATACTGGTGCTCATGGGTCTTGTTATGATAATCGGCTTTGCTGTCCGATGGGCATTTGAGAAAACAAGAATACCTGAAGTAATAATACTAATGCTTCTTGGATTCCTGCTTGGGCCACTTGGGTTTCTTTCATATTTTACAACATTTACAATAACGAGCCTTTCCCCTGAGCATTTTCGCAACATAACTCCAGTCATAGGTGCAATAGCAATTGTCTCGCTTGTTTTCGAAGCAGGGCTTAGGCTTGATATTGAGAAGCTTTTCAGGAACATCTCATTTTCAACTGTATTTGCTTTTGCGAACATAATGACCTGCATTGGGATACTCACCAGCATACTGTATTTTGGTTTTGGGTGGGGCCTTGCTCCCGCACTTCTGCTTGGAGCAATACTGGGTGGACCTTCCTCTTTCACCATTTACTCGATTCTGCCTTTCGTAAGAACAAGTAATTATTCCAGGGGCGTCCTGTATCTTGAAGGTACTCTTTCCACAATACTCATGTGTGTGGTTGCAATAACAGTTATGAGATACACTGCTTCGCAGACACCAACTGCCTTCGGTGAGATTACCAGATTCGTTATCTCTTCTTTCTCAATATCTTTTATTTTAGGGTTGGTTCTGGGGCTTGTTATACTCTGGGCCCTGTTTAAATTTAAGATAAAGAAATTTGCATATCTGCTTATACTCTCATCTCTCTTCATCCTGTATTATGTAGATTTTGAATCACTTTCAGGCATAGGCGTGATTTCCATAGTTGTCATAGGATTTATTCTGGGAAACTCAAGCTCTGTTTTCAGATTCCTTAAAATGAGCGGAAGTTTTGAGATAAACCAGTCATTCAGAGCATTTCAGGAGGAGATCAGCCTCTTCATAAACACATTCTTCTTTGTTTATATGGGGATGATTGCCAGAACAGAACAGCTTACAGATTACACGAATCTGAAGATAGTTCTCTTTCTTGTTTTTGGGATACTTGTTGCTCGGTCCATAGTGATACTTATAACGAGATGGATAGGTCATTCGCAGCATCATGAGGATATGCTCCTTGGATTTATGGTCCCAAGAGATCTCCTTAGTGCTACACTTGCAACTTTCATGTTCATACCATATGGAACGGAGGTTTTCAGCATTGAGATTGTTCTTATGGTAATCGGTATAACTGCAGTGATCACGAGTATGGGTGTGAGTTATTATGAGAGGAGATTCAGGGATACTCTGTTATTCAAGAAAGAGGTTGCACTCAACGATGGGAGAAACATTACCATACGCACGTTCACGAAGGATGATTTCAGGAGAGTCAGGCAATTCCTCAATGACATGGTCAAGGAAGGAGCGTTGATATCCATAGATAAGTACGTGAACCCAGTGGAGGAAAAGGACATGGGAAAGGAAAGCATGATCAAGATAAACAAGGGAGAGATGATTCTCTGGATAGGGGAATACGGTAAAAAGATAGTCGCAAGGGCATCTGCTGAGAAGATGCCTAGGAGAGAAAGAGAAAACGTGAGCCTTAGCTTGTACGTTTCAAAGGAATTCAGAGGTGCTGGATTGGGAAAAACACTTCTGACTATGCTTATAGAAGAATCCCAGAGAGTTTTCAAACCACATAACCTATACTTGACGGTCTATTCAAACAACGACAGCGCGATAAAACTGTATGAGAAACAGGGATTCAAGAAGGTAGGCATACTCCCAGGATGGATCAAGCACCAGGACGGCTATCTTGACAGGATATACATGGTCTATAGGAGCTCTGAACATCAGGGTGATAAAGATCTGGATAATTAAAGGTTTAAATATACGAACAAAGAATTTCTATTCTGGTGACCCGATGGGAAGAGGACAGCTCCTCACAACTGATTTCATACTAAGTCTGGCCATATTTCTCGCAATACTACTAACAGTCATGAGCCTATGGGCCAGTGTCGACACACAGATGAGGGATGCTGAGAGCAGGAGAGACATGCAGTCAATAAGTGCATATGTTTCAGACACACTTCTAAGGAGCAGAGGGCATCCCCAAAACTGGACAAATGAGACAGTGCAGGTGATAGGACTTGCGAACAAAGACCAGGTAATGAGCATGGACAAGTTCCTTATGCTTAGGCTCCCCCTTTGGAGTTAGCTCTTCCGCATAT
>CAZYPB010000037.1:0-12409 GCA_964649265.1 Microcaldota archaeon
GACCACACGGTTGAAAGACTGACAATAGCCGGAATAAAAGAGGTAATCATAACAACAAACTACCTTTGGGAACAGATACAAACCCATATTGAGAAATCAGAATACGGGATCCCTGTAAAAGTATTTAAAGAGGAGAAGCCCTTGGGGACATCTGGTTCTGTCAGAAGAGTAAAAAGAAAACTTGATGGAGATTTTCTTGTTATACAGGGGGATAGCATATCGTCAATAGATATCTCCCATCACATAAGCTCACACAAAGGGATGGCAACAATCTCACTTACGAAAGTTGAGAACCCAAGCCAATTTGGCATTGTGGGACTTGATTCAAATAACAGAGTAAAGAGTTTTGTTGAAAAACCCGGCCCAAGAGAGAAAACCTCGGGCCTTGCAAACACAGGAACATACACTCTTTCATATGATGTACTTGATTATATCCCTAAGGGAAAATCAGATTTTTCATTAGACATATTTCCTAAATTAATAACACGGAGAAAACATATCTATGGGTTATTACAGGAGGGTTATTGGAGGGATGTTGGTTCAATAAGAAACTATTTTTCTGGGAACAAGTACATGCTTGGGGGAATTCTGTCGGGAAATATTGGTAAGAACGTGTTCCTAAGCAGGAAGGCCAAGATAATGCCGCCATGTATTATAGGGAACAATTCCCACATAGGTCAGGATGTTACAATAGGTCCCAATACAGTTATTGGCAATAATTGCCATATAGGAAGCAAAAGCAAGATTGTCAATTCGATTCTATTCGACTCAGTTAAAATAGGTTCGAACTGTTCTATGGAACATTGTATAATAGGTGATAAAACCGAATTCAAGGACGATGTTTACATGGGACCATGGACAGTTGTTGGCTCAGGATGTGTTATTGAAAGAAATGTAAACATATCGCAATGGTCAAAGCTTGGACCGATAATAAAGGTACAGGCATCAACACAGGTTCAGGGAGTCGTGACCCCGAATATTCAGAAAATTGAGAAAGTCAAATCGATGCTTGAGAAGATACCGACATTCAAGAAACTTGAAAGAGACGAACTTCAGGTTTGTATGACACTTCTAGAATTCGGGGAGCTTGGAAGCGATGTGCTTGGGACCCTAAGCAGATTACCAAAAGATCAAGTAGATAAGGCACTTACAAAACTTCAGAACAGGGGAATAATAAGGGGGGACGAGGGGATGTTCTCTCTTCTTTACGAAGATCCCAACAAGATATACGGATACCTGAAAGGAAAGATATCTAAGCTTTAGGCTGCTTTCTCTTTTTCTCTTTTATTGGAAGGATAAAATAGAACCGTGTTCCTTTTCCAAGGCTTGAATCAAACTTTATCTTGCCCCCATGGAATTCAATTATCTTCTTCGTTATTGAAAGTCCTAGTCCACTGCCCTCTCTCTTCTTCTCAGTGTTTACTCTTCTGAAACGTTTGAAAACATTCTTCTTCTCGCTCTCAGGTATGCCCTCCCCGGTATCGATAACATCAACCTGCACATATGTTCTTCCCTTTTTATAGGCCTTTATTTTCACTCCTCCGCTTTCAGTGAATTTTATTGAATTTGAAATGAGGTTTATGAGAACCTGTGATATGCTTCTCGGGTCCCCATATACTGAAGGTAGATCTTCTTCGAACTCCCATTTAACATAAAGTCCCTTCCTATGGGCAAGAGCAGTACAGGAGCATTTATCCTGTAAGGTATCCAGATCGAATTTCTGAGGTTCAAAGTTAAATCTCCCCGATTCAATCCGCGATAATTCAAGTGCATCGTTAATAAATCTTCTCAAACGCTCAGTTTCTTTTACAATCTTGTCCATATATGGTTTGTATTCCTTGGAAAGTGGACCAAACTCCTCCTCCTGTATGAGGAGAGAATAACCATAGATACTTGTAAGCGGAGTCCTCAGTTCATGGGAAACTTCTGAGATAAATTCTATCTTGTCTTTCATCTCTTTCTTTAGATATCTGTTCCTCTTTTCAAGTTGTCTTCTTGACATCTCAGTATCCTTAAGCTGATTTTCCATCCTCAAGTCTCGCATGATTTCAACATACCCATCAACCTTACCTTGCTTATTCTTTATGAGTACAGGCCTTACTCGGACCGGAACATAATTCCCATTCTTTTTCACTCTCTCCGTTTCGAATGGTTTTGACCCCATCTTCTCACTTAAGGCCCATGACATCTCCCATTCCTTATCCGGAGGAAAGATCTTTTTTATGTCCTTCCCCTGAATCTCATCCTTCGAATAACCAAACAATTTTTCTGCTGCTTTGTTCCAATAGTATATATAGCCGGAGGTGTCTGTTGCGCATATTGCATCAGATGTGTTGAGTATTATTTCTGAAGTCATCTTCCCTTCTTCTATTGCTGTTTTTATGGAATCTATGTCTCTCAAAAGACCATATACTCTTATTAGTTCTCCTTTGGAATCAAAGAACCCCTGCGAACCCAGGAGGAATGTCTTCGCAACGTCGTTCTTTGTAACGATCTTTATCTCCGCACCATCTATCCTGTCCTTTTTTGTTTTCATCCAACCTATGAGTTCATTTAGCAATTTGTTATCTTTCGAAGCAACAACTGTGGCGAATGGTTCGCCAATCAATTCACTGGAATCATAGCCAATATGGTTTATATTTTTACCCACGTGCAAAAATTTCCGATCCTCATCCAATGAAAAGATAATATCTCCAAGGCCTTGGATTAACCCGGTGTATGCTCCAGAGAATACCTTTTCACTCACATCTTTGCATGAAAAGACCATTCGTGTTTTCTTCTCATCTCTCAAAGCCATAAGTCGGGTTCTTATGAATTTCTCTCCGCCTAGGTTCTTGAATTTGTATACGAATTCATGGAAGCCTCCTGCCCTAAGTTTTGAGAAACGCCCCTTGAGATCAGTAGAATCAGGGTATAGGGAGTATATGTTCTGTTCATGTAAACCATCTTCAGGAATATCGAATAGTTCGAATGTACTCTGATTTGCACTAAGTATTTTTCCATCTGATGGATCAATGGTCATCACTGCTTCAGATGATTTTCTGAAAATAAGTTCTGCGAGCTGTCTTGTTTCATCGACAATTGAAGAAGAGAGTATAGAATAGACTAGTGGTGCAAGGGAACCTGCAACTGCCCGGAGGAAACCATCGTGTTTTCCATCGAACGCATCCTTTCTCCTGGAAGCAAATGCTATTGCCCCTGTATCTTTGGAAAGTGGAAACACAGCGAGTGAGCTATACCCATCGCCATATAGTTTCCGCATATCAAAGAATTGAGAATATTTTCCAAGGTTTGATTCAACTATTGGGGTTCCGCTCTGCATAACTTCCATAAATGAGGTTCCCTGCGTTGTCCAGATCTTTTTTTCAGTTTCACCCGACTCATATTCGAATATGTCAAAATCCTTATCCTCATTGGAAATTGCGAGAATGACCTTATCAAATTTTACAAAATCCTTTAGGGAAAGAGAGATATTTTTTACAAGCGCGGAAAGGTTTTTTGGGTGTTTTGTTTTCGAGAATATGTCTGCTATTGCGTTAAGCATGTTCGACTCGGATTCATCTGATCGCATCTCTTAACCCCTTGTTTTATATTTCTTTTTTGTTAATGTTCAATATAATAAACCTTAGATTATAAATAAAATCGGTGATCTGATGGCTGACCAGAAAGAATTCCTCAATGAGGAAGCAAAAATGCTTGCAGTAATAGAATCTGGAGACGGAGTCACGGAAACCGAGATATCTGATTCTACTGGAGTTTCCATGGAGGATGTAAAGAGCAAATTGGAAACAATGAAATCTTCAGGAGCACCCATAGAATCAAGAAAGGTGGGCAAAACAGTTATGTGGTACACCATTCAATCAAAACAGGTTAAAAAAATACTCATTGTTGAGGATGAGGAGAACATTAATGACCTAATAAAAGCCTCTTTGGGAGAAGGATATGAGATAAAACAGGTACTTGATGGTACAAGTGGTCTAAAGACTGCAAGAGAATGGAAACCTGACCTTGTAGTTCTTGACCTTATGCTCCCGGGAATAGGTGGCCTTGAGATATGCCAGACACTGAAAAAAGACCCGGAGACCAAGGATATAATAGTCATAATTGTCTCAGCTGCAGAAGCAACAAGAAATAGGTTCAAGGGGATAAAGTTCGGCGCTGATTATTACATACGGAAGCCATTCAGACCAAAGGAACTCAGATCTTTAACAAGGATATTTCTTAAGAAACAAGGCAGGAGATTTGATCCATTAGTCGATCTCCCAGATGAGAGACGTATAAGCAGAGAACTAGAGGGCCTCGTTGCAGGAGATAAAGGATTTGAAGTTAACAACCTCAGGATAGCTAATATAGAGGTATACTCAAAGGAGTACGGAAATGAAGAGAAACAACTGATACTGAGACTTGTGTCGCAGATAATTCAGGAAAAAGTTCAAGAATGGGATGCCAACGGTTTCGTTGGATACATAGGAAACGGAGAGTTCATAGTTGGAGGGGGAAGGAACGAAACAGAGATGCTTGTATCTGAAGTTGCAAAGGAATTCGACAATGTATTGCCATTTATATACCAAGAAAAGAAATCCATAGATTTGGGACTTGAGGGGATGTTTGAAACCGCAAACTCCGGAAACAGGATGTTCATAAAATACGATATAATTCCAAATGAGAACATAATTTATACTAGAAAGCAGCTCCTTGAGCAGAAAGAGGAAAAGGTTGGAGAGAAAGCAGTTGCGAGTCCTGGTTCTTATACGTATGAACAACTTAGGGAGCTTGTTGGAAGCGAAAACTTGGATGTTGCCATTACCAGGGATGCGAATGGCACAAAAATCTCAGTTTCCAAAAGAAAGGGTTAGTTACTTCAATTTGAAGTAGACTCGCCTGTTTGATTTCCCTTTGTTTACACATTCGAGAAGCTCTATTTCCCCTATTTCATTTACATTCTTTACGTGCGTTCCCCCGTCTGCTTGCACGTCAACTCCGGGTATCTCGACTATTCTAAGCTCCTGAATGTTTGGGGGCAGTGCTGCTGCAAGCTTGACTATTCCCGGAATTTTCATGGCTTCTTCCCTGGGAAGAAAGTACGTCTTCAGTTCTATGTATTTCAGCAATATGGCGTTCGACTCTGTTATGCATTCGTTTATCTTCTCTCGATCAAAACCTTCAAGTGAAAAATCAAATCGTGTCTTATCCAAACCGAGCTGATTCCCAGTTATGAGCGCTCCTGTCTTCTTATTGAATATTGAAGCAAGCACGTGTGCTGCAGTATGATAACGCATAAACATGTACCTTCTATCCCAATCCAGAACACACTTAACTGAATCCCCTTCATTCAGCCCAGGCCTATCGACTTCATGACTTATTTTTCCACCAAATTTTCCGGCAAAAACAACATTGAATTCTTCTTCGCCCCTGATCATTTTCCCAGTGTCACAAGGTTGACCCCCGGATTTTGGATAAAATATTGTTTTATCCAGGACAACGTATTTACCATCTTTAATTGATACGACCTTGGAATCGCATTCTTTTTTGTAACTATCATACAGGTAAAGTGCTTCTTCATCCATGTACATCCCTCATTCTGTTTTTAGGTGTTTTATCTTTTCATCTATCTCTGCTATTCTTGATTCATAAACGGACATTCTCTTTTCAAAAGAGCCTCTATCCATCAATCCTTTCTTAATGTAATCCTCTTGAAGTGCCTTCTCCATTGCTATTAGATCCTCCTTTTCTTTTCGGAGATTTGTTAGATTTGATCCACGCATGTATTTCCTCACCAAGAAAATCATAACTGCGATAATAACAACTGCAAGGACAGCGATGTACCAGTAATACTCTGCAATTGCCTGTTCGGTGTATCCCTTTATCTCAAGGTTCTTGTATGCATAACCTTTGTTTCCAGCGTTGTCCTGGACATTTAGAGATATTCGGAGTATCCCCTGATCCTCCTCCCGTATCCGATATTTCCCAGTATAAATGTCTCCATTTTTGGCCATCTGGAAAACTGCCCCATTTGCATCTGCATTTATCACTGATTCAGTAACCCGGACTCCTGTTGAGTATGTAATATTCGCTTCGACGGATACCGTCTCACCGTTTTTGTATGTAGTTGTTGTTGGTGAAAGAAATTCGACATTTATTGAAACCTGAGAGATATGTACTCTTGTTGATTTCTCACCACCATAGGAAATTCCTTCAGAAACTTTTTCCACAATGGCATAAAGCTCCATAAAACCAAGTTCTTCATCTGTAGGTATGATGTAATCTCCCCGGTAATTTCCATCGGATGTTTCCCTAAGCTCGATTCTTTTTTTACCTATCCATGCAACTGCTTTTGCTCCTGAAAGAGGTTTACTCGAATCAGTAACTGATACGGATATGGGCAGTGTGTCAGTCCTCAGATATTTCACTCCCTCATATGGCGGACTTGTGAATCTAACAAGATAGTAAGCACCCTCCTGGGAAGGCCTTACTGCTATTGTGGCTGTTTCCATCCCAATATCTGTAGATGCCGTAATATGCCATACCCCTTGGGGATCAAGTGGGGAGACATCATATTCCAAAAGGAAATCCCCTCCTTGGACCTGTTTAGAGTATATATTCCTGTCTCCGTTATCAATGGATACCATGACACTTTGGTCTGCTTCAGAATTTCCAGTTATGTTTATGGTCTCTCCTTTCATATAGACCTTTTTATCAACTTCAAGAGTTAGTGCAAAAAGGGTTGAACATGTAAGGAGAAGGAACAATAAAGTTGGAAAGAACCTCATCCGACCACCTAAACAAACACTTCTTCGCTTTCGAAAATCTCGATCCCGCTCTCATTTATCCTGTACGGAACCATTTTCTTTAGGTGGTTAGAACATCTAAGTTTCAGTATCTCAACAGCCCTCACTCTGTGCTGCTCTTTCTTTATGTGATAGAGAATAACCACCCCATCTGCAAGAAATTCCTCTATTCCAAGCCTGCTGTATACTGTTGGTTCCTGTTCTGTTTCAACAAGCCCATATGTTACTGAGTTGTATTTCTCAAGGCTTTCGAATAGATATCTTAGGTATGCTCTGTAATGCTCAGGGTTGGATACGAATGCAGCTGATATCGCACTTATCGAGTCTATGACAACACGGTCAGGAGTGAATGGCATCTTCATATCCTCTATCTCAATAAGCAGTTTTCCTCTCTGCCTCATAAGAGCTGCTTCAACGGAACGCGCGAGTTCGAATGGGTTGACTGAGATAACAGACATAAGGCCCTTTTTCTCCATTGAATCTATGTCCCACCCAAAATTAAGCCACATGTGTCTCTTGAGTTTCTCTGCTGGTTCTTCGAAAGTAAGGTAAACCCCCTTCTCTCCCTTCAGTGCTCCATTATATAGTGATTGCATGCAGAATGTGCTTTTTCCTGCGCCGCAACCTCCGGTAAGTAGTATTGTGTTGCCTCTCTCGATCCCCTTTCTCTCTATTAGCTCATCGAAAGATGAGACATTTGTAGGGAGATACTCCATGGTAGGTTTTCTTGATTTTCCCTGGGATTTTTTGCCATCTTTCTTTTTATCGCCGATACCCAACATAATTAGGAATATCATCAGAGTGATTTAAAAAGCTTGCGAGGCTTACCTGTCCTGAGAAATTATATAAAATCCTTTTATTAAAACAAATCAATGAAAACTTATGCCATTCTCCCGTTGTTGTTTTTGTTTGGCTGCACAACTGCGACGGAATTATGGGAAGCGCAATTTCTTCCGTCTTATAAGGAGTTCAGCCATGAGAATCAAGGGCTAATGGATATTGCACTTGAAACGAAAAATATCTCAGTCTGTGATGAAATGATTGAGATATACGGCCATGATGATTGCATTATCTGCCCAACAGTTGAGAGATACGACCCATATTACAAAGATAAATGCTATTTCGAAGTTGCTGTTTCTGCTGGCGATACCGAATTATGCGGTTATTCTACCAACTGGGACAAACACGAGGAGTGCCATGCAAAGATTGCTGAGCAGAAACAGGACCCCACACTCTGCGAAAACATAGAACATCCATTCTGGTCAGGGTATTGCAGAGCGAATACACGAAAGCCAAAAACAATTGAGGAATCATCAAGTTGTGAAAATAAAGAGGGCAGTGAGAAAGATAGTTGTTATTTTCTATTTGCCCAGGATGAACTTGATCATACGCTTTGTGGGAGGATTGAATCTGATGGGTTCAGGGAAAGATGTTATAGGGATTTGGCCAGATTCGCCAACAACTTTACCATTTGTGAAGAGATTACAAATGATTCAATAAAGATCGATTGTTATTCCCACATGTGCGATAGGACGCATGCTTCCTCCTGTATAGCGGAAATGGCAGAGAAAACAGGGAATGAAGTTTTATGTGGGAGATTGTTCTATATAAACGCAGGGGTGTGTTACTTGAAAGTTGCTGTTGCAAAGGAAAATGAAAGCATATGTGGGCCCATAGAATATCCTGCGCAGAAGGACTCATGCTATTACAAAGTGGCTGTTGCAAAGAACGACCCCGAGATATGCGAAAAGATTGGGAACATTCCAAGAAGGGAAAACTGCACTTCGGCTCTTGTTGGTTAAAAGTAAAAAGTGCGGGGGATGGGATTTTTAGGCAACTTTTTGGAAATGAGACAAAAGGCGTCTCTTCTTTTTCCAAGGGATTTCTTTCTCCGCAAAGAGAAAGAAACGGCATTCGCCTTTAACGACGAATGCGCCCATTTTGCTGAGGGCAAAATCGGGAAGCTTGAACCCACGAACCCGCTAAGAGACCAGCTCCTGAAGCTGGCGCCTTTGACCGGACTTGGCGACCCCCGCGTGCTTGAAAATTAGACGTTAATATATTAATAAGCGTTTTGTCTTCAGTTGTCGATTGGAGTATCATGATGGGGCCGCCGAGATGTGTTCTAACTTTTCAGAATTTTGATTAAACTTTTTCCCAAAAAGTTCGTTGAACTCAGGTCTCCGACTCCCGAAGCCGGAAGGATAACCAGGCTACCCTACGGCCCCACGAGAATAGCTTTATAACAACAAAGCT
Source organism: Microcaldota archaeon (assembly GCA_964649265.1). GTDB lineage: Archaea > Micrarchaeota > Micrarchaeia > Burarchaeales > JAKAKT01 > CAZYPB01. The sequence continues at coordinate 9,045 of CAZYPB010000037.1, forward strand.
TTTAATTTACAGCGGTGAGAAAAAGTGGATCCATATCTGGAAGCAAAATCAAAGGTAAAAGAAGCTGTTCTTCAAGCATGTAGAAAAATTGGATTGCCTATTAGTGAGGAAGAGGTTATACCCACAATAGAGGATGCCAGAGCTGGGTTTGGGGATATTGCATGCACAATTGCATTCCAAATATCCAAAAAGCAGAAAACGAATCCTGCTGAGGTCGCTAAAAGTATTTTGGGTGCAATTGATTGGAAGGAGTTTTCGGATGTGAAGATTGTTGGCCCGTATATAAACTTCTATTTAGAGCCGAAGTACGTTTCAGATGTACTGAGCAACATAAATGCTGATGAGAAAAATTATGGAAAGGAAACCAGTAAGGAAACAAAGGTAATGGTTGAATTTCCCTCAGTGAACCCAAACAAACCATGGCATGTGGGACACCTGAGAAACGCACTTTTAGGAGATACAATCTCCAGGATCCTTGAGTTTTCAGGTTATGACGTTCAGAGAATAGATTACATAGATGATTTAGGCTTACAGGTTGCAAGGAGCCTATGGTCGTTCTTGAATGTTGATGATGTTATAGAGGGAAAGGCAGACCAGTGGCTTGGAATCCAGTATGTTAATGCAGCAAAGGAAATTGAGAAACAGAGTGCAGAGGAAGACGTCAGAAAACTTGTAAAGGAGATAGAAGATGGGAAAAGCGATAACGCAGTAAAAGGAAGACAACTATGCGAGAAATGTGTTAAAGCGCAGCAACAGACAGCATACGCACTTTCGATATACCACGATGCACTAATATGGGAAAGCGATATTGTTAAAACAGAACTCCTAGAACGAGCCATGATAAAGATGCTTGAAAGCGGTGCTGTGGAAAAGGAAACTGAAGGGGATAACAAAGGATGTGTTGTTGCGAAATTAGGAGAAGAGAACGGATTCAAAGACTTAAAAAGCCCAGATAAAGTTCTAATGAGGTCAGATGGAACTGCAACATACATAGCAAAGGACATTGCATTCCATATGTGGAAATTCGGCATAATAGAATCTCCTTTCAAATTTGATGATATTGATACACAGCCAAACGGTCAGTCTCTCTTCAGCACGGGAAACAGCGGAAAGGATATGCCTTTTGGGGATGTTGACATTGTTGTAAATATTATCGGGGTTGAACAGAAGTATCCTCAAAAAGTACTCAAAACATTACTTAAGGCAATGGGTTATGAAAAGGAGTCTCTTGGACACGTGCATCTTGCATATGAGCATGCGTGGCTCCCTGATTCCAAATTCTCAGGAAGGGATGGGACATGGATGGGTTATTCTGCAGATGATGTTATAACTGAAGCAGAGAAAAGGGCTTACACTGAGATAAAGGAACGTTTCAAGGATATGAATGAGAAGGAAAAACGGAAGATTGCGATGAGTGTCGGAACTGGAGCAATAAGGTTCTCTTTCATCAGAACAACACCTGAAAAGAAGCTCATATTCAAATGGGAAGAGGCTCTTAGTTTTGAAGGGGATAGCGCACCATATGTCCAATACTCGCACGCTCGGGCTTCAAGAATACTTGAGAAAACAGGGGATATGGGGAAACCAGATTACTCTCTGCTAAAAGACGCTGTTGAGATAGATCTTGTAAAACTACTTTCGAAATTCCCATCAGTTGTATCGAAATCAGCAAGGGAATACAGGCCGAATTACATAGCAGAGTATGCGCTGGATGTTGCAACCCTCTTCAATAAATTCTACAACCTCTCACCTGTCCTTAAGGCTGAGGGTGAATTAAGAAGCTCAAGGCTGGGGTTAGTGAATGCAACCAGGACAGTGCTCCTTAACTCCCTTTCATTACTTGGGATAGACGCTCCAGATAGGATGTAGCTGTTGCCTTAGTTAGATTTAAGAATTCAAGAGATATAGATTGGGTGGGAGATATATGGCTGAAAAGGATGGCGTCCCATGTTGTCCTAGGTTTGGCCTCGATGAATGGGATGAAAATGAGATAGTTTGGGAAAACAAGCTCTTCATTAGGCGGAAAACCAGTAACTTTTTTCATTCTGCACCGGATTTTAGCGAGCTTTTGCAAAAAGTAAAGGATGCAGGGGCTCTTCCAAAACAACTCTTTATGCTTTCAGAAGACTCAGAGCTTTGGAGTACAACACTATATGTCGCAATTAGCAAGGCTATCCCTGGTGAAGAAATCGTCAAGATAAGTGGCAGGTTCATAGTAAAGGTTTACGAAGGCCCATATAGCGATGCTGGGAAATGGCTTAATAAAACTCAGGAGTATGTAAAAACGAAGAAAAAGAAAGTCAGAAGCATGTACTTTTTCTACACACATTGCCCTAAATGTAATGAATACTATGGGAATCAATACACTGCTGTTTTAGCTGAAATAGATTGATCAACTTCTGAAAGCATCGTATCCCTTAGCATTGATCTTTTTTCCGTCTAGTAATACGCCCTTTCCCTTTTTCACGTACCCTATTTTTGTTAGTTTAGCTCTTTTGTTTAGTTTATCGTAATTTCTTTCACTTAGACAAACAAGTAATTCATAGTCCTCCCCAGTGTTTATGAGTTCTGTAAAAGAAATATTGTGCTTTTTTGAATAATCAAGGGCAGATCTTAAGACGGGTATGACTGGGGAATCCATGTGGATACTTACTTTGCTTGCATTTGCTATCTCAGATGCAGTATAGAGAAGACCATCAGTAATATCCATTGAAGCAGCTCTTTCAAGTTTTGATAGAATTAGACCTTCCTTTACTCTTGCTTTTGGTTTGGTGAATGAACCGATAAGCGTGGTTCTGTTATTATTCAGGAGAGCGTGAAGCCCGCAGAATGCAGATCCGATGGCCCCAGTCACTGCAACAACATCTTCTGGTTTTGCATTTGAACGTCTAAGAGGTTCTCCTGAAAGCTCCCCTATTGCTGTTATCGATATTGTTAGTTCTCTTGAACATTTTGTATCTCCCCCGATTATCATTGTTTTGTATTCAAATGCTGTTTTCATTATTCCATCAATGAGCCTCTTAGTATTTGGATAATTCTTTGGTAACCCCAGGGACAATATCAGGTATTTTGGCAACGCACCCATGGATGCAAGATCACTGATATTCGCAACAACTGCCTTTCTACCTCTCTGCGCTGGAGCCATCTTTGACGGAAAATGAGATCCCCTGAACATTATGTCGGAGGTAAACACCATTCTTTTAGCCGTGGGTTTAACCACTGCACAGTCGTCCTTACCTGCTGAAACAAGGATACATTTGTTATGTTTGGCTTTATTTGTTATGAAATTGATTATGTGTTTTTCAGAAAACACCATATAGTGGATTATGGGAGTAAGCGTTATAAAGGATATCAGTTAAGTAGAC
>CAZYPB010000038.1:0-12300 GCA_964649265.1 Microcaldota archaeon
TGAGAGGTACCTTATCAGTCTTTGTGTTACTAGCGCTCTGCGCATCTGTTTTTGCTTATTGTGGAGACGGCAACTGCACGGACAATGAAACCTACGTCACCTGTCCTGCTGATTGTCAGCCCTATACTTCCTTTGATTTCTCCGACTCCGCCCCATCAACAGCGGGTAACATTGTAACCTATACTATCCCGGTGAATATACCTGGAACACCGACCAATGCAATAATGTTTTTGCGATACGATGATTGCGGAACAATGACAATAAACGGAGTTGCAGTCCCAATAATGAATGACAGTACGTGTCCAACGAATCCACCAGGATGTCCCCCAGAAGGCCCTGTTCCCTGTGGTGACTGGACAACTGGAGATGTTACCCAATACTTGCACGATGGCTGGAACAACATATACCTAACTGTTCTTGATTCCTATGGAGTCGATATAGGCTACCAGCTTCACCTGGATGTTAATTTCACTGCCTCCAGTTGTGGAGATGGTTTCTGCAATGAAACAATAGGGGAGAATTACACTAACTGCCCAGCAGACTGCCCAGCACCTAACTACTGCGGTGATGGCAATTGCACAGGAAATGAAACATGCAACAACTGCGTATACGATTGCGGTTCATGTTGTGGAAACGGAATCTGCGAATCCCATTATGGAGAGACATCAGTCACCTGCCCAGCAGACTGTGGGGAAGTTCTACCTGATCTAACTGTAACTGAGATAACATACGACCCAATAAGACCAAGGCACGGAGACTTAGTCTACATATATGCAAAAGTAAAGAACATAGGGGAGGCTACAATTGGATCCCAATACAAAGTAACAACATATGCAGGACCTGAGTGGACCACATGCGAGCATACTCTCCAATACCACCCACCAGGAACAGAATACACTCTTACGTGCAACTTCACTGCCTCCGGAGACTTCGGTTATGCAAATGTCTCAGTATTCGCAGACTCAGCATACCAAATCTCAGAGACAAATGAATCCAACAACTACCTAGGAACCGCAATACCAGTTCTCAAATGCGACCCAGTCTGGTACTGTGCAAGCGGAACGACAAGAGCATACAGGGGAGAGGATTGCAGAGTAACCACGTTCCCATGCAGCAATTACTTCTGCTGCGAGAACGGGCAGTGTAGAAAAGACATGTCAAACAGCTGCAGGGAGATTGTTATAGTGAAGGACACATTTAACAAGGAGATGGCACAGGCAAGGGGCATAGAGATAAAGGGAGATTACTTCTTTGTATTTGCCATGGCAGCTCTAATTGGCTTTGCAGTGTATGCATACCTTAAGACAGAGACAGGAAGGGAAGAGTAGACCTCTCCCTTTAAATTCTTTTTTTGTTCTATTCTTCTTACATGAAACTAAAAATAAAGGCACTTGATATCGAATATGAAGATGGAAAACTCTATGTTAAGGGAGAAGAGAAGAAACCAGATATAAGAACACTTGAGAACATGAGCGAACTTCTTTTTGATGTCAACCATATGCATGGCAAAGACCCAAAAACGCCAACATATTACATGTACAGAGACCTTGCGCCAGACATAGTAGAAAAGGGATACAGATACGATATCACAATTATTCCTGCAATCCCATTGGGGGCTGAGTGCAACAAAACATTTGGCCATTACCACCCAAAGGCAACAGATGACCTTACTTACTCCGAATTATACAATATACTAAGTGGAGAGGCATATTATCTACTTCAAAGACCAAGTGAATGGAGAGTTGAGGATGCAATCTTGGTTAAAGCAAAAGAAGGCGATGCAGTACCAATGCCCCCTAATTATGGTCACATAACAATAAACCCAGAAAAGGAACCCCTAATAATGTCAAATCTTGTTTCACCTGATTTCTCATCAGAATATGGGGACTATAAACAGAAGAGAGGAGGAGCATTCTATGTACTTACAAATGGAAAGATAGTGCCAAACCCGCTATACAGTGCACCGCCTGAAATAAAGATAAAAAAAGGAGGATGCAAAAAGGCATTCAAGCCAGACATCCTCACTGCTTTCTATAAGGATGAGAAACCATTTATGTTCCTCAAGGACCCCAGCCTATACAGGGATTAGATTGGATGACAGAAGGACTACATCACTTTCATAAGAGAAAGAGAATACACCAAAAGCATGAGCCATACCCTCATCCAGAGGAATTCAAGGCATTTATTGACAAAGCAGTTATTTTGCAGTATATTCGGCTCAGTGATGACACTCCCAAGTTGCTAAAATTTGGATAGGACAAGACGCATCTGGGGTATCTGTCATCTAATGGTCAGCTTACCTAATTGTTTCCGTATTCTGGTTGGCCTACGGTATAATCCATAAAGAGAAACCAATAATCTTAACTTTTGGGGCATACATAATCTTAGATGCCTTTATTGTGATTGGAACTCTTATTTATGGGGAAGGGATCAGTTAGAATCCCAATCCTTCCCCTACAAGAAACCCTGCGAGCAGGAGCGAGATAACACTCAATATCTTCATCATAATGTTGAGTGAAGGTCCTGCAGTGTCCTTGAATGGATCTCCAACTGTGTCACCTATAACCGATGCAGCGTGTGTTGGAGTACCTTTTCCCCCGAATTTTCCATCCTCAATATACTTCTTAGCATTATCCCATGCTCCCCCGGAGTTTGCCATAAATACTGCCATCATAAGAGATGAGATAATGGCTCCCCCAAGGAACCCCCCAAGCGCTTCAACACCAAGCAGGTAGCCTATCAACACGGGGGATAATACGGTTATTACAACAGGTATTGCAAGCTCACCAAGAGCCCCCCCAGTTGCGATATCAACGCATTTTGCATAATCTGGTTTGCCTTTCCCCTGCATTATTTTCTTTACTTTGAACTGTCTCCTTACTTCTTCAACAACAAGGAAAGCAGTTCTTCCAACTGCCTGTATTGTCATTGAGGAGAACAGGAACGGAAGAGCCCCACCAATAATAAATCCTATGAAGACAATCGGCTCGGAAATCCTTATGGACTCTACTCCGGCCCCACTTATTTTTTCAATGAATGCTGCAAAAAGGGCCACTGAAGCTATTGCAGCTGCAGCAATTGCAAATCCTTTTGTAACTGCCTTAGTTGTGTTCCCAACAGCATCCAGGTTATTTGTTATCTTTGCAGCCTTCTTATCAAATCCGCTCATCTCAGCAATCCCCTGTGCATTATCAGAAATCGGTCCGAATGTATCCATTGAGACAGTAATCCCTGTTGTTGCAAGCATACCAATTCCAACAAGGGCTATACCAAAGAACCCAAATGCATAGAACCCAGCATATATGGCAACCGCAACTATTAGGGCCATTATGAATGAACTCTCCATACCATATGCTATTCCGCTTATGATGTTTGTTCCTGCACCTGTTTTTGAGGAAGTTGCTATATCAATAACTGGCTTCCTTTTGAATATTTTTGTGAAGAATGTGTCCTCACTTGATGTGTAGTACTCAGTTATCATGCTTATGAGCTGTGTTGCAGCCAAACCAGCAAAAGCAGCATAGAATGCCCGAACATCTCCAAATATGAACATTGAAATCAATAAGAAGAGAAGGGCCATTGTTCCATTTGCAATCCACAAACCCCTGTTCATTGCACTCATGGCACTGTCTGTTTTCTTTTTCACCTTAACAAAGAAGGTTCCGAATATTGCTGAGAATGCAGCAGCAACATAAAATAGTATTGGGAGAGCCATGCCTGCTAACCCATATGCAACGCCTTCAGGGCTTGTTGCAACAGCACCAAGTATAATCGCTGCAACTAAAGAGGCAACATATGATTCATAGATATCTGCGCCCATTCCAGCGCAATCTCCTACATTATCCCCAACATTGTCTGCTATCACTGCTGGGTTTCTTGGGTCATCCTCAGGTATACCTGCCTCAATTTTACCTACAAGATCCGCCCCGACATCCGCGGCTTTGGTGAATATCCCCCCACCTACTCTCATGAAAAGAGCAAGAAGTGATGCGCCGAAGCTGAACCCGACAATAATACTTCCAATTGCCTGTATTGCCTGCTCAACTCCACCACCTATGTAATAGAAGTATGTTATTATGAAAATCGAACTCACACCAAGCAGCCCAAGACCAGCTATTATCATTCCATTAACTGTTCCTGCTTTGAATGCAGTTGTAAGTGCTGCATTAAGGTCCGTTTTAGCTGCATTAGCGCACCTAACATTTGCCCTAACAGCAACATACATTCCAGTATAGCCTGCTATGGATGAGAAAAGAGCACCAATTACAAACGTAAGTGCAATTGCCCAACCAAGGACAAAGCCCATCAACAAGGCCAATATTACAACAACAACAAATACCGTCTTAAACTGTCTCTTTAAATATGCGGAGGAACCCTCCCTTATGGCGTGAGATATGCTCACCATCTTTGGAGTTCCTTCTGGGAACTTCAGAACTGTTTTCCCCATATATAAACCATAAAGTAGAGCGGCCAATGCACCAATAGGCCCCATAACAATCGCTAACATTTCAAGATTCTCCATCCAGAATCACCTCAAAGACTCACAATAAATGACTACATCGTTTTAAAAACCTTTCTAATCAACCACCTCAAGCATCATCTCATTCCCATTCTGGTTGTACGCTTTTGCATCTGTCTCTCTATAGGGATATGCAATTATTATGTGTATATTCCCAAGGCGGGAAAATGCCAGTCTGTCTCCTCTTGATGGGTTGTTGTTATGTGTTGGATGGGAATGCAGGCTTCCACAGGAATGGGAAAACATAGGTATCATAGTCAAATCTATGCTTGAGTAGCCCCTTCCATATATGCTTCTTGGAAGAACAAGTATGTGCGTTATATTTCCCTCAGTGTCGTCCCTAAGAAGACCTATAAATTCATCAGGATGTGTATTTATTGCAGCGTGCATGGCAAACTCAATTGCCTCTCTCTTTATCCTCACCATCGACTTTCCTCGCAAAAAGAAGATAGGCAGTGTGCCATATCCCTTTTGTTTCAGGTCTGAAGCCCCTATCCCGTACAAGCATCTCCCTTACGATAGATTCGAGAACAAAGATCTCCCCAAAACCGACTTTTCTACATTCCTCTGAGAATTTTGAGACCTGCTCTGCATGGGGGAGATAGCCAACAAGGTAACCCCCCTCTTTCAAAGCGGTGTATGCATGTTTTACTGCCCCATCTGAATCTCCAAGATCCAATGTTACAAGATCAATATTCTTCTCAGTTATTCCCCTGAAAACATCCTTTCTCTTCAACTTTATGTTCTTAAAACCAGCCCTCTGAATGTTCTTCTCAACAAGTTCTGCAAACTCATCCCTTCTTTCATATGTAACTACTTTCTTTGCAATGTTTGCAAGGGACAAAGCAAGCCAACCACTTCCAGCACCAGCGTCAACAACCCGGCTTTCCTTCCCAATTCCAGTGAATGCAACTATAAGTCCTATGTCTTTGGGCAATATCACCTGTGGTCCTTTTTTTAATTTACTGAGTCACGGATTCTTTCTCATAAATACACCTACATGAATTTCTCTATTATAATTGAATCGACATATCTGTTCCCACGTTTAACATTCATTTTCAGTACGCACCGCTCCCAAAAACCAAGTTTTCTGTAAAATCTTCTCGCTCTTAAATTATCTGAAAAGGTTTCACCGATAATCTTCTTTATTCCGTTCTTCTTCAGCCAAGCAAAACAAAACCTTACTGTTTTCTCAGGAACTCCGCCCCAATGCATACACCGAGTAAAAGCGATACCGAAACCAGAGATATGTGAAAATCTCCCCGGTCTTATATTGGCAAAAAAAGACTCGACAACAAGATCCCTAAAAATACACGCCATCTGGGGTTTTTTCGATTTCCTGCATTCATTATATTCATTTACAGTACTTTTCATTGGCCCTGGAGAATTATGAAGTACAAATCTGTTCACATCTGGATCGTTTATTATCCTATTCAATTCCTTGAGGTCTTTCCTCTGCACCTCTCTAAGAAGTATCTCGCCTGCTTTTGTCTCAAGTCTCACGGATTTGAACTTTGGGAGCATGGTTTACTCTCACAAGGTAAACGTTAAATTCCTTTTCTGTGGATATGCTTTCGGAGGTTGTATTTATGGCGAGAGTTATCTTGGTTGGCGGACAGTTCGGAGACGAAGGAAAGGGAAAAATCATCTCACACCTGGCACTAAAAGACAAGCCAGAGATAATAGCGAGAGGGGGTGTTGGCCCAAATGCTGGCCATACAATAATATACAAAGGAACAACTTACAAATTAAGAGAGCTTCCATCTGGTTTCGTCTATGATAAAGCGCGCGTTCTTATTGGTGCAGGAGTACTTGTGGACCCACAGGTTTTCCTAAAAGAGATAAAGGACACGGGAGTTGAAGGAAGGGTCGGAATAGACAAACGATGTACTGCAATAATGAAGAAACACATAGAGGAGGATGCTGCAACAGGTGGAAAGATAGGGACCACTAAAACTGGCTGTGGACCTGCAAACATCAACAGGGTTAAAAGAACTGCAAAACTGGTTTCTGAAGTACCTGAATTAAAGCCATATTTAACGGATGTCCCTAAGGAAGTAAATAGTTCCAATAATGTTCTTGTTGAGGGGTCGCAGGGGTTCATGCTTTCACTGTATTATGGGACATATCCATTCGTAACCTCGAAAGACACAAGTGCGAGCACAATAGCGGCGGATGTAGGCCTTGGCCCAACAAAGATAGATGATGTGGTGCTAGTTCTAAAGTCATACACCACCCGGGTTGGCAACGGGCCTTTCAAAAGCGAGGTCTCAACTGAGAGAGCAGAGGAGCTTGGCTATGCCGAATACGGAACAGTTACGGGCAGACCAAGAAGAGTCTCAGAGGATCTCCACTGGGATGATCTAAAATATGCCTGCGATATAAACTCCGCAACAATGCTCGCAATAACAAAGCTAGATGTGAGATTCAAATCATGCAAAGGAGTTACCGATTATGGAAAGCTTCCGAAAGAGGCGGTTTCCTTTGTTGAAGACATAGAAAAGAGGCTTGGGGTTCCTGTGAAGTTAATAGGAACAGGTCCAGACGCAGAGGACATAATAGACAGGAGGTGATGCAATGGTATTGGGCATAATAGCTGCCCTGACCGCAGGGGTCATAGGGGCAGTAGTAGTTCTTGTCGGCATACTTGCAATATTCTTCTTTGCTACATTTGGAGCTATAATGGGTGCGATAACAGGGTTTATTCTCATGCACGTTCCCTATCTAGGACCACTTGTCGAGAATGGTTTTCTAATGATCGGGATAGCCAACCCAGATCTAACTTCAATAGGCGCGATGCTTGGTTTTGTTGCAGGGTTTTTCAAGTCGGCAAATGAGCATAAAAACGGTAAAAAATAGAAAACCCACGTCGAAAAACATAAGATTTAAATACTAGAAAACCAATTACTATTCAATGCGGCCCAGGCGACCGGGGGCTGTTAAGCAGTTACTAATAATAGTAGATAAATCCACATGTCAGCGCTGTCAGCTTAACATGTCTCGATTTCCGGAACTCATTCAATTGCACCATATGATCGACCGCGAAGTTCTCTCAAGAGCAAAACAAGAAGGAATGAAGAGGAGCCTCCAGAACATGCGGAGACATTTGGAATATCAACAGATTATGTGTCCTTCATGCCATGCAAATGTTCATGAACAAAGGGAACCCGAGTTCTTTTTCCCAAATTACAACATAAACACAACTGGGAATAACGTTCAGATTGCAATGGAGCTTTTTGTAAAAAGAAAGGACAAGTAATTTATACTAAAGGGCACAATATATTTTGGGGGGAATATGCGACTTCTTTTTGAAGAATCTGCGTGTACTGATTGCGGTGCCTGCCTGTCAGTCTGTCCCACGGGATCCCCTCTGAAAGATATTCTAAAATGTAGACATTGTTCTCCTGAGATAGCTATGTGCAAATCCTCTTGCCCACTAGGAGCAATAAAACAGAAACACAATGTTCTGGTTGTAGACGAAGAGATTTGTAATGGATGTGGTGAATGTGCTAAGAACTGCCCCTACAAAGCAATTGTAATTAATGATGGAAAAGCAATAAAATGTGATTTATGCTTTGGTGAACCTAAATGCATAGACTACTGTCCTGAGGAGGCCATAAGGATACTTAAGCAGGAGAAAGGACTCCTAGGCTGGAAGATAACTGATGACAAGGCAGAGTACAGACTCAACATCCCACCACTTACAAATGAGGAGGAATCCGTAGTTGTTGAAATTGTCTCATTATTCAGAGAGATCTCTAAGAACAACAAATTCACAGAACCAAGTATAATAAAAAAGGAATTAGAAAACCTCCTTCTCAAATTCTGCAAAGATAAAAACATTGATCTGGAGGATGATCAGTTCAGCTATCTGAAAGAAATATGTTTAATGCAAGTCTGGGGGTATGGGCCACTTGATATCCTACTAAGGGATCAGTTATTAGAGGAGATAGCAATAATTGGTCTAAATAAAGCAATCTATGTTTACAAAAGAGGAACTGGCTGGCTGTCCACAGATTGCCATTTCACAGATGAAGAGGTATTTGTGAATACTGTTAATAAAATGGCAAGGCCCCTTGGAAGAAGACTTACACATCAAAATCCTAGGTTGAACGCAGTTCTTCCTGATGGTTCAAGAATGCACGCATCAATTCCTCCAATTTCAAAGTATGAACTAACAATAAGGAAATTCAGGGAGAATCCGATATCAATACCCGATCTTATACGATACAAAACCTTCTCTCCAGAATCTCTAGCGTTCCTATGGCTTGCAATAAAGACAAATCTCTCCATACTCATAGCTGGAAACACTGCAAGCGGAAAAACAAGTACTCTAAACGCGCTCTTTTCATTTGTTCCTTTAGAAGAAAGAGTGCTCATAGCGGAAGAAACCCCGGAGATCAACGTTCCCCACAAGCACAAGATAAATCTGATATCAAACACCGATTTGAGAATAGGGATGAAAGACCTTGTTTCAGACAGCCTTAGAATGAGACCCGACAGAGTAATTGTGGGCGAAGTCAGAACGGCAGAGGAAACAAAAGCGCTTATAGAGATAATGTCAAGTGGCCAGGCAAGAGGCAATTACGCTACTTTCCATGCAGACTCTTCAGAGGATCTTATAATACGTATGGGTTCGCTTGGGATCCCAAGCACAGATATAAACACAATAGACCTGATTGTAATCCAAAAAAGATTAGGGGATTCTCATTCAACAGAGATAAGGAGGGCATTTGAGATTGCAGAAATCCATAGAATCGATAAGAGCATAAAACCAAATATTCTCTATGAATATGATTTCTCTAAAACTGAATTGAAGAGAACAGCAAATGATTCAATTATAGAACAGAAGATAAAGAAAATATTGGGTCTTTCAGAAAAGGAGTTTAATATTGAGTTAAAGAAAAGATCAAAGTTCCTCATCAGTTTATCTAATGGTAACTCTAGTTTCTTTGAATCCGTGACTGCAATACAGAACAGTGAGCGCAACCAGGGGGGACGCCGTGCTAAATGAACTATTAGCTAACTTCCCAAATCTCAGAATTTTTTCTAGAAATGATATTAAAAAAACAGAAAAAAAACTCGCTGTTGCCGGGCTTAAAATAAAACCAGGCGTCTATTTATCTGCATCTTTAATACTTTCCTGTGTGTTATCCGTCCTAATCGGCCTTCTTTCATTTGCTTTCGTAGATTTGGAAACGTCAATCATCATCATTTTCCCAGCATTCATCCTCTTTTACATACTATGGGCTAAAGTTCCTTCTTTCCTTGGAAAAAGAAGAGCCAGAGAAATGGAAACAGATCTTCCACTAATACTCCGTTCCTTTGCAACGCAGATAAACACCGGGATCTCATTTGAGCATTCAATCCGCGACATAGCGAATTCAGACTATGCAATATCAATGGAATTTAGGGAAGCAATCAATGAAATAAATGGTGGGGCGAGTGTCCCAAGTTCTCTTAGATCCATGGCGTCACGTATTGATTCATTAATGGTTAAGAGGGTTGTACAGAGGCTAATTGAGCTTTATAGGAATGGGTCCAAAGCGGAATCAATAAAGCATCTTGCGGATGAACTAATTGAAAAGCAGAAAGCAAGTGCAAGGGAATACAATGCAAGAATGTCTTTCCTAGGACTTCTATTCGTAGTGTGTTCATGTATAATTCCAGCACTGTTCCAAGCATATTCAATAGCAGGTTCGACATTTCTTTCGGAATCATTTAGTACTAACGATATATGGTTGATGTACATAGTGGTTTTCCCCTCAATCAATGCACTCCTTCTATTGATAATGCATGATAGAACTCCAAAACTGATACGCAAAAGAAAAGAAAGCATATTCTCAAGTAAAAACATAAGTCAATTCGATAAAGTTCTCTTATCACTCGGATATCCCAAGTTTTCAATTATAATATTTGTCTCAGTATGCGCTTCCATATTACTCATGGCACTATCTATTTTACTTTCCTTTGTTCTTTCATACAATTATCTATATTCATTCCTATTTTTCTTCTTTCCAATGTTTGTATACTTGGTTATAATGAGGATGTCAGAGGAGAGAACAGAGGCCATGGAATCATTCATGCCCGATGCACTTCTACAAGCATCCTCAATGCCTAGAGGAACACCAATTGAAAAAACAATATCGTCATTAGCTGATTCAGATTATGGACCGCTTTCAGATGAATTCTCTCTAGTTTCCAAACAACTATCCTCTGGTTCTGATGTAGTTTCTTCTTTGAAATCAGTTTCTGATTTTAATGAGTCAACGCTCTTCTCAAGAACATCAAATCTAATAATCCAAGCTTATCTTTTCGGAGGGGATATGCATGTTGCAATGAAGGAAACAGCTGAAGACATTTTTTCAATATTCTCAATAATAAAGGAGAGGGAAGCCATAATGGCTCTTCAGAAATATACCCTACTGTTTTCGGGGGGCGTGATACTCCCTCTTATTCTGGCTTCAATAAGCAGAACAATATCACAGATGGATTTTTCTGGTCTGGATGTAATATCGTCGGTCTCTTTTGAAACCAGACAGGAATTGATATATGCATCTACAGAAGCAACAACAGCGTATCTCTTAATCTATTCCCTTTTGGCAAGTGTGTTCATCTCAAAAAATGAGGGAAGTTGGAGAAGGTTTTCACTGTATTTCTTTCCATTAGCGGCTCTATCAATATCAATTTACAAAATATCCTTAACTTTCGATATTTTATCCTCAATATCCTAGAAAAAGAAGTTAGTGCTCCGGCCGGGATTCTCAGACCCCCTTTGTTTTCTTTGGGGAATCGAAAAACCTTTCTTTTCGAAAAGAAAGGGGTTTCGTTTTGAACCCGGGTCGTCGGCTTACTCCAAAAGATTTCGAGAGGCCGAAATCCTTAACCGAGCTAGACTACCGGAGCGCATGCTGCTACATTGGAAAAAAAGAAATTTAATAAGGTTTCGCAATTAGGAGCCCATCCCCGCAAGAAGCCCTGCGAATGCAAGTGCGCCCAGAAATATCAATAATCCGATAATTACTACCACAATTACTATTGGAATTAGTATAACTGCTATTGCTCTCATAAGACTGAAGCCGTGTGTTACCTTGAGCACTAATGCATTCAAATAGATAGCATACAACGCTAACAGGAAGCCTATTACTGCACCAAGACAGGGAATAATCCCTATAACACCACCTACAGCACTCACTAAATATATTAATGACATAAGGTGTGTTTGGACTTCAAAATCCCCTTTGCCGCCGAGTATTTTAGAGAGTACAAAATAGATTCCAGAAGAGATAAACAGGCCCATTGGGAGTACTATTAATGTTAAAATGAATGTGATTATGGCTGATAGAACAGCGACTCCAACCCCATCACTTAAAGTTACCCATATGAGTTGAGAAAATGCACCCGATAGTGCTGCAATCACTGCGGCAATCATAACTGCTTTTATCGCTTCCCCGTAATCCCCTTTGCCCTTGTATGATTTAAGAGTCTCCTCTGGGCTTGTGAAAAGACCCTTTAAGGTATTAATGTAATCCATACATAGCTATTAACGCTGTATATTTAAAAATTATGCTTGTGGGAATGCGGTTATAGCTCCAACCAAATAAACAAAATATACTCCAAGAAAAATTATGCTTGGAATCATTGGAATAAAAACAACAATTAATGCCCGCAAGAAATCTAGTTTATTGCCTGTCTGCACTGCCAATACATTTAGATAGATGAAATATACCCAGAAGACAAGAGCGAGAATCCACCCTAAAACTGGAATTCCTGCCAGTACT
>CAZYPB010000039.1:0-1969 GCA_964649265.1 Microcaldota archaeon
ATACACTACAGGTACAGATACAAAGTTGACTTTGAGGATGAGTGGGGAATGTGGAGCGACTGGTTCCACGTGAATGCAGGAGAGGAAACCTTCAGCTTCAATGAAGACTCAATCCACGAGCTCGAGTACTATGCTACAGACAGATGTGGCAACGAGGGAGAGCACCACTTTGAGATAGATATCGTTGACACAAAGCCGCCTGTTACAGTGAAGGAGATAACTGGACCACAGGTCGGTGGAGACGGCGATGTGCACAAGTACCTCAACTCAGAATCAGTGATAACCCTGACATGCACTGACCAGGAGCCGCACCCTGTTGGAGGCGAAGTTCTCTACTGGCAGATGTACTGGAAGGAGAACTGGGAAGATGACTGGGAGCTTGTGGATGAAGGGGATGAAGAGGGAGTGAAAGAGTTCACTGGACTTGAGAACTCATACCACAAATTCGTATACTACTGCGAGGACAGGCTTGGAAACGCAGAAGTCGCACACATGGAGATAGATGCAGTTGACAACACAGCACCAGAGATGTGGAAGACAATCGGCGAACCGAATGTCACATGCGAAGAAGTCGATGACGACTGCCATTACTACATGACAAATGAGACACCAATAACAATCCACTGTGTTGATATGGAGCCGCACCCTGTTGACAATGTAACCATACACTACATGTGGTACCTGAACGGCGAGCCAAGTGAGTGGATGGAATACAACGGGGAGAGCGTTACATTCAGCTACCCGACAGAATCAAGGCATGAACTTTACTACTATTGTGAGGATGCTCTTGGGAACGCAGTGAGGGATGTGGAATACGATGTTGTTGACACAACACCTCCAATAACATACAAGGACCTTGTAGGGCCTGCTGCGGTATGCGAGGAGGAAGACCCGAACGACTGCCATTATTACATAACGCAGGACACTGAGATTCACCTTGTTTGCAGGGATCAGGAGCCGCACCCTGTAGGCGAGGAGGCAATATACTTAAGATACCAAATAAATGATGGAAACTTCACTGACTGGATTGTCTATGAGGGACCATTCTCATACGATGAGGACTCCAGGCACACGCTAGAATACTACTGTGTGGACAAGCTTGGAAACGAGGAGGAAGTGCAGGTTGAGGTTGACGTTGTTGACACAATGCCGCCTGTGCTTAACAAGACAGTTGGAGAGCCAAAGATAACGTGTGAACCAGAAGACAAATGCCACTACTGGATAACGCAGGAGACTGAGATAGAACTCAGCTGCGAGGACCAGATGCCGCACCCTGTGAACAATGTAACACTGTGGTACAGATGGTCACTCGATGGAGAGAACATGACCCAATGGATGATGTATGAGGAACCACTCTCATTCGATGAGGATTCTGTACACACGCTAGAATACTACTGTGTGGATGCGCTCGGAAACTCTGACGGAACAGAGGAGGAGCCATATGTTGAGGTTGACAGAGTTGACAGCACACCACCAACCACTGAGAAGACCTACGGAGACCCAATGGTGTTGTTCGAGGGATCAAGGTGGATAACATCACAGACACCAATAACTCTGGAGGCAGAGGACGGTGGAGAGATCTGTGCAATCGGAGTGGAGAAGACCTACTGGAGAAACACGCTTGTGGATGATGTGTACTGCTGGAACTACATACCTCAGCTGCCTGATGGAGGAGAAGAGGTACTCTTCAAAGGACCGATGTGCGGCGATGCTGAGGGAGAAGGCAACTGGACCGAGTACACAGGACAGTTCTACAAACCAGAGGACTCATGCCACCTGATTGAGTACTATTCAGTTGATGAACTTGGAAATGAAGAGGAAGTTAAGAAACAGTGTGTGTTTGTGGATAACCTGCCGCCTGTAACTGAGAAGATGGTTGGACAGCCAAGCATCGAGTGTGAAGAGGGCGAGGACTGCCACTACTGGATAACGCAGGAGACTGAGATAGAACTCAGCTGCGAGGACCAGA
>CAZYPB010000039.1:2069-8859 GCA_964649265.1 Microcaldota archaeon
AGAACATGACCCAATGGATGATGTATGAGGAACCACTCTCATTCGATGAGGATTCAGTGCACTACCTTGAGTACTACTGTGTTGACCAGCTTGGAAACACAGAGGTAGTGCAGAACGAGACAGACAAGGTTGACATGACACCACCAAACACAACCAAGATAATAATGGGATGCCACACACCATGTCTGCCAGAGGAGGAGTGTGACTACTGGGTTAACTCAGACACAATGTTCGGATTCGTTGCAGAGGACGGTGGACCAATCTGCGCTGTTGGCGTGGATGAGACCCTGTACCAGAAAGACGGCAGAAGATGGATTGAATACAATCCAGACCACAATGTGTCGTTCCTTATGCAGGGATACCACGAACTCTGCTACTACAGCGTTGATGAACTAGGAAATGTTGAGGAAACACAGTGTGAGATCGATGTTGTGGACAACGGACCTCCGAGGGGCTGGGTGCAGAACCCTGTCACAGGAAGGTACTACCACGACGGAGAGACATTCACTGTGATGGCACCTGCAATTGACTTCGGTAACCCGGCAAGCGGTGTTGACGTATGCCACTTCCAGGCAATCGACATCCACTTCGAGGACCTCAGCGATGAGGAGATAATCGAGGTGCAACTTATGATGAAGTTCAATCACGAAATGTATGAGCTTCTGGATTACCTGGACGGAAGGTACACGCTCGTGGACCTTGGAACCGTTCCATACGACGGAAGGTACTGCACGGGAACTGTGACAATACCAGAGGAAAGCGGAATAACAGACAAGGCTTACCTTGTAATAAGGGTTACTGACAGGAGCTGCAATGAATATTATGACCTTGCAAGGGAATTCGTAGACGGATTCATCTTCGGAGACACAATCCTCATGGACTTCGACAACCAGGGGCCCTATGTTGTGATAACGGACAACGGCGGTCTTGAGGGAACTGTCGAGGGAGGATACCACTTCACAGTATATGCATCTGTGGAAGAGTATGACTCCGGCGCAGACGAGTGCTGGGGAGAACTCTACTACAAACAGCCTGTGTGCGAGATGGCTGAAGTATGCTGGGAAGAGGAAGTCTGTGAGATGCTTCCTGAAGAGGGTTATGACATATGCATGGGTGAATGCGAAGGAGACCCGCAGTGCGAATCCTACTGCGAGATGGATTACATGGCCCCCAACTGCTGGGACGAGGAAGTATGCGAGGAGCAGGAAGTCTGCGAAGACTACGAACTCGTATTCCTTGAGCAGTACATGGGAGTAATGCTAAGTGACGATGAGTGCAGGATAGTTGGAGACCTCCCAGATGAGAATGAGGATGGCAACTACAGGTTCACTGCGACTGCACGCGATGAGGAGTTCAACCTCGGAAGCGACTCTGTTGACTTCACAATGGATTCAATGCCACCTGTGAAGACAGTCTACTCTCCAATAGAGGGACAGATGTTCGGTCCGGAGGGGATACCGATAAAGATAGGTATGAGCGACGCAAGCGGAGTTGCAGAGGAGACTGTGCAGTACAGAGTGTATGAACCTGGTGTCGACCTGGACGCAATATTCGGAAGCGGAGGGCTGTACGACAGCGGATGGACAGGAACAGTGCTCACCGAGGGCAACATGCTCGAAGGAAACTACACAGATGTGTTCGATGTGGTTGGAGCAGGGCTTGCAAGCGGCTCTTACTTCATGAGGGTACGCGGATGTGACGTCCTGTACGATGCACCTCTGCCTGAGGGAAGCGAGATACCTCCGCACTGTACAGACCCAGTTATGACAATACTCATAGACCTTGATCCGCCTGTCGGACCAAGCGGAGTCGTGAAGGACGGAGATGTCATAACATGGAACGCTGCAACTGATGCACTCAGTGGAGTAAGCCACTACAACATATACTGCGACGGAGAGAAGGTTGATGAGACAACTGAGCTCACCTACACAACTGACGGTACAGACTGTGAGTACAAGGTGAGTGCAGAGGACAATGTCGGAAACGAGGGTACAAGGAGGACACCTTCAACACCTGGAGACGTCCCACCAGTAGACCCAGGTCCAGGAAGTGGACCAGGAACAACTCCGGCATGGACCCCGAGCTCCGGAAGCGGTGGAAGCAGCAGTTCTGGATCATCAGGCTCAAGCAACAACAATGGAGACACAGGACCTGTTTGCCAGACACTTGGACAGGTATGCAGTGTTGACGGAGACTGCTGTGAAGGAACATGCTCCGACAACGTATGTGCAATTGTCCAGGAGGACACTGGAGCTGCAAAGGATGTTGTGGACATACTCGCACCCGAATACGCGGATGTGGGAGTTCTTGTAACAGTAAGGGCACAGTACAGATCTGACGGAAGCCCATTGGCAGGAGCAGAGTTACACATAATGATGCCAAACAACGAGGTAATGCAGAGGACCACGGATGCCAATGGAGAGGTGAAGTACAGTACACAGCAGGAAGGCTGGTACAAGTACGATGTGCCTGGATATGAGAAAGGATCTGTTGTATACACCTACGCAGGAGTAAAGGAAGTCTACACTGGTGAAGATACCGGTGGAGAAGCTGCTCCTGGAGACGATGGTGAAGTAAAGGTACAGACAACAACTGGACTTTTGTTCGGAGTGTTGGCACCTGAGCTTGCTGGCCTTATAGTGCTGCTTGCACTTGTTGCAGGATACCTCGGATACAGGAGATACAGCAACCGCGGAGAGTAATAACCTCTCCTCTCTTTTTTGTTTTTCAGTAGGTTAGCGTAAGCACTCTGCAACAAAAAGAATTTAAACTAGGAAAGAGGTTCTTTAGTTGGTGATACAGTTTGGTATTGGAACACCTGTTCTCAACTAAGAGGATTGAGCATGATCCATGGTTAGTAGCATGGATGGCATTCATGTTTGTTGCAATTGCTGTTTCAATTACTTCCTACATCTACCCTGTTGAATCAGGGCTTTTCATAATAACTCTTGTTGTTATGCCCGCTATTCCGTTCTTTTTACATGAGATAATTCTTGAGGAAAAAAAGCAGGAATGTAGAACAAAGGGGAATATACTGACATGCTACAACAGACTCATTAAGTTCTATGGGTATTTCTTCATAGGTACTGTTCTTGGTTTTGCCTTCTGCTCTGCACTTCTTCCGGAGGATGTATCAGATAAGATGTTTGCAGTTCAAAAGGATGAGATAAGCCTGTTTTCCTCAGCAATAACAAGTGGTCAAGCAATATCGTTTCAGGGGGACTTCATAGGGCTTTTCATACACAATCTGCAGGTGCTTGCACTTATGCTCATCTTCTCGTTTGTTTACAGCATAGGGAGCATTTTCCTGCTCGTGTGGAACGCCTCGCTAGTAGGTGTGTTCCTTGAACAGTTCATAAGGACATCGCTCCCATATTATTCACAGTATGGTTTTCTCGCTTTTCCAACTGCTTTCATAGTTGGTTCGCTTAGTGGTCTTCTAAGATTATTACCCCATGGAATATTTGAGATATCTGCGTTCTTCATAGCTTCCATTGCAGGAGGAATTGTATCCATATCTGTTGAGAGAAGGATGTTCAAAAAGAGCAATCTTAAGAACATACTTTTTGATGCAGTGAAGCTTCTCGTTATCTCAATAATACTGCTTGCAATAGGAGCTGTGATAGAAGCAAGTTATTCCTAGAGCCATTCGAATTTTCTGAAAAAATAGAGTGCTGCACCCGTTGTCAACACCATTAGAAATATTGCAAATGGATACCCATAAACCCAGTTCAATTCAGGCATGTTATATGGACTTATGGCTGGGTTGAAGTTCATTCCATATATGCTGGCTATGAGTGTTGGTATAGTGATGATTGCGGCAAGGGAAGCTAGTTTCTTGAGTATTATGTTAAGATTATTGGAAACAAGTGAAAGGTAACCTTCCATGGAACTTGCTATAAGATCCCGTACTGTATCGGTCATCTCAGTTATCCTTATCAAATGGTCAGATACATCCCTAAAATAGACGATGTTTTCTTCTCGGGTGTATTTTATGTCCCTTCTTGAAATGACTCCGAGGATATTTCTCATAGGCCATGAAAGGCGCCTTACTGCCAGCACCTTCCTCTTTAAATCTAAAAGCATCGAAAGGGTTTCTGGGTCCGGCTCATCAAAAATCTCTTTCTCTATCTCATCAACCCTATCATCCATTTCCTCTATTATCGGGAAGAAAGAATCAACGGCAGAGTCAAGTAATAGATATGCAACGAAATCAGGACCTCTTTTAAGGACATTCTGACTTTTGGATGCTTTCTGAAAAACGCTATCGACAAAGGGGAGTGGTTTTAGTGCAATTGTCACCATATAGTTGTACGAGAGAAATATGTTAAGCTGTGTTACATCCTCTTCCAGATCGCTTCCGGTCGGTATTTTCACAACAATGTAGATATAATCATCATATGTGTCTATTTTCGGCCTCTGGTGTTCGTTCAAAACATCCTCAATTGTAAGGGGGTGAAAATCCAGTTTTGAGCGTATCAGAGCAAGCTCTTTTGGAGTGGGATTCTCGAGATTTATCCATACGAAATTCTTTTTGCTCTTGAGATATCTAAGTGTTTCCTCGAACTCAAGGTTTGTGAACAGTTGTTTCTTTGCATACACACATGAACGAATCATGCTAATAACTCCGGTTTCATCATATAAATAGATAACGCTAATCTCCATTGCGGGATATTCTGGATATTAATGAATCAACATCTGCTCCAGATATGTCCTCAACCATTTTCTCGAGCATATTAACTGTCTTCAGTATGGTTGGTAGAGAGGCCTTCTCCACCTCTCCTTTCTGCCAGTATGTTTCGAATAGGATAGACATGCTTTCTGAGAGTTGGTATATTCTTATGAAACCATATCTTCTCGAAAGAGAGCTTAGGGATGCGGAGGAGTCCCTGACTGAGTTTATTAGTTTCTTGTCTTTGTTATCCTTTTTCAGTTTTTCAACTCCCCTTAGATCGGTTAAAAGTTTTGATGCCTTCTCCTCAAAATCTGCAATGCTGAGATTCTTTTTAATCTCCTCATTCAGTTTTGTCGCAAGGTGGTCTATGTTCACTTCCTTTGCATCAGGATGAGATTCAGAATATAGCGGGGTGTATTCATCAGTTTCCTCAAGAGTTATCTTCAGGTGTATCTCTCCATTTCTCTTTGAGATATCTGCAGATAGGTTTCCGTTTGTGTGTATATCTATTGGTTCAGATGCTATGGAAGCTATGTCTGCCTCGTTTTTTCCAATTATCTCTATGCTTTCTCCAGAGTTCATTGCTTCTGTTCTTTTAACAAGGGCCATCCTAATGAACGGAGGCATCTCGTTTCTCGAAAGGAGTCCTTCTATGATTCCCTTCTTACCGCTCCATATGGAAATCTTGTATCCTTTGTCCGTAACATCCAAGTAAATAGATGAAAAACCTCTCATCTCTTTTGGGGAGATTCCAGTGAGGGCATTCCTTTTCTTCGTGTTAGTTTTCTTTTTTTTGCGTTTACTCTTTTTCTTCATCTAATCACCTTATTGGCCCGAGTATGCCGAATTCCTCTGCTTCAGGAGGTTTCGCTGTTCTTATCTGCTCATAAACCCATGCACCGAAGATCGCCCCTAAGATTGTTGATGACCAATATACCCACTGCCACTTAAAATCGAGAAGTATTATTGCGGGTGCTATTGCTCTCGCAGGGTTCATTACTGCTCCAGTTATGCTTAGAGCAAGAAGGGAAGTAAGTACAACTGTAAGGCCTATTGGCAAACCAGCAGCAGCCGGATCTGCTGCCCTTGGATCAGTTGCAACCCCCATTATAACAAGCATGAGTATAAAAGTTATGACGAATTCCACTAGGAAAACAAGTGGCCACCTGTATGTCGGAAATGGAATGCCAAGGTTCCCAATATTACTGAAAAGCACATAGAGCAGAAGGCATGCAAGTATTGCCCCTGCTATCTGGGAGATAATATATTGAGGGACATATCTGATTGGAAATTTCTTTTGTGTTGCAAAACCTATTGTTATTGCAGGGTTTATGTGTGCACCAGAAATGTGTCCTAGGGAATAACACACTGCAAGAACTGCTAACCCGGTGGCAAGTGCTATTCCTATCAACCCCAATGCTCCATCGGTGAGTATGTCAACAATCGCAGATCCAACGCTAACCAGTACGAAAATAAATGTACCTATTGCCTCTGCGAGATATCTTCCCTTTCTGCTTTTAAGTGGCATACAAAAAGAGAAATGTCATAAGACATATATAAATCATTCACTTCTGGACCATTTTCCGAATGTAACGGATAGCGCTTTTAGATTGTAGATTATATTGTATATGTACCAGACAATTATTATGAGTAGCAAGAGATAGGAGACTTTTAGGTCAGTGAATATTGATCCGAATTCCGCTGCCACAAGCAGAGCAATTAGGGAGGCTATTTCAAAAGAAACAAGGTGATCTGCGACAAGCTTTGCATCCAGATCTTTTATTTTACTAACACTGGTTATGATCAACAATCTGTTCAGAAGGTATAAAGTTATTCCCAGTGTAAGGAGCGGTGGGATTAACCTAACTGCAATTATTATCAAAGATATTGAGAACCCCATAATAACTGCATAGGTAACTATGCTTTTGCCGAATCTAATGCAAATATAGTAAGTGAACATAAGAAGTGTTGCCAGTATTGATAGTGGGAAAACTACGAAAGAAATAAGCACATCTCCGGGGAGTCTGCTTCCACTAAGGTAATTGTTTATTACATAAAGAAGTATCCCTAATGTGAAGAGAAGTTCGAGGATTGTGAGCGCTGTTCTAAGTTTCA
>CAZYPB010000039.1:8869-11327 GCA_964649265.1 Microcaldota archaeon
ATCTAGAGATTCATTATTTTTGAGTATTAAAAGGTTTGGTATTACTCATCTTTCTCAGAGGAATCGGGTTTTTCCGATTCCGGGTTCTCTTTATCGTCTTTTAGCTGCCTGGGTTTGTGAGTTTGTTTTCTCACTGGAGTTATCTTTGAAAGGTGGGTTCTCCTCATATCCACTGCCTTCGCATGTTCTCTTTTCACTTCGGATTTGAATTTATTTTCATGTTTCTTTACTTTTTTTTCTTGGTGCCGTTCAGAATGAGAATGTGTCTGAGCAACAGCCCTCAAACCCAATGAGCGCGTATCCCCGCTTGCAACAAGGCCCTGATCAAGGAATTTTGCCTGCAGTAGATCAAATCCTTTTTCTTCCTTCTTTTTCTTCTGTTTGTGTATGGGTTGCACAGATAAGGTTTATTCTTTGCATATATAAAGATTAGTCTGGAATATAAGGGATTGATAAGATGCTTTACCAAGAAAAACCACATAGGAGATACATAAGAAAGCTCAGGTTTGTGTACTGGGGTTTTCTTGCAATATGCATGTTTATTTTTGTGTCAATAGTTGTCAGTACACTTGGAATTGGTTTTTCAGCTCTCAGAGCAGATGTGTTTATTCTTGTTGTTTTATTGAGCATTCTCTTCGGTGAGATATACTCTAGGTTGCTTATGGAGAGCTATAAATACGAGATAACTGACGATTACGTTTCTTTTCAAGGAGGGGTTTTGGTTAAAAGCAGAAGAAAAATACCTTTTCAAAAAATTGTTGACATAACTGTAACACAGGATATTTTTGAACAAGCATTGGGGCTCTCGTCCCTTCATATTCACACATCCGGTTCTTCAGGTTCCCCGGAGATCACTTTTTACGGGCTTAAAAACTCAGTTGAACCTGAGGGAATAATTAAGGAAAAAATTATGAAGAAAAAGAGAGTTACTAGTCCTCGGTGATTTCAAAAGCACCCTTTGGGCAGTTCTGAACGCAGTACATGCATATAATGCATTTACTATTATCTACTTGCGGCAACCCAACTCCTACTTGTGATATTGCGTTCTTTGGGCAACCGGGAATCATCGGGCATCTGTGATCCTGAGGACATCTGTTTGGGTTTACTTTTATCATGCTGAGTATTAGAAAGAAAGCTTTTTATAAATGCAAACGCAGTTATTGTTTGGTGTGAGTACTGAAGAGAACTTTACTTATGTTTCTGACACTGCTTTTGCCTTTTGCCTATTCTGCAGACTGCCCGCCAGGTTATGAATGGCAGCCGAATAGCGGTGTTGGATGCGTACAGAGCAATTGCTACAGTGTTGCGAATGCACACCTCTCTTATACTGGAAGATGTGTGTGCGGTTCCTCGGGAAGTTTTGCTGAGAATCCAGATGACCCAAACAAGGAATGCTACAGTGATAAGCCTTCATGTCAAGGCTGCGTTGTTGCATGCGTTCACCTTGATGAGGATTGTCCGGGGGAAGTTGACACTGGAACATACGACTCAGCGGATTCTTCCTATGGCTGGGATTCCGACTATCAATCAAACGATGACTCAGAGGAAATAGATTATGCTGATTCGGGTTGGGGGGACAACTGGGGCAAGGTATGGGACGAATGGGGTTCAGACGGGCCAGATGTTCTCCCAGAAAGAGAACGGGAAGACAAGGTAATTAATACGGAGATAGACCCCGAATATTACTCGGGAGAAACAGGTTATGAGAGTGCCCTGGGGATGGGCGAAGAGTTTAAGTTTGATTCAGATGGTGCTGTCGCCACTGCGGAAATGAACCCTTTTGAATTCCCAGGGGGAAACTCATTGCAGGAACTGCAGGATGGTGTGATAAAGGGTTGGAAGGCAATTAGGGACTGGTACCAGGGAGATCTGCCTTTCATCGGTGAGGACGGGATGTGGAACTGGAAATCAGTCCATGTGGATCCGGCCACAGGTGAGAGAGTTGAGATTAAGTGGGTTGGAGCGGATTTCCAATTGGGGTGGAATGATGGTTTCAAAACTCAGGTATACCTAGCGGATGTATCTCTCCCAGGGATGGAAGGTGTTGATGGTTATACTGTAGGTTTTGGTATAAGCGCAGACTGGAAAAGCGAGCATGTAAAAGTTAGTGTTGGAGTTCCCGGAACCCCCATCTCCGTTAACTTCGTACCGAGGAATATTTTCGATTGGCTTGGGGATGGAGTAGACAAACTTAGGAGCTTCACCAAGGAGATAGACATCATAAAACAAGCCCAAGATTATCAGAGGAGGACATCGAATAACTGACTGCTTTTATAAAGCTTAATAATCTGTCCAATTTTCATAATAACTCATGCAATCTCAGGAGTTCCTTCATAGAGAACTCTTTTGAGAAGGAGAAGAGAATAAAACTGAACATCTTTAACTTACTTGAGAAATGCAAGTAAGATGAATTAATCAGAACTCAAGATCGTCTTCACAGCCCATGTCGAATGGGCTC
>CAZYPB010000039.1:11337-12154 GCA_964649265.1 Microcaldota archaeon
AAGCCCTTCAGACCCTCGGTGCTACTTGAATATAAATAGCTTCCCCTATTTAAATCCAGCGGTGATTACAATGGTCAAGATTTATGAGAACAAATCGAACAACCAGGTTTTTATCACAATCCCACGGGCAATTTTCAAAGCTAAAGGCTTCAGAGCTGGCCAGGAGATGGAGTGGATTATAGATAATATGGGACAGTTGATACTGAAACCAATTTAAATTATTTAGTATTCAGTTTGAGTATCTTTGGTTTTTTCCCATGAGACTTTTTCAGTATCACATGCCAAGATTTCACATAACTAGGACGGTGCTTCATCCCCCTCCAGGAACCCGTTGAAACGTCTGTTTTGGTGATTCTGACAAAAGCACTTTTAGCTACGGGGGTAAGCTGTATGAGCTTAAAAATATCTGATTCCTCACCACGTCTTGGTCTTTGAAGAATGCGCTTTCTGACTTTTCCCTTCACTTTATAGTTTACATCATAATCGAAATCACCAGAATCAGAAACATAACTGCCAACATAAAACCTCAAGATATTGCAGATTACAGGGCGTCTCTTTTTCTTTCGTCTCTTTCCTTTCTTACGTCTTCTTTTATGCCGTAACCCAAACAAGCCTTTAAGAAATGATAAAAGACCCATATATTTTTTATGGGAACAAAGCCTTAAAACCTTAAACGACGTTAATTTAGTGTGGTTTGAGGTGTTTTGATGGAATATAGGGCGTTATTCATTCTTCTCGTTTTAGGTATTCTTTTTTCCGGATGTTCAAATCCATCTGTTCAAAAACTGACTAACTGTACGGCAACATCTGATTGTCC
>CAZYPB010000040.1:0-12123 GCA_964649265.1 Microcaldota archaeon
AGAGCTCCATATATCCAAATCCCCTACCTGAAGGTTAATGGCAAGTATATACAATGCAAAAGGAACTGCCAGTAATAGTGTGTTCTTCCAACTGAAATGAGGCAACGACAGCTTTGTTTTACCCCTGTATGAGTAGACTACAAAAAAGGTAAGAACAATGGGAACTACGAACCATAGTCCAAGTGCCTGTGCTTGGAAATGGATTGCCATTGTTGAAAATATTATTCCAAGTGAAGTAAGAAACTCGCTTGGGGAGAATGACTTGAAAAGAACAGCACATAGAAGTAGAGAAAGAAACACCGATAGAAGAAGGGCAAACGGATATGGTCTTAGGATTTCGAACTCAGTCTGGTATATGATGTAATCAAGAAACTCCACTCTGAGAGTGTGCGGCCCAAGTCCAGGTGAGATCTTTTCAGATATGCTGAATTCTCCGTCAAAAAAGAATTTTGGTGAGAGAACTTTCTTTCCATCTATAAAGAAATGCATCTCTCTAAGCCCATTGGTTTCAGCTGTTCCAGTTATATTTACTATCAACTCCTCGTTCTGAATGGAGTGATCTGAGTCTGCAATAACATATTCCCCGGCGGTTCCTCTGTTCTTAAACCATATCTCTCTATCGCCGCACTTCAGCCAGACCTCCTCTGGACATCTTCCTATATCGACACTGTTTCTGCCTTCAGAGAGCTCAATAACATCTCCGCAAAGTTCACAGGACCTATGGGAATCAGAATACACTCCAGTATAATCGCCATGCCTGTATTCTAGTAAGTAAAGGCTGTCTTTCTCTGGGATCTGGAGATAATTAAATCCTATTCCTTCAATCTTTTCCTTCTGCGTGTTGATTCCTATTAACAATAAGAATAAAAGGACTAAAGTAAACCAATGTCTATTCATATTACGTTGTAAAAACATATTTTTCACTAATTTCATATTACGTTGTAAAAACATATTTTTTACTAATGCCAATGTATTTAAATTATAATAAAGGATATAATAGGCCGCAGGTGTGGTGTCATATGGATGATGAGTTAAAAAAGCATTTACTTGTTGCAACAATCATAGTTACATCCATAGGCGGGGTCATGTATGGCTTCTACCTGATGTTCGAGATATTGGGGAACCCTTTGGATAAGGCAGTTGGAACTGTTTTCCTTCTCCTGTTGATTGTCAATGCTGTTTTCAATACAGCAGGATGCTACTATTATCTAAAATCATTCCATGGAATCAGGTCTTACAGGAAACCTGAGCTTAAGAAAGCCCCCCCTGTTGCAGTTATTGTTCCATTTAGAAATGAGAAGCCTGGAACAGTTGAAAGGACACTGGCATCCCTTAAGAAACTAAAATACCCTGGAAAAGTTGCATATTATGCAGTCGATAATTCAAGTAAACCAGATAAGAGTGTCGAGAGATTCTGTAAGGTAAATGGAATAATGTATACTTTCCTTGTTAATCCGATTAAACTGAAGAGCTATGCAATGAACAGGATAATCAAAGAAGTGAAGGAAGAATTCCTTGCTATATTTGATGCAGATGATGTGCTTACAGACGCGAATTTCCTTATGGATACAATGGGTCATTTCGAGGATGACAACATAGCATCAGTACAGACACATAAGGAATATGCACAGGGAAACATGTTCGCTAACACCGTAAATTCCTATTATTCATTCTTCTATAAGTTCATACAGCCTGTTAGAAATCTTGATAGGAGCGGAATGTTCTGTGGTTCTGTTGGTATTGTTAGAAAATCAGTTGTTAATGAAATAGGAGGGTTCCCGAATTCCCCAACAGAGGACACTGCATTCTCATTTGAATCCGATCTATCGGGGCATGGAGGGGTTTTTGTTCCCAAGAGTTATGCGCTCGGTGAACCTATAAACAGTTTCTCAACATTTGTAGCGCAACAGTGGAGGTACACTGTTGGAAACAGCTGGCTTATCAAAACATATCTTAAGAACATACACAAAATACCACTGAAAAAACAACTCCATTATTCAACTCAGGTTTTCAGTTTCATGTATCTCTCATATCTTTTCATACTGTATGCTCTGATAACGCTTACGTTTGTTGTAACCAATCTTTCCACAGTAGTGTTCTACCAATCACTCATAATCCCTGAGATGGCTAGATTCATTGCCCTAAGTTATCTCATAGCAGTTGTTGGGATGACTGTCGTTGGGGCCCAGCTTTATTTTGGATCTTACAAGATAGGGCTGATGGTACTGTTTGTCAATTTCTCAGTTGCGATAAAGAGAGCAAAGGCCGTGCTTGTTGCGGTTCTTAACCTTCCAACTAGGTTCGTTATGACAAGACAGAACCCTCACACCATGACGCACTGGGAGGCATTCAAACTAACATATGTTGAGACTATTTTCGCAATAGTTCTTCTTGTGTTCTCTGCCTTGAGTCTTCTGAGCCTTGATATGGTTGGAGGGTTCTGGCTGTTCTGGTACGGGTGGTTGTTCTCCTCATCTATTGTGTTTGCATACAGCACTGATGTAGCTAAGGAAACGCCTATTTCAACAGTGTGAATAATATGAAAACTTGGGCAATAATTACACTATTCTTATTCTCCTCATTAGTTCATGCAGAGATATATCTGGATTACTACAACCAGGTAGGGTGTGGTGCCTGTGCTGTTTTCGAAAAAACACTTGAGGAAATTGTTTCTGAGAACCAGTACGATTTAGTGATAAGTGAGTATGAGATACGCTATAACAGCACAAACCTTGAGAAGTTCAACAACATATCTGATAGGTTTAACATACCTTATGAGCAGAGAGGGACTCCCACAATTGTACTTAATGAGAGCATGGTTTTTGTAGGTGCTTTGGACTCCCAGGGCCTGAATAAGTTCCTTGATGATTGTCTTTCAGGGGAATGCAAACGCATTGAGAACACGGCCCCGGTTGAGACCAATACGACAATGCTTGATATAGCCAACCCGTTCACAACGTTCGGTGCAGGAATTATAGCTGGATTTAATCCCTGCCTCATAGCGGTTCTTCTGTTCCTAATATCCTATTCACTTGGGGTTTCTGAGAATAAGATGAGACTTGTGAGGCTTACTTTTGCATTCTCAATGGGAATTTTCTTTGCTTATTTCATAATTGGTTGGGGGCTTCTAAGTTTTGCAGGATCAGTAGATATTGGTTCCATAAGTACAGTGATCGCATTTGTCGTTATTATTCTTGGACTTTGGACAATAAAAGACTACAAGAACCCGAAAAGCTTCCTTGTTGAGACTCCTGAAAATGTTAAGGGAATAAGCGAGTCGTTAACCAAGAGAGGAAGCATGATGACCTCATTCGTTCTAGGAGGGATATTCTCCCTTGTTAAAGCCCCTTGCGTTGGTGGGATATACCTCGCAATATTGAACATGGCCTCATCTGCAGATATAGGAACCAAAATAAATGCAGTGCCGTTGCTTCTTTCCTATAATTTGGGTTTGGTTTTCCCACTTCTGCTCATAAGTGGTGCAGTTCTCTTTGGTGTACCTCCAGATGCAATAGAGAGATGGAGGGAGAACAACAAGTACGGAATGAGGATATTTGTTGGGATTACTTTAGTGCTTGTTGGGTTGATAATGCTCTTCCAGGAAGGGATTATCGGATAATTTATTAAAAACAAGAAACAAAAAATAAACATGGCCGAAAAACAAGAGGAAACTGCGGGTAGTGTATCTAAAGAAGATTTAAAGCTCTTGGAATGGCTGATAAGACCAAAACCGGCTTTTTTTATTCTCCTAATAAAAAATTCAAGAATGGAGTTGAGTATAACGGATCTTTCAAAATCTTCGGATATGAGTTATGTTCATGCTATGGACCTAATTAAGAAAATTGAGGCAGAGAACTATATTGAGACTGAAAGCAAAGGCAACAGGAGAATGGTTCGCCTTACAAAAAAAGGAGAGACGATGGCAACGTATCTTGAAGATATGATAAGAACTGGAAGAGGGTGAGCGGATGTATTGCAAAACATATAAAACAGAAAAGGAAATGGTTGTAGCCATATGCGATAAAGAGCTCATAGGTAAAGTCTTCAGAGAAGGAGAGCGGGTTCTTGATCTTAAAGAATATTCCTCGTTCTATGCGGGCGAATTGACTACAAAGGAGCGCGCTTCTGAGCTTTTGGATGGCGCGACATCCATAAATCTTGTTGGTGAGCGAGCAGTCAGCATTGCGATCGAGAAGAAACTAGCTGATTCAGGGAGCGTGGTTAGCATTGAAGGGGTTCCCCACATCCAGATATACCAACTAGACATCTAGATATCTCTTGAATTCCCATGGTGTTGGTACTGTGGATGCCTCTGTTGACGCTCTCTTTTTTATGTTTGAGTATGCATCAATAAGTGCTGTTGGAAACGAGACCTTGATGAAATCGTTATCACTCCTAAGGGCCTCAACTGCATCCCAGAGTGTCCTTGGAAGTTCCTTTGAACTTGCCTTTTTTTCTGCAACTTTTGGAACACTGCCCGCCGATGATGGCTCAATCTTTCTTTTTATACCATCAAGTCCGGCCAGGAGTGTCGCCGAGAACGCAACGTATGGGTTGCAGCTCGGGTCCGGAATTAGGAAATCTATGTGCTTTGAATCATCCTTTCCTGCAGAGTAGGTTGGAACTCTTATTGATTTTGAACTGTTTCCTGTTGACCAATCGATCTTCAACAAATTCTCACCAACCAGTCTCTTGTAAGAGTTTGTAGTTGGGTTTGTAAAAGCACATAGGGATGGGGCGTGATCCATGATCCCACCTATATAGTATCTTCCCTCTTGGCTCAACTCTGCAGATGAATCGCTCGGGTCAATGAAGACATTTCTATCATTCAGCCACAGGCTCTGTCTTAATGAGAGGGCGCATCCCTTCTGTTTAGAGATAGGTTTAGGCATGAATGTTGGTATAAGACCAGAGCCGACACCTACATTTTTTATTACATATTTTGAAGTTAGAAAGGCCTCGGGCGCAATCTTAAGGGGCATCTCTCTCACCTCTATTGAACTGTGGCCGGTTGATGAGTTAGAGTGTTTGTGTGAATCCACCTTTATTCCAAAACCACCCTCGAGTGTATCGGAAACATTCGATCTGAAAACATACATCGCGTCTTTTGGAGAGGAAACCATGTAGCCGTCAGTAAACCCAACAGGATAGTTTTGACCATAGTAGTTCCATGCAGCCTCTCTGGAATCAAGTGCGTATCCCTGACTCTTGAACGGGATCGATGAGTCAACTGTTATTGAGTCAAACACAAAGAATTCAAGGTCAAAGCCTATTCTTGCAGTGTAACCTGTGCTTGCAAGAGTTGTCTCTGTTTTCGATACTACTTCTCTGGAATCAAATTCTGATTTTGAGCCGGATTTGGGTTCCTTCAGATTACAGAACATCCTGCAAGAGGTGTTGTCCCATGGAATCCTGCTGTAGGTCTCTGGATCAGGGTACAGTGCTATGTTGTCCCCCTTAGAAGCAAACCCCTCTAAGCCAGATGGATCCAGTTTAGTTATCCCTTTTGAGAAGCATGAAGAATCAAATGAGCTAGAGGGTATTGAGAGATTTCTCAAAGTGCCCTCCAGATCGACAAATTGAAGATTTATCCATCTGATCTCCGCCTCCTGAATATCCTGAAGAATTTCTTGAGCAGTAACCACTAAAAACACCTCAATGATAGATTGTTTGCAAACGAATAAAAAGTTATACGGTTATTAAATAAGGCGCGCGCCGTGGTAGCTCAGCCTGGGAGAGCGTCTGAAGCACTTGTGCTGGCGAAGCTGAAGTTATCCCAGACAGAAACCAGAGTGTCGCCGGTTCAAACCCGGCCCACGGCATTTGTTTCTGAAGGTGAGCAAATTCCTTTCACACCATTTCATTTTGGACCTGCAATT
This sequence comes from Microcaldota archaeon, assembly GCA_964649265.1. Lineage (GTDB taxonomy): Archaea > Micrarchaeota > Micrarchaeia > Burarchaeales > JAKAKT01 > CAZYPB01. The sequence continues at coordinate 5,880 of CAZYPB010000040.1, forward strand.
CTATTGGGCGTACTGTTCCACCTAGACATGAAAACTCTTCTTATTGCAAGCGTCATACTTGACCTAGAGCCCTTGTTTGTTTTAATCTTTGGTTTGGATTTTCCGTTGCATGGTTTTTTCCATTCTTTTATGGGTGCTTCAATTGTCTCATTGCTTCTTGTATTTACAATTGCATTTATCCATAGGTCGTCCAATAAAAAAGACTTGTTTTTCGCATCTTTCTTATGTGCGTATATCCATGTCCTTCTTGATTCTCCACTTTACACAGACATGAAGCCGTTCTTTCCATTTACATTTAATCCATTTGAATCGATATTGGGAGGTTTTGAAGTGTATTCTCTATGCATCCTATCATTAATCTTTGGGGTTGGATTGCATATATTGAAAATTTCGAAGAACCAAGAAGAGTAAAAATAGATTTTTAAGTATTGATATTCACAACATATTGCTATTTGCGGCTGTAGTCTAGCCTGGTTAGGACTCGAGATTGCCAATCTCGTAGCCCGGGTTCAAAACGAAACCCCTTTCTTTTAGAAAAGAAAGGTTTTTCGATTCCCCAAAGAAAACAAAGGGAACTGTTGGAAATCCCGGCAGCCGCATGATGAATCTAGGAGAGTTCATCCTTTCTATGTGCAATGGTCTTTTTGGCTCCGGAGTAGGGGGGTCAGGAGGAACCTGAAACTAGGGGAGATGTGCCTCCCTGGGTTCGGCGCGGCCGTAGTCTAGCCTGGTAGGACCCTGGCCTTCCAAGCCCGTGACCCGGGTTCAAACGCGAGTTTGTTGGTGCAAAGAGCACCTTCAGCTCCGCTGAATTTCCCGGCGGCCGCATTTTTTTTATTCTACATGCTTAGGCAGAATGCCATAGAAAAGCAGTCTCCTAAACCAATTGTGTGTTTCGGGGTTATTTCCATGGAAGGAGAAACGGCGCAGGAGATTCCTTTTCTTCTCAAAGCTTCCCCATTAAACGGAGAGGAGACTTTCTTTCTTCTGAAAGTTTTTTTGAGTAACTGTGCTTTTGTTGGGGCTCTTCCCTCCATTGATTTGTATGCTGCAACTGCAGAAGCAAATGTAAGGGAGTCATAAAGCTTTTTTGAGCTGTGTTTTTTTGAGAATGCACATGAGTAGTCGGAAGTATGAAGTAGAACAGTAGAGACCTCTTCAAGCAAAGAGATTAACGCGCTTGTTTTCTCATTCTTTCCAAGAATCCTCATGATGGATGGGAATTCGTCTTCATTAAACCCAACGCTGTCGCACTCAGGAAGAATTTTTTTGATTGTTGTTCTCTCGGATGAACTGTTCGTGAAATTCCCTAATTCAAGATGTATTCCTATTTTTGGATTCTTAGCTCTCCACTCATTTATCTGGCCCCCAATAATGCTAACCCTTTTCCTTAGGATTCCATAAGGAACCAAATGGAAACCTGCGAGAAATGCATTTTGGATATCTTTTATGTGGTGGAGTATCTGCTTTGAAAAAACAGGGTCGATTTTCATTGATGGGTTTACCTTTTCATCAGAGAGGATGAACCTGTTTGCAGATGAATGTGATTTGAATTCCAATATTAAGTGAATGAGCGGAGGCAAATCAGTTCCTGACTTCTTTGCACTTCTGAATCCGTTTTTCGAAGCGATAAAAATGTTTGCCGAAGAAAGGTGAGACATTGTTTTTTTTGATCTGTCAAGAGTGTGGAGATATGCTTTAGTGCCGAGTCTTGCGGAGTCCATAGCCATGTTTCCCGCTTGCCCGCCTATTCTGAACGAACATCCCGTAGTGAGTCGTTTTATCTTATCAAATTTTTTCTTAGTGACCCGGATCTCCGCCCCTTCTTCATTTTTGAAGCAATCCATTAACTCTGGGAGGTGCTTTGAAATTGCTTTTATCTGGGTTTCAGACACAGGGCATACTCTGTCAAGATTTACGTTGTATGCAAACAGAGCTTTCTTGTTAAGTTTCTTCAAGCATAAGTTTATGCTTTGACGAACACTTGGATTTTCCATAGATATAATAAATTAACGCGCAAATATAAAACAGTATGAATCCTACATATTTGCTACCATTGGTTTTAGTTCTATTGCTCCTTGGTTGCACTTCAGCACCTAGTCCAAAGGAGGTAATACTTAGTTCTATTGAGAAAACTGAGAATATAGATTCAGTTATAACAGATCTCAGAATAAATATGAGTACCCTTAACTCAGACACTGCGACAATGATAAGTGCAGATATAAAGCAGTACAAGAAAGGGAAAAAGGTGAGGACAGATGTGACTCTCACCGGCTTACCTTCTCTCCAGGAAACAGTATTCAGGGTTTATGATACAGAATCTGGATCTTACCTCTGTGGAAATTCCGGAAAATGGGACTGCTACAGATTCAATGAAAGCGTTGGACTCGATAGCTCTGTTTCTGGGACAGAGGATTGGAATGAGATGGGCAGGAAGCTTGTGGAAAGCGATGCAATCGAATTCATCGGCGGAGTTAAAGAACTCGAGATAAACAAAAGGAAATGCAAATATATAGAAGGAAACATCGACTACACAAAAGCACCTGGTCTCGGGTTCTCCCCAGATGTAAAGAAGGTTACTTTTTCACAGTGCTTGGATGATGAGACGGGAGTCGTTATAAGTGGACAGGTTGTTATGACCCTAGAAGATAGTCCGGAAGTCGGAGGGGAGACAATAAACCAGATCGACCTTTATGTAGTGAACCTTAATGTAAATGCAACAATAGACGATAATGTTTTTGAGTTGCCTTAATTTGCGGCTGTGATCTAGTCTGGTTAGGATCTGAGCTTCCCAAGCTCATTGCCCGGGTTCAAAACGAAACCCCTTTCTTTTAGAAAAGAAAGGTTTTTCGATTCCCCAAAGAAAACAAAGGGAACTGTTGGAAATCCCGGCAGCCGCAGTTTTTGTTCACAAAAATGTCGGATCATTTGGTGGGGCCAAATAGAGCCGCATTTAAATTATTTGGGTTAGAGTGTAGATGGTGAGTTAATGAGGTCGTTGTTTATTTTTGCATTATTCCTTATGTTCGCCGGAATAGTTAGTGCTGCGGAGTGTAGTGAAACGCTTTCTCGCACCATGGAGGTTCCTTCAATCAATGACCTGGGATTAGGGCAGATGGTTGAAATAAAACTTAAGATAGAACCGGGTGATGGAACAACCTATGTCGCCACAGCTCCAGTAGTTGGTAGTCTAACGCAGGTGTCTGGGCAGACTGCTACCCAAGTTGCGACCCAAATAACTGGGTATAACAGAGAAAGCTGTGATTTCCTTCTTAAAATAGGTGAGGGAGACCTTACGAATATAGATGGACCAAGCGCAGGAGCAGCAATGGCCTTGTTAATATTGTCTGCTCTAGAGAACAGTTCCATAAGGGACAACATGACCATAACTGGAACAATAGAGGCAAATGGACTTGTTGGGCCGGTTGGAGGTGTCCCAGCTAAAGCAATGGCAGCAAGTGCAGAGGGTTTCAATGTTATAATAACGCCATACCTTGGGATAGATGATAGGATAACGATAGATGCACTTGGGGATAGGATCGGTGTAGAAATAGCACAAGTAAGGGATATAGAACAGGTAAAACAGATAGCATACAACACGAACAACACAACATTCGCGGGGCCTAGTTTTTCATTTGAAGAGATACCGAATATTCCTGCATTTGGTGGACTTGATAACCCTAGGTTTAATCATTTCAAAAACATAGGAGAGGAGATTATAAACCAAGCGCGTGCAGAAGCATCGGTATTGAATAATGAAGATTATAGGGAATATTTCAACAACCAATTAGACATTGCAAAAAATGCTTTGGATCAGGGATACCACTACACTGGAGCCAACACTGCGTTTATTACTTTGATAAATATTGGATTTCTTAAGGATTCGGATGCTGACAGGGAAGAAATAGACAGGCGGATCAATAACATAGAAAGATGCTACCAGGAAGCAGTTGAAGCTAAACCAAAAAAGGACAATTGGGAGTGGATAATTGGTGGCCAACTAAGGGCAAGCTGGGCTAAGAGAAAGATAGAGGGAATAAACAACGATAGCTTCTCAAATGACATTAGAAGACTCAATGCCCTGAAAGAGTTGGTATATGCTGAAAGCTGGTGCACTGCATCAAGAAACCTTCTTGCTGCCGAGGGAGAGGGAGAGGAACTTGGAGCAGAAGTTTTCAAGAGAGTAGCAGTGGAGACAGTTGATGCCGCCGAGGAATATCTATCTGGTAGAAAGGAACAGTTTCCTGATCAGAACTGGCACCTAGAAACAGCAAAAACTGAGTTTGATAATGGACTATATGGTGCAGCAGTTTACGATGCCACATATGCTCTTTTCATGGTGAAGGGACATGACAGCATATACCTGCAAGGAAAAACACCTGAGGATATAACGGGTGAATACAATGGAAAGCGATATACCAGCATATGGGCAAATCTTTACAGAAGCCAATCCAAATACATAGAAGAACATGAAGGTCCAGGTGAAGTAACTGCGCAGTTATCAGAGTTTTCCAATGGGCTTGAGAATAGAACGGATGCAATGAAGAGAGAGATAGGTGATGTAAAAAGCGATATGGTACTTGAGGCTCTTTCTCTTATTTTCATTACACTGCTATTTGTTATGCTATCTCTAGCAGTAATAATAAAGAGAAAATTGATGGGCTAGAGTTCAAAGCCTTTTAGCAAGTTCATCGTTTTTTAATGCAAGTATCCTTGCTGCAAGGAAAGCTGCGTTTTTAGCATTGTCTATCCCAACTGTTGCCACAGGAACTCCCGGAGGCATCTGAACAATTGAAAGAAGGGAATCCATGCCATCCAGCTTTACATCCACCGGAACACCTATAACCGGCTTTTTTGTCTTGGATGCAATTACTCCGGGTAGTGCTGCAGATAATCCCGCTATCCCTATGAATACGCTTGCATTGGAAGTCTTAATCAGATTATCAAGCTTGTCAGGAGTTCTGTGTGCAGAAGCAACTTGAACATCGTTTTTAATCTTAAGATCATCGAGTGTTGTCTTGGCCTTGTCTGCAAGTGCTCTGTCGGATTCGCTTCCTATGATTATAAGTACCTCAACCATAACATCACCTTTGGAATTTTTTACCAGTTATCTTCTCGTATGCTTCTATGTACCTATCGCTTGTTCCTTTTATTATATTCTCCGGTAGTTCAGGTGCTGGTGGTTTCTTGTCCCACCCAAGCTTCTCAACATAGTCTCTTACATACTGCTTATCAAAACTGGGTTGAGATTTACCTGGGGAGTAAAGGTCAACGGGCCAGAACCTCGATGAATCAGGGGTGAGAACCTCATCTATTAGGATAATTTCCCCATTGTAGTCTCCAAATTCGAATTTTGTATCCGCTATTATGATTCCCCTCTCCAATGCATAAGCCGAGGCTTTCTTATATAAGGCAATGCTCGCATTCTTTACCTTGCTATATAATTCTTCTCCTATTGCTTTGCAGGCCTGTTCCTCAGATATGTTCTCATCGTGACCAACCGTAGCCTTTGTTGATGGAGTGAACATCGGTTCAGGAAGTTTTTGGGATTGCTCAAGTCCTTTTGGCAGTTCCATTCCGCAGACTGTTCCTTTCTTGAGATATTCCTTCCAGCCAGATCCTGCAAGATAACCGCGAACAACGCACTCAATCTGAATGGGCTTGCTCTTCTTAACAACCATGGATCTCCTGGCTATTCTCTCGTATTCGCCAGAAGGCTGGCTATCGAAATGGTTCCCTATTATGTCTTTCGTAAAGTCAAACCAGAAAAGAGATAGCTCATTCAGGACAACTCCTTTCCATGGGATTGGTTGTGGAAACACAACATCAAATGCAGAGAGCCTATCTGTTGTTACCATAATGAGTTTGTCATCCAACTCATAGGTATCCCTAACTTTCCCGCGAGAATGGAGTTTCAATTGTAAATCTGTTTCATGTATGGCTTCCATAATATCACCTCAAACTATGGTACCTAGAAGGAAACCGAGTAGTCCTGTACCCAATGCAAACAGGGTTGTGTTTCTCGATCTCCTTAAGGATTTAACAGAATGGTCTGACAGCGTGCTTATTGCAACATGAAGAATAAGCACATCAGTAACTATTATGGGGAACAGATAACCAAGGCTTCCCTTGAATGGCTCAAGAATTACGAAGGGGAATATACTTAGAAGAACAGCAATCAGGTAGAGAAGTGACTGAACTTTTATTGAGTTCTTTCTTCCTATTATCATGGGGAGGGTTTTTG
>CAZYPB010000041.1:0-11921 GCA_964649265.1 Microcaldota archaeon
GTCACCCCAAAGGCAAAAGCAAGAACTCCAGGGATGTCATTAACAAGCCCGGTATATGGAAGCAGGAGGTATGTAATAATAATCCCAAAAACTATCGGGATAACATATGATATGATGGGCACACTTACTCTCAATACAGAAACAGCATAACCTGTGACAATGAGTGAGAAGATAACCCTCACCACAACGACGCATAAAGCTGTTCCTATAATCCCATAGGCTGGGGTCACAATTAACATCGCACTCAATTGCAATCCACCGGCAATAAGAGCAAGCAGTGTTTGGAGACGTATCCTTCCCTTTCCCAAAAGCACAGGCACAGAAACAGCATTAAGCGTTGTCTCAAGAACAAGGAAACTCAACACGGCCATGACAGCATAGGATTCAGCATATTTCCCAGAGTAAAAGAAAGTAAGAAGTTTCCCAGAAAGAAGGATGATTCCCGGAATAAATAGGAACGACCCAACGAAAGCATACGTTATTCCTCTTGATACAATCGCTTTACTTCTCGCAAGATTCTCCCTGGAATGCGCTGAGAAGAATATCTTGTTTGCAGATGCACTGAAAAGAGTTATGCTTGCAATCCAAAGCCATGCAACCCTGTATGCAGCTATCTGTTCAGGTCCCTGCGATAATCCAATTACTATGGGGTCCAGGTTCAGGAACAGCACTGTGCCCAGATATCCAAAGAATGAATATCTCCAATAGTGCATAAACGAAGAGCTCCCCCGGAATCGTTCGGTACTCTTAGGGACCCTCCCATTTATCCAGTTGGAAAGTATGAGCAAATATATAACACATGCAACAACAAGTCCCCCAACAGCCCAAACCCATTGTTCTCTGAAGAAGTAAACATAGAATGCAAGGGGAAAGCCTACCCTAAGTATCTGGTAAACGGAATTGGATATGAAAACATCTCTGCTCCTTTTAAGTGCAAAAAGCACGTTCTCAAAAAAGGTAGTAAATGACCATATAAAAAGCACAAGTGAGGAGAACTTTAGTCCTGGCCCAACTTCAGGCATGTTGAGCAGGATTGCAATATAATCAGATAATAGGAACAGAATCAAAGATGAAGCAAATGAGAGAACAAACTTTATCCTGACAAGATATGCATAATAACTACCTGCTTTCACTGCTCCCTTCTCAGGTATAAACTTAAGCACAACTTGGTTTATCCCACCATCTGCTAAGAGAAGCCAGGCTGTTGCCATGGCAACAGACAAGGTAAAATAACCGAACTCAGTTTTTCCCATGATTGTCGGGAATATTATTGCTGACACTATTCCTGCCATCAGGGTAAACCCCTGTATCCCGAATCCATAGGCGTTCTCCCTTAGAAGATATGAGTACCATTTCTCCATTTCAACATCTCTGGCGTTCATTTCAAGTAAAAGGACATTTAAATATGTGCACATAAATGCGTTTTAGGTGTTGTGCTTGAAAAACAAAAGAATACTCATAACTGGTGGTGCCGGGTTCATGGGGTCTCACCTAGTTGAAAACCTGATAAATGACAATGAAATAACAGTGATAGATACGTTCACTCAGAATGCAATAAAACATACTCAGTTTTCTGAGAACAAAAACCTAAACCTAGTCAAAGGAGATGTTCTTGACAGTAAACTACTTTCAAAATACACAAAAGAAACAGACATTGTTGTCCACATGGCAGCAATAGCGGGGGTTGAATGCGTTCTAAGCAACCCTACTCGGACAATAAATGTTAACCTTATAGGAACATACAGGGTTCTCGAGGCATTCAAGAACTCTGACGTAGAAAGATTTGTCAATTTCTCAACAAGTGAGGTGTACGGGCCAGAGGCAGACAATGTAAGTGAAAACAGCCTTACATCACAGGGACCTGTTGGGGACCCAAGATGGACCTATTCTGTAAGTAAGGTTGCAGCAGAACACCTTGGCTACAGATACATGCAAGAGTACGGCCTCCCATTTGTTTCCATAAGACCATTCAACATATACGGGCCAAGGCAGGTTGGCGGAGGAGCAATAAAGATATTTGTTGAGAAAGCAGTGAAGAAAAAGGACATCAATATTTTTGGAGACGGAATGGGCATCCGTTGCTATTGCTATATAAGTGATTTCATGAATGGCCTACTTAGTTCAATTGAGAATAAGAAGGCAATTGGAGAGGTCTTCAACTTAGGAAACCCAGCAGAACCAATAGCATCGCTAACACTTGCTAAGAAGATAATAAACAAAGCTGATTCTCCATCGAAAATTGTTTTTAAGAGGAAGGTAAAGGAGGACGTGCTAGTGAGAATACCTAAGATTGACAAGGCCCAGAAACTTCTGGGATACGAGCCGAAGGTAATGCTTGACAAAGGGATTGAGAGGACAATCAATTGGGCAAGAGAGGTTAACCTGAAATGAGAGTTTCAATAGTGGGGGCATCCGGTTTCATTGGCAGGAATCTACTTAATGAATGTCCACCAAATTGGAACATAGATGCTTTCTATAACTCATCAAAAGATTTCCCAAGCACCATTAAGAGAAAGAGAACAAAGGCAATAAAATGCGATCTCTCAAACCCCAAAGACGTGAAGGTACTGAAATCAAAGAAATACGATTTGTGCATATATCTTGCAGGAAACACAGATCCACAAATGTCTTTTGATATGCCGGCATTCGATCTTAAAAGCAACCAACTTTCCCTCGTAAATTTTCTTGAAAATGTGAAAATAGGTAAGATCATATACTTCTCATCAGGAGCAGTTTACAATGGGCTGAAGGGAAATGTAAATCCAAATTCAAAATTAGACCCAAAGCTTGCATACTCAATATCTAAACTGTCATCTGAACAATATGTGAAGTTTTTCAAGGAGAAAGGAGCTGTTGACGAGTATATAATTGTACGTTTCTTTGGGGCATACGGCCCATATGAACCAAAAAGAAAGATAACGACGAAGATTGTAAAAAGGTTCTTCTTGGAGAAGAAAAGAGACATCCAGATATATGGCTCAGGAAAGAACCTGATAGACCTCATGTATGTTTCCGATACAGTGAAAGCTATAGACATTCTTTCTAAATCAAGTAAAAAGAATATAACAGTTGATTTAGCAAACAAGAACCCAGTACAAATAGAATCCCTTGTAAAAAGGTGCGCTTCATTATTCAACATAAACCCAACAATAAAGAAAAAAGGAATATCCCACGAATCAATTGGCTTCAGGAGCAATGACACAACAATTAGCAGAATGGGCTTCACGCCAAAAGTGCGTTTAGAAAAAGGGCTCGGTTTACTTGCAGACCACTTGGCAAAGATTTAAGGTCCGTCCGAAACCATCTGGAATATCTCATTATCCGAGAACTTTCTCTCGTGTTCCTCTTGTCTTCTCTTTCCAATAATTTCAGGAAGCTTTTTCAGAGCCATTCCCAGAGCTTTTAGATAAGTTAACCTGTATTTCAGTAAGCTTAGAAACATAATGAGTGGGAAATAAACAAAATAGAACAGAAGTGAAAGGTTGTCATAATTCTTCCAAACAAAGAACTGTTTATTCCTTAGGTCTATAGTAATCCAGTCTTTCATTACCTTTTGCCAAAGTGCCGTGTGGTTGTGTTTTACAACACTGCTCGGTTCATATATTATTCTCCAACCACGTTTCCATGCACGATATCCCAAGTCATAGTCATCATAGAACGTTGGATGATAAACGGGATCTGGCCCACCCAATTCAAGAAACTTCTTTTTGTCAAATACCCCGAGCATTGTAGGTGAGAAACTGTAAGCCGGATTATTCGACCGCTCCCTATTCATTCTGAATAAACCTATCCTTCTAGAAGCAACGTTCCTCCTATACGATTCATTTTCTTTTTTTGATTCTGCGGTAGGATTAACACAGAATACATCACTTCCTTTGAAATATTTGACAAGTGGCTTAAGGAAACCAGAGGTAACCTCCATATCATTCGGGGTTATGTAAACCAAGTCGTATTTTACATGGCGTTTCATGGCTTTTGTGAAGGCTTTGGGCCCCTGAAGGTTATCTTCGTAGGATATGAACTTCACTTTTGGAAATTTCTTTTTCAAAACAGAGACAGAATCATCAGTTGACCCATTGTCTATAAGGAATATCTCATAGGGACCAGGGTAATCCACCATGTTTTCAATTAGAGAACTAAGGCAGACAGCACTAGATTCAGCATCGTTGTAGTTTAGTGCGAGTACACTTACCCCGGGAAGTTTCTCAGACGTTTTTCTCACAAATCAGTAGATGACAGTATATGTTAATTAATGTTTTTTGTTATCCTCTCTTTATGAAAGAGAACTTTTTCAAAAAAGAGGAAATTATCAAGTTTTTCTCAAGTCTACCTGAGGCAAACAACACTCAAGACCAGGTATACAACTGCAAGGAAAAGATAGCCATAATGACACATGATGATACATTTGATCAAGAGATGTTTGATTATGAGAAATCTTTGGGTTTAGGCTCCACCTTCTTTCTTCTAACAAACAAGATAAAGGAATTTGATAAGAGCGCAGACCTAGGCCTGCATTATGACAAAGAGATGGATAAAACATTATCTGAACAAATAGAGGAGTTCAAAAAGAAAACACAAATAACCCCAAAAATAAACAGAAACCACCGCCTTTGGTGGAGGGGAGATCACCTTGATCTCTTACATCTATCAATGAATGGAATCAAAGCAGACAGCACAAAGGTTGGCATCAAACCATACAAACTGTGTGTACAGGGCAAGATCCTCCCTATTTGGGAGATACCATTCTCGATATCAGATCAAGGTTATGTTTCACTTGAAAGTAATTCTCACATAGTTTACAACAAAGCATCGAAAATGGAACATCTTTTTGAGGAAGAAATAACTCCGCTCACAGCACTTTTCCACCCATACCTAAAAAAAGAGACTGAATGGAAGAGATTTTACGAACTCGCAGACAAACACAGCTATAAGATTCTTACAATATCCGAGTTTTATGGGAAATACCTACAAAGAATTAAAGACCAAGAAGTTTAGGTAGTTTATCTATACTGCTTATTATGTCGTCTGGCTTCTGTTTCCTTAGAAACTCCTCAGTCCTGATCCCAGTAAGCACAGCTATTGTTTTAATGCCGGCCATCTTTCCAGCAGTGATGTCTGTTTCTCTATCACCAACAATCCCGACTCCCGGGAAGAAATGTTTTATCTCATATGCTTTTAGGGCAGCAGGATCTTTTCCTTTTTTGGAGACAGTTATAATTCCACCAAATAGTTCAAAAAGTCCGTGTTTCTCCAACTGCTCAAATACATGTTTCCTTGATTTGCGCTGTGTTACTAAGTACACTTCATATTTTTTTGACAAAATAGAAAGAGCTTTCTTTGCGCCATCCACAGGAACATCAAAATTTAGGTATCTCTGCAGCTCCATCCTACCCTCTCTCTCCCTCAGGTAGGACTTTACAAATGATCTAGGGCAGTTGAATGCAAGTATCTCTTGTATCGGGGTTCTCTTCCTTCTAAGGTTCCAATACCTATTTCTCTGAAGTGTTCTGTAACCGCTCTCTGAGAGTATGTCCCTGTAGACTCTATAATCCCGTTCTGCAACATTTAGCACAGTACCATCAAGATCCAAGAACAGGAATCCCTTGTTTTTTTGGCTAACGAGAACCCGGTCCTCAAACCTTATCATCCTAAGCCTGTAATCCGGTTTTGATGAAAACGCCTCCGGGGATTTCCCAAGATAATCCTCTGCACATAACCTGGGCATATTCACTCCTGCATCAACTGCCAAATCAAGCCCACTTCCCGCTCTTCCATTTATTTCAAAATAGTAATTCTTACTGCCCTTCTTTATGCATTGCAAACACAGTAGCCCCTTCAGACCAAGACCTTCAACAATTGTTCTTACTTCCTCTATCATTTTGGTGTCTTTCCTTGCATCACCAACCTTGCTCGTTCCATCCATTACCACAGTTCTTTTCCTTGGAAGTGCTTCAAGAAGTTTACCGTTCTTTGAAGCAACAGCATCTATGGTATATTCTTCTCCTTTTATGAACTTACTGAAAACCAAAGGTTTCTTTGTGTTTTTTACAATATATCGAAGCCGTTCCTTGTTTTCAACAACTGCAACTATTTTCTTATGCAATCCCGAATAACGGGTTCTCAACATAAGAGGAAAACCAAACGAAATACCCTTCTCATCAGCTACTGTCTCAGGAGTCTGAAGACCTAGTTTTCTAATGTGGGTACATGTATCAAGTTTATCCCCAATTATCTCTATCTGCCTGTTTCCAGAAACAGCAACAGAACATCCAGAATCCTCAAACAAATCTATGTTCTTTGATAATTCCCTTATCTCAAAATCAGAGACAGGGATAAGAAGGTCTATCTTGCATCGATGACATATTTTCAGAAGTGCTTTTACAAAATCTTTATCCGTGCCCCTCGGAACAACGAAATGCTCCTTTACATAAATCTTACTCGGGGAGTCATCCCTCAAATCGCATGAATATAACTCCAATTCATCATCTGAGCTTAAGCCTCTTAGAACGCACAACGCAGCAGTGCACGATCCCGCAGTTACAAGCACACGTTTCATGAAATCAGTTCTCAATTATCCTATAAAGACCTATCATTTGGTTTCATATATTACGACATCAGCGTTTCCATAAACAACATCCGCACAATCGCCAGTACCTGGGTTCCATGTCTTATCTGAAGAATATATATAATCAATACCCTCCGTTTCTTTCAAAGAACAGTCGATATGCCCGCCTGTTTCATCAAATACCGAATAATAGATCTTCAGAGCATCGCAGAAGTTATCCCCATAAACATAAACGCTTCTCAGGTCTCCAAGATAACTCCTCCTTTTACCAATCAATGAAACGTAGTTGAATGTCTGTCTTACATCTGTCTGACTCAGATCCACGGGCGTATCCTCCGGGCACAGTTCATCGTATGTTTTCTCCAGGTTCAGGTTCTGCAGGAAGACAGCATCTTCAGGGGTATTTTTTGAGATCCAGTCTCCTGCTTCGACTTCAGCTTTATCTATCTTCTCGCAGAAAGAACCCCCATAGTAGATATACGAACCAATAATCAATGCATTTGGAATACATAGAACAATCAAAATAATCCCAAGGATGATATTTTTTCTAGGATTCTCAAGTAACCTCTTAAAATACGGGCCAGAAAGAATAGCGATTCCAATGAACAGTGGATATGTGAAATACAGGTATCCTAACTCTATAACCATGAGAACAACCAGGCTTGAGAAAACAAGCGTCAGCGAGGCAATAGTGAGTGTTTTACTCAACAAATTCTCTTTCCAAACAAGGAATCCAAGTAAAACCAGCGGAGAGAAACCAAGAACAGCTAGAGCAAGAACAGGCAATGCATTAGGGGCCAATATTCCAATTATTGATCCTCCCACTCCTCCCTTTGTCAATGATGCATGAATGTATGAGGAATCAACCACAGCAGTAAAAATACCTATGAACCCAATGGGCATAATGGCACCAACAGGGTTCTTACCCGCGTACGCGCGTTTGTACAATAGGAAAAGTGAAAGGGCAACAGCGGCAACGAGTCCATTTACTGGGCTGTTTGCACAAAGTGGAGCAAGGCAAAGAGCAATCCCTAAATCCGATCTGGTTATCCCGCGTAACAAGGGTTTTCCCTCTTTTAGCAGAAAATAGATGACACCTATTATGAAGAGAAGCTGTGGACCCCCGACCATGGCCATTCCCTGGAAAGGTATGTTTATGCCTACATTCATGGGGTCAATGCCATCAAGACCAAAACCAAACGTCTGGCTGAACCAGTAATACGTACCCTTCATTGCTCCGTGCCACATGTGTGGGCCATGATGGTCTTTAAGAAAACTAAGAAATGCAGATAATCCCTCACTAGGTATAATTCTTCCAGCATCCCAAAGGAAGAATATCCCTCCTATTGTGGAAACACATGTGAAAACAAATGATGTAATAATTGCCCCAGATTCTCCAATCTTCTTACCGCCAAATAGCAGCAATACTCTATATATCCCAAGACCTTGGAAAAACATAAGAAGCAGTGCGAAAAGGCCAAACGAATGAAGACAGAACATCTCTCCCCCAGTTGAGAGGAAAAGGTAGACATGATATGAATATGGATATGCCAATATTGATTCGGGCTGTGCAAACCATGGGTTCTGCGGAGGGAGATTCCCCCCAAGCGTGTTCAATATGGAGCAGTGCCACCACCCGTCACTTATCAACCCGGTTCTAGGGTTAAGAAGCAGCATTGTCCCAAGCGGAATAACTGAGAAAACGAATATTACTGCTACGAATCGGGAATCCGAGGGAAGGGCAAAGACTGTTTTTTCTGAAAGCAAATAAATAATCCAGAGACAGAAGATAATACCAATACCAATGTCATTAAGTGGAACGAACCCTCCTAGGAACATTCCAACCGAAGTGCTGATTGCCATTGATAAGAGAAAAGATTCAAACAATACTTCCTTCCCTTTAAGTCCCAGAAGTGGTCGTGCAAAATAACCCAAAAGAAAGACATGGATGCATAACTTTGCAAACAGAGACAAAAAAGGAACAGGTAATAGATAAAACAATGAAAGCAATACTAGGAAAACAACGAATGGAATTTTGCCTTTCAGTACACGTCTTTTTACCATATCCTTCAGTTAATCTTTTTAGTTGAGTATTTAAGACTTTTTGGAGTTATACTTTCGATGGATAAAATACGGGTTGCTCTAATAGCGTTCAGCTTGGTTCTCTTCGCACTGCTTATTGCATATGCAGAACCCCAGAAACTGGTTGAAAACCTCTCAACAGCGAATCCATCATATTTGCTTATTTCAATAATATTCCTAATCACAGCGCTTTTACTAAGAATATACAGGTGGCAAATGCTTATTGGCGAGCTTTCCTTCTCTGAGATCGCTCCAATACAGTTATTTGGAAATGCACTGTCAAACATAGCTCCTGCAAAAGCATCAGAACCAGTTAAAGCAGTCCTCCTAAAATCAAATTATGGTGTGTCCCTTAGTAAGGGATTTGCAAGTACTGTTGTTGAAAGGATATCCGACCTAATGGCAGTCCTCCTAATATCTTGTCTCTCTCTACTTTACCTGCCTTTCTACATAGCGTTGCCTCCAATCTTGGTTTTCGGTTTTGCGCTGTTTGTGTTGGTTGGTTCAGCACAATCGTATAAAATTCGATCAGTTTTTGTAGGGGTCGTCTCACGGTTCAGCAATGGCTATGCAAAAAGCGCTGAAAGATTTATTGGCGGGCTAAAGATAAACCGTGAATTCATGTATGCATTATTAACCGGAATGGGAATTTGGATACTTGATTCGTTAACCGCAATATTTGTTCTGTTTTCTCTTGATGCGTCTCCGAACGTATACTTGCCATACCTTGCAATATCTGGTTTGATGGGTCTTTCACTTCTCCTAGGACTGTTATCCCTCCTACCTGGCGGGTTGGGTTCGATGGACCTATCATTTGCAGTCCTGCTTCAGATGCTGGGTGTTGATCCATCTGTTTCGATAACATCGGTTCTTCTATACCGGCTTATAACTTTCTGGAGCGGAATAGGTATAGGCCTAGTGGCCTCAGTATTTATAAAGAAAAAGAGAGGAAGCGATTGACATGGAAAAGGTATGCGTTGTTGGGATGGGATATGTTGGAATCCCAGTTGCACTTCTGGTGGCAGATGCAGGATTCTCATGTACTGGAATTGAAATATCGGAGCAGAGGGTAGATTCCCTAAACAAAGGAGAATATCCTATAGAAGGAGAGGAACCGGGCGTTCCTGAATTACTAAAAAAGGTAGCAGAAAAGAAGTCATTTAGAGCAACAACAGATTATTCTTCATGTAAGGATGCCGATGTAATAATTGTATGCGTTCAAACGCCTTTCCTCAAAAACAGACACGAACCAAACTATTCCTATCTTAAATCGGCAATCGAATCGATTTCCAAAAATTTGAAGCAAAATTCAATGCTTATTGTAGAATCAACACTGGCGCCAGGAACAATGACAAAAGTAGTCCTGCCCCTATTTGGAGGTAAGATGAAACCAGGGAAGGACCTTTACCTTATTCACTGCCCCGAGAGAGTTACTCCTGGCAAGCTCTTATATAACCTTAAGAAAATGGACCGCATAGTTGGGGGAATTAACAAAGAGAGCACAGACAAAGCCATTCATTTCTACTCAAAATTCATAGAAGGCAATCTGCATCCAACAGATATGACTACAGCAGAGACAGTGAAAACAGCAGAGAACTCATACCGGGACGTAGAGATAGCATTTGCAAATGAACTGGCACTCATATGTGAAAGACTTGGAGTTGATTTCTACAAGGTTCGTGAGCTCGTTAACACTGCCCCATACAGACATGTTCATTTACCTGGGGTTGGTGTCGGAGGACACTGCATCCCAAAAGACCCATGGCTTCTCATGTATGGCGCAGGAGAGCCAAGGCCCACGTTACTTGAGACTTCGAGAAACATAAATGACTCAATGCCAAAGCACGTGTTTGATCTAATCTCTAAATCTTTGAAGAAAATGTCTGGTTCAAAAATTACCCTGCTCGGGATATCCTATATGGAGGAATCAGATGACATGAGAAATTCTCCAGGTCTTGTGCTATACGATTTGCTTAAGAGAGCAGGTGCGCTGATTTCAGTTTGCGATCCGTTTGTAAGCGAATTAGAGGGAATTGAGACAACCAATGACTGGCGCAAGGCAGTTAAAGATGCGGATTGCGTTGTCCTAGTTACTACTCACTCAGCATTCAAAGAGATAGCAGAAAACCTAGGGGAATTAAAAAAACTTGTGAAAACACCAGTAATAGTCGACGGCAGAAGACTCTTTAATAAGAAAGACTGTGAGCGTAATGGATTTGTCTTCTCCGGTGTTGGAAGAACCTAGACTTTCTTCTTTGCATGGCCTATTAGAAGCTTAACTGCTCTCTCAATAGCAAACGCCACTTCCTTTTCACTTTTTGACCCAGTGCATATTATCTTCCCGTTCTTAAACAGCAAAAGAGATGCACGCGGATCTTTAAGTTTCAATATGGCCCCAGGGAATTGCTCAGGTTCATATTCCACATCCTTTACTTTCTGAGCTATCGAATACAAGTCAAGTTCAATTCCAAGATTAGCCGAAGCAACAATGTTTTCTATTTTAAAACGAACATCAACCTTCGGTTTTCTTTTTCTTGTGCTTTTTTTTCTAGCCACAAAAACCACCCTCGGATAAGAACTATTTATAAACCTAGGTATTTAAATATGTATATAAATAGCAAAAGACCATATCGTCGATACAATGGGGGGTAAAAATGGCAAAAAGATCACTTGGACACATGTCAAAAAGAAGCCGGACACTAAGAAAAAAGACAAGGGAAACAGTTGGAATAAGTTCCATTATAAAGGAGTTTAAAAAAGGTGAAAAAGTTTCGATACATCCAAAACCATCCTATCCTGGAATGCCACATCCAAGGTACAGGGGCAGGACTGGAGAAGTATTGGGGAAAAGAGGAAAATCCTATCTTGTAGAACTTATGATAGGTAACTCAAAGAAGAAATTGATCGTACCACCGGTTCATCTGAGGTGAATTCATGATAGGCAAAGAACTCAAAGAACAAAGATCAGCAACACTATCCGAGGCACTCAGGATAATGGAGGAAAGAAAAAGCGAGGGAGAGCTTGGTTTTGAGCAGCAGACATCATATGATTATCTCAAGGCGCGCAACCTTCTTGATGAGAAGGATGCAAAGAAAATGATAGAGGATCTTTCAAAAATTGAGAAATTAACTCCTGATGTAATAATCAAGATAGTCGATCTGTTACCTAAAACTGAAGAACAACTTTCCATAATAGTTGCAAAAGAAAGACATGCATTTAACAAAGCTGAACTGGAAGAAATACTGAAGATCGTTGAGAAGTATGCAAAGGAAT
>CAZYPB010000042.1:0-11917 GCA_964649265.1 Microcaldota archaeon
GGTTGATCCATTTGCACACGAATGAGAGGCCCTCGTTTCTTAGGAGTGCTCCTGGAAGAAGCCCTGCTTCGGTTAGTACCTGAAATCCATTGCATATCCCAAGCACTGGTTTCCCATCCTGAGCCATCTTCTTAACTCCCTGCACAGCTGGAGAGAACGCAGCTATGATTCCACCCCTAAGATGATCTCCGTAGCTGAAACCACCTGGGAGTATAACGCCACCGTATTTCTTTGGGCTGAAATGCTCGTGCCAAACAAGTTCAACAGGAATATCGAGCACTTCTCCGAGAGAATGAACTGCATCGAGATCGCAGTTCGAGCCCGGAAAACGTATAACTGCGATCATGATCACACCTTTTTAACAGATATCTTATAATTCTGCGCAACTGGGTTTGCAAGCCTTAGTTCATTGCACATCTTGTCCACTGTTTCCGTTGCTTCTTTCTCATTTTTCGCTTCAAGCTTTATTCTGAGAACCTTACCTGTTCTTACCTCTTTCACTGCACCATATCCCTTTTTTCCTATAAGATCACGAACTATTGTCGCTCCCTCTGGATCCTTTGCCGCAGGTTTTGATTCTATTACAACTTCGAGTACGTACTCCACCAAATCGCCTCCTAAAAATGAGTACTAATAGGATTTCAACACAAATGTTGATAAAGGTTACCTTGCAATGTTGTATAAGGAGAATTATTAGAATGAAGAGGGTGATTTTGTGAAAATGGGGTCTCTGTTTTTTGTGATTATAATTGCACTGATTACTGCTGTTTTCGCAGATGTGCAGGTTTCCGGATCATCAGTCTCCCCTACAACCGTTAGGCCCGGATTGACTGGTTCAGTCTCATTCACCCTAACTAACACAGGAACTGCCGCCATAACCGGAGTCTCCATATACCCTGGCGGAAATGGATTCGAATTTACTGTAGACCAGATGTCAGTCGGAGCAATCGGAGCGTCTGGTTCAACTCAGGTTAATGTGCCTTTCAGAGTGAAGCCAAAAATCGAATCTGGAGTTTACAACGTAATGCTCGCAATATATTGGACAGAGACATCAATAAGCGGCGGAACAGGATATAAATCCGTCCAGATACCCGTGACAGTGACAAAGCAGACTATATTCGAGGTTTCTTCAAGCCCAGTTACAATAGGAATCGGGGATGAGTTTAAGGTTAATGCTAATATAAAGAATACTGGGGGAAAAGCATCCAATTTTGTGTTGAGCGTTGATTCCACTTACTTTATATTAAAGGACAGCTCACAGCTTGTTCTTGGAGATATAGGCGCTGGAGAGACTGTCGATGTAGTAGTTCCAATGTCAAGCAAGCTATCCACTCCTGCTGGAACATATTCAATTCCAGTGACTCTCAGTTACTTTGATGACCTTGGGGCCGTGCAGCAGACAACTGCAAATCTTGGGACTGTTCAGGCAGTTAAACGATTTGTTGATTTCAGTGTGGAACCAAACATTGTTGGAGTTGCTTCTCCTGGAAAGAAAATAAAGATGAATCTGAATATAACTAATGACGGGACTGTTGAAGCGTATTCAGTTAGAAGTACAATATCCTCCTCTTCATCAAGTTTCATACCTATCGGTCCATCACAGAAACTTGTTGGGAACATCAAATCAAAGGAAAAGTCAATAGTAGAATATGAGGTGGGTATAAGCTCAAGTGCAACTCCGGCGTATTACCCTATATCAGTTACATTGGAATACCTAAACAAACAGGGAGAGGTTCAGACAACAATAACCAAGGACATGGGTGTGGAAGTTGTAGGGCTTCCGAAGGTTGCTGTGATCTCATCAACAAGCCCATCACCCATATCCCCTGGAAAGAAATACTCTCTTAACATTCAGGTATCAAACATCGGGACAACGGACATGAAATCACTTACAGTGAGTGTCGATGGAGATGTTTTCACAATACTTGACAACTCGCCATCTAACTTCATAGGCACACTTAAGATAGACGACTACAGCGAGGTAAGTTATGACGTGTTCGTTGATTCGTCAGTTCAGCCTGGGAAGTACCCGGTGGAAGTAACCATGAAGTTTATGGACTCGTACAACGAAGAGCATACGATCGTGGAGACAACTGACCTGCAGATCGTTCCATCAGATTTCTCTGGAAACGGTGACTCTGGAGGCATGGACACAACTACACTGCTCTTAATCATAGTGGTGATAGCTGTTGTAGCATACCTGTTGTACAGGAAATTCTTCAAAAAGAAGAAGAAAAACGGCAATTAGAGGGCTTTTTTCCCGAATCCTGGCCCGACCAGGATTCCCTCATCATCCCTGTAAACTTCCTCTCCCCTTAGGAATACAGATTTTATCTTCCCTTTCAGCTTCTTACCTTCGAAAGGACTCCATTTACATTTAGTCTGTAATTCTTCTCCGTTTACAACAGTCCTTCCTTTTGGATCCACAACAAAAAAATCTGCATCGTACCCTGCTTTTATCTCTCCCTTGTTTTTTATGTTGAATGCTCGTGCAGGGTTAAGAGAACACATAACGGGAATTCTATTGATCTTAAGTCTCTTTTTAAACGCAGCATCAATAAGAAGGGGAATTGCTGTTTCCAACCCTGGGACACCCGAAGGCGGGTTTTCTGACTCCTTTTCCTTAATTGTGTGTGGAGCGTGGTCTGTTCCTATCATATCAATTCTGTTTATGTTCTTCCACAGAGCAGAGACATCGCTCCTGCTTCTAAGAGGAGGATTCATCTTTCCGTATGGGCCTAGCTTTTTGTAATCCCTTGTTGAAAGAAAAAGATGGTGGGGGGTAACCTCGAAAGTAACATCCCTGCTTCTTCCTGAAATAAGCTCTAACTCAAGATTTGATGAAAGGTGGCATATGTGAATTCTTCTTTTGTATACCTTTTGGAGTGCGAGGATTTTTGAAAGTGAAAGTGCTGCAGCTATTGGGGATCGGACCTTGCAATGATTGCTGTATCTCTCTGAGAAATGGTCTATTGCCTCCTGCTCCTCGGAGTGTATACATATGGGTTTAGAACGCGGGAATCTCTTGAAATGCTGTGCTATGACCCCAAAATCAGTTATTGTCATGGGGCTGTTTGTTTCTGCAGTAAATATCTTAAGTGACCCGGGAGACGCCTTTTTTATCTCATCGAAATTATCCTTCGTTGCCCCAAATCTAATGTGATAATCGCACACTGCCTTTTTCCTTGCAAGACTCTCCTTTTCTCTTAATGCCTTAGCTGTTGTTGTTGGTGGGTTAGCATATTCGGGCATATCCATAACTGTTGTGAAGCCACCTGCAAGTGCTGCACATGTTCCAGTATAGAAATCCTCTTTTTTTGGAGAGCCTGGATCCCTCAAGTGTACGTGTGGGTCTATTGCCCCAGGAAAAACAAATAGTCCTTTCAGGTCTGTTCCTTCTCCAGATGCCTTTCCCACGCGCTTTATCTTTTTTCCTGAGACAATTATGTCTGTGTTTGTGATCCCTCTTTGGGAAACAATTCTGCAGTTCTTTAGTATCATTATCCCTGATCCCCGTAATGTTTGAAGTCAGACACCACTCTCTTCTGTTTGGGCTTCTTTTTGTCATATACTTGTATTGGCTCCTGTTTCATTCGGATCACAAGAAGTGAGAGGAATTTTCTCCATAGCTTAAGTTTTTCTCCGTACCAGCCCATTGCTTTTTCACTTTTAGAAAGTAGCTTGACCATTGCGATTAGATATTTTGAATCCAGCTTTACTTCGCCCTGCTCTTTTGTTTTCTCAAGGAGAATGAGACGGGCCATGTGTAGCTCCTTATCAAGCCTGACAAGATGTCCTCCAGAACCATCATTGTCATCATCCTCTTCCTCCCATGCTATGAACTTCTCCTCCTCTCTTGAGAGTGCAACAAGTTCATCATTAAGCGCCTGTATAAGCGAAGGAAGCGGTATGTCTTTCAGGTCCTTCTTAGTAAGTTTGGATAGCTCCTTACCGAGTATTTTTGGTTCATCGGATTTTGACAAACGATCACCTCATTTCTCCATCGGATCCTCTTTTCCTTTTCTATTTCTGCTCTTCCTAAGGTAAGCATAAACCTTATCTCCTTTTCTCAGTTTTGAGACACTCTTGGTTCCTTTGGGAGTCATTATGTGCACATTCTCTGAATCCTGGAGTATCGCCCTTGCAGTCCTTCCGTTAAGTTTTGCTTCTATTAGAACAAGGGGCCTGTGCTCTATCTTGTTTCTACCTACAAATGTCTTCCTAACAGAACCGCTTCTGTCCACTATCAGTGCCTCATCCCCAACTTTGAGCTCTGAGAGGTAACGGGTTTCGTTTTCTGAAAGAAGCACATAGGAGGATATCGCCCCGGCATTCACCCGGAATGGTCGGATGTGTGGGTTCTCTGGATCTGATTCCGCCTGAATAAAGAAGAATACATTTGTTGTTTCTCCAACCAGCATCCCTTCTGTATCGCTCATCAGTTCGCAGGTATCGATATAGCTTCTTGCCCCTAAACCCATTCTCTTTACTGTGTTAAGGGAAACAGAATCGAATTCCATCTGGCTCTCTCCTGCAAAGTATTTGAGAAGTTTTCTTACTTCATCCGTTCTTGCATTTACTATAAGAATTCCGTGAACCTTTTTATCGAGCTCCTCATCAAGTTCTTTTGCATGTTTTATGTCCCTTGCCTTTGCTATGAGTTTTGTTTTTCTTGAGAGAGAAGAAAGAGTCCTGGAGGGGAATACGGACCAATCATTACATATTATGAATATCCTCTCAGCACCTTCCTTCTGTGCTTCCCTAACCTTTTCTATATCGTTGCTGCTCCTTACCCGTATCTGCGTCCATTTTCCTTTCTCTTCCACATGGTGGAGATTAAGAGAATTGGCAACTCTTTTGCTATCAACCCATAATTCCTTCATTGTATCAAAAGGTAATAAAGGAGGGAACTTATAAAATATTTCATTAAGGAGTTTTAGGCATGGAAACAAGACTACTACTTGCTCTTTACATAATTGTGGCAGGCCTCGTGTCCCTAATGGTTGGAAAAAGCGCCGGATCTAAATGGGGCCTTGTTATTTTCTCTGTTTTTTTCTCTATTTTCATTGTATTGATTGACCTTTTCATTGGACTATGCTTCTCCGCTATCATAATCTTGGTTCTTATGTCTGTCATTATGCAGAGATACTGACATTTATAAATGTCTTTTGAGAATATTAGATTATGGAAACCCCGCTTGCAGGAATACTTTTACTAATGGCAGGATTGGTTTTTCTGCTTCTTTTCGCCCTAGTGGTGATTGCACTTAAAAAAACAATGAAACTAGCAATAAGGCTTGTAATCAACTCGATACTTGGACTTGCTGCAATATTTCTTTTGACGTTTATTGGGATAGATGTGCCCCTTACAATCCCCGTTCTAATTATTGTAGCTTTGTTTGGATTTGCAGGGCTTGGTGCAATATTGATCCTTACATTCTTTGGAGTAGTTTTTTAAACGTTAGAAATAAAGGGAAAATGGGTGGGTTTATGGCTGAAGTTACTCTTAAGGAACATCTGAAATCGGTTGACGACAGTGATCTCTCTAGATTGATAAATGAGATAGGCAGAATGAGTATGGAAATACGGGTTGAATTCCCCCACAGAATGATAACAAAGAAAGGCGACAGGAACAAGTACGGGGAGATAGCTGAGGAACTTGATGTTTGGACAAACAACTACTATTGCGATAAATTCAGGAAAACAGGTTTGGTTAGAACTGTTTACTCAGAGGAACTGAAGAACCCCGTTAGATTTGATAACGATGCTCCATTTGTAGTTACAATAGATCCATTGGATGGATCCAGCAATGTAAGAACAAACAACGTTCTCGGAGCCATAATTGGAATTTATAAAAAGAACCTGCCCACAAAGGGAAGGGATCTGGTTGCTTCTCTTTACAAACTATATGGTCCCATGACTACGCTTGTTTATACTGTTGGGAAAGGAGTGCATGAATTCGTTAAGTATAGGAAAGGGGAGATGCGTTATTGTCTTATCCACGAGAACATGATACTGCCGGAGCCAGGAAAGGTTTATGGAATGGGGGGAAGCCCTACAAAATGGATTCCAGAATTCAAGAAGTTTGTAAAAAGCATGGGCGAGGAGAAGAATATGAAGCTGAGATACTGCGGTACTTTTGTTGGAGACATTGCACAGGTTGTCCACTATGGGGGGTTCTTTGGTTACCCTGCGCTTATAGATAAACCGCAGGGAAAATTACGCTTATTCTATGAAGGAATTCCAATGGGGAACATAATTGAGGAGATGGGTGGACTCTCAAGCAATGGAAATAAATCACTCCTTGATGTTGAGTGCGAGGATGCAGATGTGAGGAGTCCGATCTACATCGGAAACAGGGATTTAGTATTAGAATTAGAGGGAAAAATAAAAAAGTAGGGGATTATTCCCCGAGAACAAGTTTTCTCATCTTTGCAGCCATCTCAAGAGGTTTATCGTGCTGCCAGATGTTTCTTCCAACTGCGAACCCTGTTGCTCCTGCGCTCATTACCTCTTTTATTTTCTTAAGGAAATCCGCATCACTAAGCTTGCTTCCGCCTGCAGAGAGAACGGGCATCTTTCCAGCAGATTTAACAACCCACTTGAATGACTCGACATCTCCAGTGTAATTAACTTTCACTGCATCTGCCCCCAGCTCAAGCGCTGTTCTTGAGGCGTATGCAACCATGGCTCTTGTTTTCTCATCCTTCCCAACAAACCTTCCTCTAGGATATGCCCACATTATGACTGGCATCCCGTACTCGCGTGCCTCTTCCTCTATTTCAGAAAACTCCGTGAACATTCTCGCCTCCATTGGAGAGCCCACATAGATTGTATAGCCAACTGCATCTGCACCCAGTGAGACTGCGTCCTTTACAGACGCAACTGGTGATGAGTAGACGTCCTCCTTTGGGTTTATCTCTGTTCTTCCATTCACCTTGAGAACAAGCGGTATTGAGCCTGCGTAGTTCTCCCAGTATTTGAGTGCAACTCCCTTCTGCACAATGAAGCCCGTGAAACCGCATTTAGAAGCAATATCAAACACGTATTCTGGATTTATGTTCTTCTCATTAAAGTCCCTTGGGCCGTGCTCTATGCCCTGATCCATTGCCAAAAGCAGCATCCTACCGTTTTTCATAAGTCTTGAAAAACGGACTTTTTTTCCATACATACAATCCACCCCTGATATTAGATATTGAACATCTTCTTTATTTCGGCCCGAGAAGGTACATTGTGTGCTCCCTTTCTCTGGACCTTAGCAGCAGCAACTGCATTTGCAAGTTTTATGGATTTCTCTAAGCTCTTGTGCTCCTTAAGACCCATTATGAAACCTGCGCAGAACGAATCACCTGCCCCAAGAGTGTCAACAGCTTTTACTTTGAATGGTTTTACAGTGAAATTCTCTATTCCTTTCACAACAACTGGCTTTGATCCGCCCTTAATCACACATGTTAGATCTGGATTCACTTCGTGTATTTTCTTTATCCCCTTATCTATGTTCCTTTGACCAGTCATCATGTAAAGTTCTGCCTGGTTGATTATCATGAACTCTGTGTTCCTTATTATTGGTTCCAGTCTCTTTACTCCTTCCCTTGCCTTTGATCTGCCAGGGTCGAATATTATTGAAACATCGTTTTCCTTTGCATAGACTGAAGCAGGTTGAAGAGCCTCGAGAGTTGTTCCACTCATAAAGAAATACCTTCCATCTGCAATGTAGGTTGGATCTACTTTGCCGAACGGCTCATTAACCCCAAGCATCTCTACAACTTCGACATTGGCATTTGAGTTGATCATAACTATTGCTTTTCCCGTTCTTCCCTCTACAAACCTGAGCCTTGCAATATCTACCTTCTTCCTTAGAAGGTACTGAACTAGCTGTCCTCCTTCTGGGTCGCTGCCTATGTTACCCATGAAACCTGCTTTAACTCCAAGAGTGGCCGCTGCACATGCAACATTTGCAGCTGAGCCCCCAAGGGAAGTCTCTATCTCAGAATAAGTGAAAGATGTTTTGTCCGGAACAGGGAAATCCTTAACATAGCAGCGTATGTCAAAGACGATGTGCCCCATTGTAACTAGGTCCATAAATAGAATTCGAGGGTCTGCTTAATAAATTATTCTGTGGACATGAGGTTTTGTGCATTCTGGAGGAGTACCTGCATGTTTCTGAAAACCCTTTGGTCAAAAGAAAGAGAATTGTATGATGGCATTGTTGAGCCCTGCCTCATTGTTTTCCTCAAATCATAAAGGAACGTTTTGGAGTCAGTTGTGAAAAGGCTTCCTACTGCTATTGGGAGTATCTTGCCTTCCCTCACAAGTTTGTTGAATTGATCGTTCTTGAATGTTACCTCTCCGCTGGCAACCATACTGCGCATGTCGGCACCTAGAAACACGAATGCATTACTTGAGAATTCATCAGTTATTTCCAATTCCTTTGGTCTGATTGAACCGCCCATAATCTTTTTGTTTAGTTCCTGGTTTATGAATACAATTTCTCCTTTTTTAACAAGATCCACTATCTGATCTGCTTTTGGTTTTACAGATGAAACGAATTGTATATGTGATCTGTCACACATGGCTATTATCGTTAGTTCATAATTTCCTTTACCGTATTTTCTATCCAACGAACTTGTAAGTGCCAGGTGGGTTCCAGTTAAAGAACTTCCGCTAAGAACCTCGTCAACGACCATTATCTTTGGTTTTCCAACTGCAGTTTTTTTCAAGAAAAGGTGCAACCCATCAAGATATCCAGAAACAGTAGTATCCCTTATGTCTGATTGTTCCGACCTATGTTTTGTGAAATAATGGCTTGAAAACGGAGGGTATTTGAACACTGGAAGTTTGCTTGAACTGTTTTCAAGAGAAGCAGAGAGCTGTATTACTTTTGCGAATGGCCACGCACCTCTTAATGGAAAGAGCACCACATCTGGCTTCCTTTCAATTATGTGATCCTTGGCAACAAGAAGCCCGGAGACATAGCCGATTGTATTCGCTGTTTGGTATGCCTTAATTGGCTCGGAGACCATTGGTTCCACTCGTTCAAAAGTCCTTGGAGTAAGGAAATTTTTTCTCGAATCACGATTCCCGTGTTTAAACATCAGTTTACACCAATTGCCTAGCTTACCAGAATTAGCTATTATATGTGGTTTATCAGGTATTTAAAGGTTCGCATTTTGTTATTTAGCTTCTCTAATCAACGTTCTTTTGTCTGGCCTGCTTCTTCCTAGATTTATACTGGGTTTGGTGCTCAATGGTCTCCTCTGCTGCCTGCTTCCACCCCACATAGTCTCCTTCATAGAGTTTCCCTAACCTATTGTAAAGATCCTGCTGCCTCTCCATTACGTCCTTATCAAAGGATTCCGCAGAATATCCCGGAGTCTTTCCATCTATCCCAGTTTCTGAAAGGCGGTAGGCGAAATCTGAATCAACTGTGAAAAGATTATCTACTTGGAATGCATCTATTTTTCCTTCCTTTACAAGATTGTTAAACTCAGAATCCTTGAACGTTATCTCTCCCTCCCTTGCAAGTAAACTTATACTTTCTGTAAACTCATACCTCTTTGATCTGAAGTCAGAATTGGCATTAAGTTGCTCGGGAGTAACCTTCCCCGTGAGTATTTCGGAATTGAGCTGCTCGTCAAGGAACCTCATCTTCTTTTCTTTTACAAGGCGTATCGCTTGTGCCGCGTAGCTCGATTCCTTATGCATTGTCAAATCCACAATGTTCTTATCGCACAGCCCAGTAACAACCAATTCATAGTTCCCTTCACCGAAAGTATCTTTAAGAAATTTATCAAGTGTAAGGTATAGACCTCTTACAGAACTCCCGCTTCTTACTTCGTCAACAACCATTATCTTTGGTTTCTTAACACCTTTTTCAGCCATTGCCTGCTTTACGTGTTTTATTAGGTATTCCTGAACCACCTGATCTCTGTTTTCAAATATGGGCTGGCCCTTTTTTGCAGTTCTTTTGCTAAATGCGTGAGCAGAGAAAGGAGGGTATTTGAAAGGCGGGAGTTTCGATGTATTTCCATCTAAAGAAGCAATAAGGCGAACTGATCTAGCAAATGTCCATGCACCGGTTAGAGGAAACATAACCATATCTGGTTTTTCAGAGATAATTCTTTCAGTTGTTTCTGAAAAAGATCTAAGTAGGCTCAGATCTGATTCAAGTATCCCGAGCTGGACTCTGCTAAGATCTGCTTTGAATTCCTTCAATTCAGCAGGGGTAACAACTGGTTTTGGTCTAGGCTCTGTTACTGCTTTGACAGGAATAGATTCTTTTGGGATTCGTCCCCCCAGTTCTCCGGTAACTTCCTTTGCATCGTGTACGACCTCTCTTACGAATATTGCTGATTTCTTTTCTCCAACCTTCTCCAGATTGTCTGCCATCTCAAGCCATTTCTCAGCATTTCTAGCAATTGTTTGTGGATCGTTTTCTAGAAATTCTTTTGTAAACTCACCCATCATTCTCCTTGCCTTGAGTGACATATTTGCAGTTATTACATTTGCTGCTCCGAAAACAACTATTCCTCCATAGAAAGCGTACTGGTCTCTTTGACCTGCCGTGAAAAACCAGCCTCTTTCACTTGTATCAACAAGGTCCTCACCTATGTGATAAGACATTGATCCCACAATCCCAACCCCTAACCATTTCTGGGCAGGCTTTACGAATCTTATACTTTTAGCACCTGGGACGCGTGCAGCTGAAAGAAGTGTTATGGCAAGACTCTCTGCACATTCGAGACTGAATACTCTATTATTAGCAGCTGCTGTGATTACCCCATCTGCACCCCTATAAAACCACCATGCTGCAGAGACATTTGTTCCAATCTTTGTACCTGCTGCTGCACCGGGTGGCCCAGCAAAAACAAACCCTGCAAGCCCCCCAACAACCGGAGCCGCGAATGCTGTCCAGTCAAAGTATGGGGCGACCTTGTGTTTAAAGAAATCGTAAGTGTCTCCCTCTTCCCAGACGAACTTGTTCGTTATTGCTTCGCTCATCACCTTGTTGTAGTTCTCATCAACAAGTTGCTGGGTTTCCTTTGCCTTGAAAAGGTACGACGCTGCTTTTTTTAGATCCCCTTCCTCTCCTGTTGCAGAAGCCTTATCTAGGAGCTCCTTCACTTCTCCTAGATCCTCTATGAGGTCTTTCATGTCGCCCAGATCTATGTAATCCCTTGCTGCCCCTCCCTCTTTTGAGAATTCCTTGATCTTGCGAGTTAGTACAGTTATGTAGTTGTTTCCTCTTTCACATAGGTCTGCAACTTCCTCTTGTTTGAATGGGGGGGTGCCGGAGGCAGTGAAGGCAAGTTTAGGCGAAGTTGCAATTTTCCAAGATGCTGCTTTTGCGTAATCATCTATTTTAGAGAATGCAACATCAATTGCCAGAATCTTCTGTACAGTTGGATTGTAACCATTTATCTTTCCATCCGGAAGAATGGCGTCTGCGCTTTGGGAGAGATCGGCTTTTGCTAATTCCTCTCTACATTTTACCATTGCTTCTAGAAGTGGTTTTACCCCCTCTGCTTCTCTTGTGTAAAGTTCTATGAGTTTGTCGAATTCAGACGATTTGCTCCGGTTGTTAAAGAGGTCGGTGTTGAATTCATTTGAATATGGTAACAGAACAGATGTATCCAAATCTTTCTTGTGTTTCTTAAGTCTGCCAACTGCACTATCCATGTCTATTACAAGAGAATTCAAGTACTGTATCCTCTGGTCCATGTCCTGGAGTGCTTTGGAGACTGTGGTCTCAACAGTGTTCTGTTGTTTTTTCAATACAGGCATAAGCCTATGTTTGGGTAAAGGAAGAATAAAAACCTACACTATCCTTTCCAATATCCGTTCTTCTCAAGAACGTTGATTTCAGAATCACAGCATCTCTCTTCCATTGAAACTATGTTCTTGAAGTATGGTGTTTC
>CAZYPB010000043.1:0-11906 GCA_964649265.1 Microcaldota archaeon
ACTCAAGGTCTATCCTTGGGGCCAGGTAATAGAAAAGCTCGGCATCGCCTATCTTGTACTCTATTTTTATGGGCTTGTTGCTCTTCAGCTGGATAGTAAGCGGTGTTCCATCCGGACATGCTTTTGCTATATCATCTAGGTACTTAAGGGGGAAAGTAGCTTTTGCACTCTGCTTTGCCTCAACCTTTATTTCGTCGCTCTTTGTAGCATCTTCAAGCATGAGGTCAGCGTTATCCCCATGTGCGTCCACCTTGAAACCGGATGATCCTGCCTCAAGTGTTACGTGTGAGCTTATGAGCACAGCATCCCTGAGGGATTCCTTGAAATGACCTGAATTCATTGTAACCACTGCATCGTGTTCTATCTTAAGTTCCTTGTGCGACCCAGGAGGCATCTCAACAAGGGGAACCTTGAAGTTTCTCTTTGTTTCCCCAGAAGTAAATTCCATGAGAAGCTTGTTTTCCTCTAATTTCATCTTTAGCTTCTCCCCTCCTCTTGTACGTGCCATAATCCTTGAGAAATTATCGAAATTCAATCCTATTTTTGTGGGTGATTCGACCTTATATTCGGAGAACGCATCCTTAGGCATAAAGAAGCTTACCATGGCGATCTGTGAGGGATCCATTGCTCTAAGCCTTATGCCCTCCTTCTCAATCTCAAAAGTTCCTTCCTCTATTAGGTTAACTATTGCGTCAACACAGTTCTTCCAAAGTTTCGCATCATCAATCTGAATTTCGAACATTGATTCACCCCTCCACAAGGTCAATATATGAAGAACTGAAACTTATATAAAGCGTTCGTCATCGCCTGAACCTGTTAACAATCTCTGCAACTTTCCCAAGTCCATGCACAAAGGGAGGGCTCTGACTTCCTCCTGCCCGAGTCTTTGCTTTATTTATCGCTTTCCTAAAATCCTCCTCTCCTTCCCCATCGAACTCTGTCCAACCCCTTCCTATCTCAAAATCAAAATGAGCGTCACTCCCGCCAGTCTTCGCTTTCTTGTACCTGTCTGCAAACACTTCTGCTTTATTATTATCTTCGGAGAAGATTACTCTTGCATTAACTATTTCGATACCATCAGCTTCTTCAGCTGCTTTTGGAAACCTCTTCAGAACTCCTCTTCTAAGCCTATCGCACGGGTGGGGCAGTATAACTAATCCGCCCTGTTTTCTTATCTCCTCAACAACATCATCGAAATCCCCGGGAGGTATCTCCTTCTGCAGGAACAGGCCTATCACCTCTCCCTTGTCTGTGAGTATCTCCTCCCCAGGCATTACCATGATCTTTTTTTTCTCCGAGAACTTAACTGCGCGTTTAACTCCGCCGAATGAGTTGTGATCAGTTATGGCTATGCCATCAAGGTTTCTTTTCAACGCCATTATGACAACTGCTTCCGGGGAATAGAAGGAATCAGAGTAGAATGTGTGACAATGCAGGTCAAATCTTGCCATCGCAACTATATTATTCATATCGATTTAAAACCGTTCATGGACATTTCATTCAATGCAAAGTATCCGTTCTCAAGTTCCTCAAAGCACTATCTGGAGTCAACCAAAGCTGAACTCAATGATACGGTTGTTGAAAAGGGAAAGAACAGAGCGAAACATGCGCTTACTACGGGAAAGATACCTGCAATACAGGGCTCATTTGGACTTGATGAACAAATAACCTCCTATGTTGTTGCCCGCATGCTTGTCTCTCTATTACAGGGAAGACAGGCCATAGAGAAGCTTGCAGTTGCAGAGGCAAAAAGAGCAAGTTCATACCTAAAATCAGACACTGAGGAGAACGTTCTCTTAATTGCCAGGGATTTCGGATTAAATGAAATAGGTTCAATGGAAGTGACGAAATACCTTCATTATGCTCCTTTTTCACCAGACTACAAGTTAGTCAACAGGAAACTGATCAATGGGAAGGTGCTGCTTTCAAAAAACGAATTCATTCGCGTCCTTGAGGAAGCAATACGCATAAGTATATCTGAATCACTACCGGTGAAAATAGAGAGACCTCCTGAGATATTGAAAAAGGCTGCAGCTGAGCTAAAGTCCTCACTTCCATCGGCGCCAAAGATAACCCCTCGTTCTCCTGGCGAAACCCCTCCATGCATAGCTGAGTTACTTGAGACACTTAAGAGAGGCGAAAACCTGCCCCATACCGCAAGATGGACCCTTACAATATACCTTCTCAAGACTGGGAGTTCTGAGAAGGACATAATAAGGCTATTTTCTACTTCTCCGGATTACGATGAGAAGGTAACCAGATACCAGGTTGAATACATAGAGAAGAAGAAATACAACATGCCTTCCTGCAGACTCATCGACTCAAATGGTCTGTGTGTCTATGATTGCGGCATACGAAACCCTCTCTCATATAAAGGCAAACGATTTAATAGCTATACTAAGAAGAAATAAGTGGTGGAAAATTGGCCAAGAAAAGAAAAACAAAGAAAAAAACAACGAGCAAAAGGAAACCAGTGAAAAAGAAGCTGGACATGAAGAGTGTCCCAAAACCAGCAGAAAAACATGAACGCCGTATTGCTCCCCCGGCATTACCTTTAAGGCATGACCATAACTCTAGTCATGTAGAGGAGATAAACCACCCGGAAGTAAGGCTTGTTGTAAAGACCAGATACATGGAACAGAAACCACATGTACTCTTAATAGAGAGCGTTCTTCTTTCATCTATAATAGTTGTGTTCTTTGGAGTGCTTCTTTACGAACTCCGTGTGGATATCTCCATACTGCTGCCCGTGTTGCTTCCAATATGGTTGTGTTCAGTTATCCTCTCCTACAAATTCTTCGAGGGGTGAGTGGATGTCAGAGCAGTTCGTCCGAGACAAATTCGTCCGTTACTATTCCGGATCATCACCAGAACCCCCAGTTTCATCAAGCTCACGGGAATGGGGGTTTGGTAGTTGGCTTAAGAAAATCGAATCAAGGCATTTTCGCTTCTTAACAACAGAAGACCTCCACGCATATCTTAGAAGAAACGCTCCATTCTACATATCACATTCTGCTGCATATTATGAATACCCTGATGCGCGCCCTATGCAAAGAAAGAACTGGCTTGGCGCAGATCTTATTTTTGATATTGATGCAGACCAGCTCTCTCCCACATGCCTTGAAGAGCATGGGCCCGGCTGGGTATGCGACAACTGTCTGGAAATGGCAAAAAGAGAAACTCAGAAATTAGTTGAGGATTTCTTGATACCTGATTTTGGTTTTCGAAAGGATAAAATAAACATAAATTTCAGTGGAAACAGGGGGTACCACATACACGTTATGCATGAAGAGATAAGAACTCTTTCCCGTTCACAAAGAAGAGATATATCTGATTATATAACTGGAAAGGGCCTTAACTATTCTTCCTTTTTCGCTAAAAGCCATGCAAGATGGGAAGGCCCAAAAACAGAGGATCCTGCCTGGGGAGGTCGAATAGCAAAGGGATTCTTGTCTCTGCTTGAAGAAAAGAAGCTCGAGAGGATAATGAAACCAACAACATCAAAGAGGTTCTACAAAAAAGAAGAGGATGTTGTTAAAGGGGTTGAGAGAGGCAATTGGGACGTTGTGGGAATCAAAAACCATGAGGCAACATGGAGTAACCTTGTCGACTTTCTTGGAGTAAAGCTCAGAGATAACATAGACCAGAACGTAACATTCGATACAAGTAAGCTTATCCGTATGCCCGACAGCCTCCACGGGGAGAGCAGTCTTCTTGCAAAAAGGGTGAAGAAGGATCTTGCCGATTTTGATCCACTTAAGGATGCTGTTGTTTTTGGAGAAGAACAGATCAAGGTGAAAATAGGCAAGTCCCCCCCAATAAGGCTTGGGGATACTATATATGGTCCTTATGAAAACACGGAGATCGAACTTCCTGAAAAAGCAGCATTGTACCTACTTTGTAAAAAAAAGGCGTCACTCTGTTAAATAAGGAAAAACGGAAAGAGGATGAGCAGCAAAGCAACTATTGGAGAAAAGGCAATTAACATTCCCCAGACAAACCCATAACCATGTACTTCATCAAGTGCAATTCCGTAAAGGTACAGGACATACAGCGCGCCCAACCCATAAAGATAATCTCCCACATATGGAAACAGCTTGAGGAAATTTATCAGGGGCAGGAAGCTGAAAACAAGTGCAAGAAGGTAAGTGTGGCAATTGAAAGTTCCTTTCCCTCTTAAGAATTTCGATATTGCGTAATAAAAATAAGAAGAGATAAGGAAGGCAACACACATAAGAAATGAATTAGCAAAAGCAAATAAACCTAGAAACAGGAAAATGAAGATAAATCCGAATGTGCTCTTAAGCAATGGAGCGATTGGACTGTTGATGTAATTATCCAGGCCCAACAGTAAAACAACAACCATAACAAGAAGTGAGACCACAAACCAGGATGCGAAAACAATCCTTATTGAATCTCCGATATTTTTAGTTGTTTTCTGCTTACTCAACGCTTTTCTTGGATTCCTTAAGAGGCCTTCCCAGAAATACCCAAGTTGAGCGATTTCCATTCCTTTACCCCACGTTAATCTTGATATCCTTCAACATGCTGTTAAGAACAATAACTCCCGGGTCTACCCCTTCAGTTAGGTCTTGAGGAACCCCTGTCTCAGAAATTGCTTTGAAAACATGTTCCATATCTTTTTTCGGCAATCTCTTTTCAGCATCCCACGCAAGGCTAGCGTTTTCTATTTCCAACCTAGAACCAGTCATGACTACGCTGAAATCAGCCCTGGATTCAGCAGCAAGGGCCTGTTTCCCCCCTGTAAATCTATTTATTCCATCCTGTAGAGTGACCAGGACAGTTATTACTGTTCTTATGAGAACCGTTGCCTTCTCCTTATCGAATTCAGCTGAGACGAATCGAATGCCTGCACGTATAACTGGGGCTGACCCCCGTGTGAGATTAATGTCAACCCCTCCTTTCCCATCCTTCTGAGGATTTATGGTTATCCAACCCTCTCTGTTCCCACTAATAGAGACTATTTCAACTGCAATATCCATGTGTTACTATCCTCCGTAACCTATTTGAATTATTCTTTTCATAACTTTCCCCGGTGTTCTTTTGCCAGATTTAAACTATGACGACCTAAGAAGACTTCAACGAAAAGAAACTTCGTCGGCATCACTTGTTCAATTGGAAGAGGGGTTCTATTCAGATGCCCTCACACTAATAGACAATATGGGCACAACTCTGAAGAAAGACTTCTCACTTTCAGCTGCAAAAGAGTATGAGAACACTTTAAAAATCATTCGAGACATATATTCAAAGAGGGAAGGAAAGATACTTCTGCGTGCCATGCGCGTTGTCAAAACCGGAGAGGAGATAGATGGACTCACCTCCGAGGAAAAGGTTCTTCTTTCTTCAGTTGTAAAACTCCTCGAGAAAAACAGAGAGAGGTTCGAACATCGCCTTTCCACTGAAAGGCCAACTCAAGAGAGACAGGATAAGGTAACAAGACTAAAGTTTCTTATGGATCTTCCTGAATTTGTTGGGATGGATGGAAACACTTATGGTCCTTTTAAAACAGGAACTGAAAAAGATTTTTCAGATGATGAGGCCCAGCGCCTTGTAAGGAGGGGCGCAGCCCAGGAGATTTAGATATAAGGGGTGTGTTTATGAAGTACCCACAGAAAGTGAAAGCATATTGTGCAAAATGCAAAAAACATACGGAACATAAAGCAAAACTTGCATCAAAAGGAAGAGCAAGGACTCTCGCATGGGGCAACCGAAGACATGCGAGAAGGATAAAGGGGTATGTAGGAAAAGTTGCTGGAGAGAAACCTGTTAGGAAACAGGGAAAGAGACAGAAGATTGTGCTCACATGTTCTGAGTGTAAGACCAAAAGCGAACGAGTTATTGGCTCAAGGACAAAAAAGAAACTTGAGATACAAAAATAGTGGAGTGATAAGATGAGCAGGTTTTTGAAAGTGAGATGTGACTGCGGAAATGAGCAAAACATTTTCGGAAATTCATCCACTGAAGTCCACTGCCTGGTTTGCAACAAGATTCTTGCTGAACCAAAGGGCTCAAGGGCTGTGGTAAAAGGAAAGATACTCGGAGTTCTCTAGTGCGTGATCTAATGCAAAAGATGCCTGAGCAGGATGAACTGGTAATTGCGACAATAAAGAAGATATTTCCCTACGGTGCGTTCTGCTCGTTGGACGAGTATGAGAACAGGGAGGCGTTTGTACACATCTCTGAGGTAGCATCTAGATGGGTAAAGAATATCCACGAATTCCTCAAGGAGAACCAGAAGGTTGTTGCAAGAGTTTACAATTTCCTTCCAGAGAAAAACCAGATAGACCTATCTCTGAGGAGGGTTTCCGATGCAGAGAAGAAACTCAAGCTTGAGGAGGTAAAGAGAAAGAAAAGGTCCCACAACCTGCTTGTTGTTCTATCTCACAAACTTAAGAAAGATAAGAAGACCTTCCCAGAGGAGATGAAGGCCATTCTGAGCAAGGAATTTGGAGAGCCGATGATTGCTTTCGAGCAGATATCAGCTGAACCCGATGAAGCTTTGAAGAAACTTAATCTATCTCCTGAAACCGAAAAGGTACTAAGGGAGATAGCAATTCAGAACGTGAAAAAACCTAAGATTGAGATAACCCGAATAATGGAGATATCCTGTCCTAAACCAGATGGCATTGAAGTGATAAAGAAGGTTGTAGGCTCGTTCGATGCTTTTAAGGAGAAAAAAACAGATGTGAATATAACCTACCTTGGGGCACCAAAATACAGACTAAGAATAACTGCGGATGATTACAAGACAGCTGAGAAGATCATAGCTAAGATGGTGGAGCAGGGGTCAGCGGAACTAAAGAAAAACCACGGTACAATGAAGATAAGTGAAAGCAAATGATACCAAAGAAAATAAAGAGATGCACTGTTTGCAGTTCCTTTACAATGTCGGAAAAACACTGTGGTTACAACCCAGTAACAGTTCACCCGCCAAAATATTCGCCTGAAGATAAATATGCACGTTATCGAAGAATAGATAAGGGGATGTTATAAATGCAGAAGACGACAATAATTCAGAAGGAACTAAAGGGACTAAAAAACCCAGTACTTATAGAGGGCTTGCCGGGTATCGGACTTGTAGGTAAGCTTGCGGCAGATCATATGATTAAGGAGCTCAATACCGAGAAGATTGCTGAGCTCTACTCACCACATTTCCCTCATCAGGTTTTGATGCTCCGAAAAGGAATAATGAGGATGCTCAAAAACAAATTCTACCTTTGGCGCAATCCGAACCCCAAGGGAAACGATCTCATAATCCTAGTAGGGGATGTTCAGGCCATAACTTCAGAAGCTCAGTTCGAAGTATGTGGAGCGATACTAGACTATTTCAAGAAGCTTGGGGGAAAGACGATATACACATTAGGTGGTTATGGCGTTGGGAAGGTTGTGGATAAACCACGTGTATTTGGTTCAGTTACTCATAAGGTTATGATTAAGAACTATGAGAAACAAGGAGTTGTTTTCGGAGAGGCAACAGGCTCTATAATTGGGGCAGCGGGCCTTCTTCTAGGACTTGGTAAACTAACAGGACTTAGGGGCATATGTCTTATGGGGGAGACTCACGGAGGCTATGTGGATGCAAAGTCCGCACAGAGCGTCCTTGAGGTACTGTCGAAGATACTCTCAATAGAGATTGATATGACCAAACTCCAGCACAGGGCAAAGGAAAGCGAACGTTTCATGAAGAAGATGGAAAAGGAAGCAAAGAAACAGGGAGATTTCTCAGGCCAGATGCCCATGGGAAACGATGATGTAAGTTACATTCGCTAAACCCATCCTCTTTTTCTTCCAACATATCCAATTGTCTTATAGGTTAGAAGAGAGGCTAGGAAATCCGATCTCACTTGAGAGGCTATTGGACATAGTTCCACAACATCAAAACCAACAACCTCCTTTTCGTTACACACAGTCCTCAAAATATCTAAGGTCTCCTCCCAAAGAAGTCCTCCTGGTTCTGGGGTTCCAACCGCGGGCATTATGCTCGGGTCAAGCCCATCGAGATCTATTGTGATGTAAACTTTGTCACCAAGATCTGAGGAGATTTTTTTAGGATCATGGTTTCTACCGTAGTAAATATCCAGTTTCTCTTTTTCGGCGTATCTTGCACCGTCCCCGCTAATACTCCTTATTCCCACCTGAACTGCGTTATGTTTCTCTCTAATTCTCCTAATGGTGCACGCATGGCTGTGTTTACTTCCCTCGAATGAATCCCTTAAATCTGCGTGTGCATCTATTTGAAGAACATCCACATCGCTGCCAAAAGCATTTACTGCCCCAACTGATATGGAGTGCTCGCCACCAAGCAAAATCGGTATTTTTGAATCACTAAGTATCTGCTTTACAACTTCCTCCACTCTTCTCAATGTCTCAACAACATCTCCTCTTGCAGGTTCAAGGTAGTCGAGCGTGAATATCCCAATCTTGGAAGGGTCTGCTTTTAGTTCCATATCATATGTTTCCATGTTTCTAGATGCATCTATTATTGCAGAAGGTCCATCTCTTGTCCCCGGTCTGTAGAAAACAGTGGAATCGAACGGAACAGGCAAAACAACGAATTTTGATTTTTCGTAGGTGCTTCCTTCTATTCCGCAGAAATTAATCGGAGGAAGAACATGCAACATATCCATAACATCACCTCAGGCCTTTCTTAATCTCCCTAATGCTTTTTCTCTTTTTCTTTGCAAGCCTTTTCAGGTCTTCAAATTCAGGTTTAGAGCTGATCTTCTTTCCCCTGTATTTTCCTTCCTTAATGCGCACCTCTCCACCCAAACCTACCTTTTTTATGAATGATCTGCTTGCAATGTGCCTTGTACATTCAATCTTTCTTACCCCTAATGTCCCTGTTTCTTCGAATATAACTTTTAGGCACCTGTCAACACCTGTTCCATGACAGACTGCACGCAGCATATATGCAGGTCTTCCTTTCTTACCAATTATCGGAACAAGGTAAGAATCCATTGCACCTTCCTCCATCAGTCTCTCAACGGCGTATGCAAGCATCTCCCCTGTTACATCATCTATATTCGTTTCAAGGACAATTATCCTCTCTTCTCTATCCGGCTTGCTTCCCTTTATCACTCTAAGGATGTTTGGTTCATCCTGCCTATCTGCGGTTCCGGCACCACAACCGACCTTCTCAGAAATGAGAAGTGGAATTTCCTGAATTGGTTTTGCAATAACAGATACTATTGCAGACCCAGTCGGTGTTGTCAGTTCCATCCCTTGTTTTCCCCCATAGAACGGCATACTGTTATCGGTAAGAACAGAGAGTGTGGCAGGAGCTATGCTCCCAACTGCAATGGGAAGAACATAGATTTCTTTCTCCCCAAGGTTCTCAAGTGCAAGGGCGGCTCCCAGTATGTCTACAAGCGTATCTACATGGGAGAGTTCGTGGAAGTGTACTTTTTTTATCCCATGTGCCTGTTTCTCAGCGTTTATTAAAGTCTCAAGAATTCTAAGTGAGATTTTTTTAGGATCTGCATTCATTTTGGATGCATTTATTATCCTCCCCATCTCATATGGAGAATAATGCTTTTTTGAATCCGACACAACCAGCTTTCTCGATATAAAACCAAGTTTGCTTGTCCTTTCAGTGCTTATATCTACCCCTAATTCCCTTTTTAGGAAACGGGCTATTACATCCTCATCTGCGCCCAGGTCTATAAGTGCCGAGAGAAGCATATCTCCTGAGATACCGCTTCTTGGAAGAATAACGAGCATGTTTTTTTATTTTATCCTTCAATTTAAAAACATGTACTCAAAAAAGACAGAGAAACTGATATCATACCTAAAGGGCCTATCCCCTGTTGCAGTGGCGCTCTCGGGGGGTCTCGACAGTTCTGTTCTAACAAAAGCAGCGGCACTTGCCTACGAAGGATCAATTGCATTCACGGTGGATGATTTCACCCTGTCCAGAAAGGATCTCTCCGATGCCAAAAGGATTGCAAATCTATCAGATATACGTCATGTAATAATAAAGACAAAACCAGCAGGAGGGGTGCTTTCAAACTCAAAGGACCGGTGTTTCCATTGCAAAAAGCATTCCTATGGCAAAATAGCTTCAAAGGCGAAACTTTTTGGGATCAAAACAGTTGTCGATGGGGCAAACAGAAGCGATGTTTTAGATTATCGCCCCGGAATGAAGGCAGCAGAACAGATGAAGATTCTATCTCCATTCCTGGAACTAGGATATACTAAAAAGGACATACGCGACATAGCAAGAGAGCTTGATCTTTTCCTCTCTGAAAAACCATCCTCTGCATGCCTTTGTTCCAGGATACCACACGGTGAGAAAATAACAACGGAAAAGCTTTCCAAAGTGGAGAGAGCTGAGGAATACATTCGCAAGGCGACAGGCATAGCAAAGGTGAGAGTACGGTCGCACGGAGGCCTTGCCAGAATAGAGGTACCTTCAGAAAACGTGGAAGTTTTTTTCGATAAGGTTTTAATAAACAAAATAGCAAAGAGATTGCGTAGAATCGGTTTTTCTCACATAACTCTCGATATTGAGGGATATAGGCTGGGAGGAAGATGAAGGATCTCGAAGACATATTGTGTCTTGTTGCTGAGGGTAAACTGAGCGTTCGCCAGGCTGTAAAAAAGATAAGGATTAATGGGATCTCAGAAGTTGAAGAACATGCAAAGATCGATGTAAACCGAAACCTCCGCACAGGCCTTCCAGAGGTTATCCTGGCAGAGGGGAAGACATCCGAGCAGATCGTCAAAATAGCAAAAAAGGCAAATAAGCCAGTTGTGTTCTCGCGCCTTTCGCAGGGACAGGTCTCAATTCTTAAGAAAAAGTTCAAAGGGGAATACAACAAACATGCAAAAACTTTCGTAATAGGAACACCGGGCAAGAAAAGAGGAAAAGTTGGAATAATAACTGCCGGGACATCAGATATGCCTGTGGCTGAGGAAGCAAAGGTAATGGTTGAAGCAATGGGTTGTTCCACAATGACAACCTACGATGCAGGTGTTGCGGGAATTCACAGACTATTTCCTCCTTTAAAAAAGATGGTGGGCAAGGTTGATGTGATTGTTGTGGTTGCCGGGAGAGAGGGAACCTTGCCTTCTATAGTCGCAGGACTTGTCGACGTTCCAGTCATAGGTGTACCTACCTCAACAGGTTATGGATATGGCGGTGAAGGCGACGCAGCTCTTAGATCAATGCTCCAAAGCTGTTCTTTTATAACTGTAGTGAACATAGATAACGGAATAGGTGCCGGTGCGTCTGCTGCGCTTATAGCTAGGGGGGTTTAGATGGATATCAGATCATTCGTTCAACTAACTCGAGCTGAACATTCAGTAATGCTTGTAGTCGCAACCTTAGTTGGAGAGATAATAGCCTTGGGTAGACTGCCTGACACTGAGATAATGCTTCTTTCATTCATTCCACCGCTTTTTATAGGTCTTGCTTCATTTGCAATAAATGATTTCTTTGATGTGGCATCAGACAAGAAGAATAAAAGAAACGATCGTCCCCTTGTCAACGGGAGCATATCTCCATCTACTGCGTTTTACCTTTCCATCGTTCTTTTCTTTGCAGGAGTTCTTGTTTCGTTTTCATTAAGCGAGGAGTGCAGTTTCATTGCATCAGTATTTGCAATATTTGCGTTTCTCTACAGCTACAAACTAAAGGACATTCCACTTGTCGGGAACCTATATATTGCAGGAACAATGGCAATACCATTCATATACGGTAACTATGCCGTCATGTCAAACATAAACCCGGCAATCATAGTTCTTGTTCTAATATCCTTTGTGACCGGAGTGGCAAGGGAAATAGCAGGAGATGTAAGGGACTTAGAGGGGGATAAAAAGGCAAGGAGATCAAAAACCCTCCCCATGATAATAGGAAGAAAGAACTCAATAAAAGTTCAGTCACT
>CAZYPB010000044.1:0-10654 GCA_964649265.1 Microcaldota archaeon
AGTAATGCTTTATGTTCTAGGGCTTAAAGTCGGTGGAAAACACAATGTTGCAATAGAGTACGTTGGCATAGGGGTAGTTACAACAGTTGTATGTTACTTCCTTGGAAAGACTATTTCGCTCTGGCTTGGGACAGCAGTTTAACGCAACTATTAAATACCCGTGATGGAAATTAAATAATCTGCGCGACCAGAGGTGTTTTGATGGATATGACGCCAGTGGAGATACACAAAAAGCTTATGGACATGGGAGTTTCAGATCTTGATGCAGGACTTGTTGTTAATTGCATAAATAGTAAAAGCACCTACACTTGGATGAACACAGACAGAGTCACCCAAGAGCAGATTAAACAGGTGAACGGTTTCCTTGCGCAAAAGGGAATGAGAGTTAAAGTGGAACTCTCCGAGGTCTCGTACCAGGGTAAATTCATCTGGGAAGTTAAAGTTGAGGGAAAAGAACAAGAAGTTCAGGAAACAGTTAGGAAAGAATCTGGGCCTGTTGGAAGATTCAAAAGCCTCTCAGAGATGGGACTTTAGATTATAACGATTTCCCGAAGAATGGTACCCTGCCGCTGTCAGAAGCTGCAGTTAAAACAGAGACTATATCTGTTCTCATTCTCCTGTTCTCCCCTTTTGTAATGCCGATTTTGACATCCATCAAATCTAGTTCTTCGAGTTTATCTCTCAGTGCCTTCAACACGGGTCTTGTAATTTTTCCCATGTCAATGCCCATATCTGAAAAAATGTATGGCTGACCTTTCGGAGGTGCCAGATTAGCTGTTCTCCTTTGACCATCGACATTAACAGTAACCGGAAATGTCTTTCCATCGACGGTCGCAGTAACACTTAGGACATAATTCTTCCTCAATAACTGAGTATTTCGGCGTACAGTTACAGTATCAACTCTGGCATTTACCTGCTGTTTGCGATCCCTATTGCCTGACATCATAGTCATAATCTTAACCTCCCTTCGAATATTATGCATTTTTTGGTTTATAAACCTTCGTTTTTTGTTAGAAACATATCAATGTGAACAAATTGCGAAGCTTTATATATGCGAAACACCAATAATTTAGCCTATGTTTAGGGATATGTTTCTTCCCAGAGATAGAACTAGGTCTCACTTTCACACTCCAACTGGAGACCCCCTCCTAGGGATGGGCAGGGTTGCGTATTTTGCTAAGAAACACAAGAAGAACTGGGGAGGTGGAGGTTCAAGTAAAAAGTTCAATGCAGTTGCAATAAAAACAACTGTTGGAACAAGTGTTGTTAATAAGGACTCTGTGGTTCTTGTTTCTACTGGCGGAGGAAACTTTGTTCAGATGTGGGCCCGGGATTTAAGGCCCAACACAAGGGTTTTGTTTAACAGACAGAGTATCGAGATAAAATTAAGCGAAGTAGAGCCAGTGCTTATGGAAAGTCCCCGGTATAGGGATACATTTAGATATCTATTTGAACACGATTCCTCTGGGAAGATAATCACTAATCCAGAAACAGGTGCTCCGCTACCAAAATTAAGAGTTAGGCTTATCAATGGGCTTGCAAAACTGGGAGTTGTTACTGATTCCCGTATGAATGAAAGGATATTGTACCAGCAACCTGACTTTGACTTGCAGCAATATGAAGCGATGGTAAGACATGTCTCGACAACATTGAGTGATGTAAGAATAAAAGAAGTTGAGAGGAGCG
This sequence comes from Microcaldota archaeon, assembly GCA_964649265.1. Lineage (GTDB taxonomy): Archaea > Micrarchaeota > Micrarchaeia > Burarchaeales > JAKAKT01 > CAZYPB01. The sequence goes on from CAZYPB010000044.1 coordinate 1,687, forward strand.
ACAGTGCGATAAGGGGCTGGCTTAAAGGAGATACGATCTCCCCGAGTAATTTCTCGATCTATATTCCTCTTTCGAAGATAAATGATGCGTTCAATGCATGCTCTGACCCCAATGGAACTTTTGCAGGAAACTATGATCTTTATGTTAATGTAAGAAGAGGGATCATGTCGTATATTTCTTCATTTACCGGAGAATCCACCCGCAGAAAAGGTAGGGAAGGAGAAAGGGAAGAAAACAAACTCTCGCTTGCACCTGAAATAACACTTGTAGTTAACCAGTTCGTAGAGAAGGTTGCAGATCAGTTTGTTGTTGCGTTGGTAACTGGTGTCGAGGAAGTCGGGAGAATTAAAACAGGGGGAGGAGAAACGCCAGATACAGGGCTTTCAAAAGGAATTGTTACAAAGGATCCGGGAAGGAGAGAGATCCGGATGAAGGCGATGCATGAAATCTATTCACAAGCGTATGAATATTCTAAAATACTCGAGGAGCCGCTTCTTACGGTTATTCAAAGGGCTGCTAAGGACTCATCGCCAACAACCATGGGAAGGGATATCCCAGCTTCGATGGCTGCTCTTGTTCTCGGAGTGATAAGATTAGAGCACAGCCCTAATGAGATGGATCAAGAATACATGAGAACCTCGGAAAAAACAGATGTGAAAAAAGCAAGGGAACTTGCTGAGAGATTCAAAGAGATGGTTGATTCCGGGGAAGTCGATAAACAACTAGGACTATCCTCTGGAACTGTTAGAAAAGCAATTGATATTTATTTCAGAAACATGAACCTAATGCCAAAACTCTTCTATAGGGCAAAGATCTTTACTGTTAGCGGAATGGAAGCGCAGTTCAGGGGAGATGAGAAGGCGAGAAGAAGATTTATGGGAGAGGAAGAGAAGTTACACGGAAAACTCATAAAGCAATACGGAATTGATATAACTGGTTCAAAACAATACAAATTAACAGTTCTCAGGCAGGCACTTGGAGATGAAGTTGACAAACTTGATACACTTCTTTCAACGATTTCGTTTAGTAAAGGGTTACAGGATGTTCAGGAATTCTATACTGGAATGGAGATATCAACTGCATTAAGCAGCCTAGGAATAGGACAAATGGCAAACATTGTGTCTCCAAGAAATTTCTCTTAGTGATGTTATGTTATTTTATAATAGACCTGGAAGCAGGACAAGGTCGCATTTCCCTAACCGAGGGGGTCCCCCCCTAGGAATGAACAGAGTACGCTATTTTGCTAAGAAACACAGGGAGAACTCAGGGGGTGGAGGAGGAAAAACTAGGAAAGTCAATGCGGTTGCAATAAAAACAACTGTCGGCAATAGCATCGTGCCCCAAAGCTCAAAGGTCTATGTTTCTCTCGGAGGAACTGACTACGTCGAGATGTATGCAAAGGATTTGAGGCCAGATACAAAGATACTTTTTCACAAGCAAGGTGTGAAAGTTACAATGGCTGAAGTTGAACCAGTTCTTATGAAAAGCAACCGTTACACTGCTAGTTTTGAACACCTTTTCCAAAGCGATGATGCTGGGAAAATAATAATTATGCCAAATGAGAGACCACTACCTAAACTAAGAGTGATGTTAATAGGCGGTTTAGCAAAATTAGGAGTTATTGAGGATCCACTTCTTAATGACAGAATTCTCTTCAATAAGTCTGATTTTAGCGCAACTCAATATCAGCAGATGGTTGAGCATGTTTCAGTAACTCTCTCAGGTTCTTCTCAGAAAATAAAGAGGAGTGATTCTGCAATAAGGGCTTGGCTTACCGGGGACACCATCTCACCAAGCGATTTCTCAATCTATGTTCCTATTTCTAGAATAAATCCAGATTTTGAGAAATTCTCTGACCCTGAAGGAGATTTTGCTAAGAATTACGAACTATATGTTAAAGTGAGGAGGGGAATCATGGCATATCTCTCATTCTTAAGTGAGCAAGGAGAAGGAGGTAAAAAATCAAGCAGTGAATATAAACCTCCCGAATTATCTCTTGCTCCTGAGATAAACATTGTTGTTGGACATTTCATTAAGCAAGTAACAGATCAATTTGTGGTTGCACGTGTTTGTGAAGTTAAAGATGTTGAAGTTGGTAAAGGAGAGAGAAGAGAGAAACCAGATGAAGGTCTTGCGAAGGGAGTGGTCACTAAAAAACCAGAAGATGAAGTGGCAATGAATATGAGGCCTGTTTCGGAAGTATACCAACACTTGAGGATAATGGAGGAAATAGCATTCAATATTGTTCTCAGAGCATTAAAAGAAAAATCAACTAAATATACTCCGTTCCAGATTGCACAATTTACATTAACACTTATGAGATACAGGAGGAATCCCACTAAATTCGACGCTCTTGACACCAAACGCATATCAGATGTTGATAGGGAAACATTTGAAATTTCTCAGAGGAATGCTGAGAGGATAAGCCAGATGATGATAAGTGGAGAAATAAATGACGTGCCAGATACCCATGGACTTGCTTTAAAGGCACTCGAATATTATTTTGAATGCCATGCAATCATGCCCAAACTCTATTTAGATGTTCTTGAGATGTATGGACTTCAAATGCCCATGGCTTCTCCAACTAAGGAGATGACAAGAAAACTGGTAAAGAGCATGAGCAAACTTGCAGGCCAATATGGAATAGATGTGCAGAAGACTCCGAAGATGTCCACTACTTCAGCAAGAAGTCATTTGAAAAAGGATTATGTTCGTTTTGTAACTGAACCAGAATATGCTGCAAGGTATAGAAAGCAGATTGAAACACAGCAAGGCATCAGATTCTTCACTGGAACAGAAGTGAGAACAGAACTTACGAAAATGGGTATTCCTCAGCTTTTCAGCTTAATTCCCTCAACTGCATTCTCAGATTCAATTAATCTAGGAATTTCTTAGAAAATCTAAAATACTGTTGGTAATATGGATCCATACTTTGGAAGGAAGAACAAAGTGCATGCTACTGAGACTTTCGCTAAAATAATGAAGGCATGGGAGAAACTTAAGAGCATGGGAATTGACGAGGGGAGATTCGAGAAATACACCTCTTTTTTTGAAACAACTCTCAATAGACATAGTGATGTTTCAACTAAGTATGCTGGAAGAGAGATAACTGAAGATACGAGTTTTCTTGATTTGGCATTAGCAAAGATGAAAGGAGCAATTGTGTTTGAAAAAGCAAAGAAACTTGATAAAAGGTCTAGGAGCTTTCAGAATGAAAAGAAGGTAACAGCTCTTACAAGTGTTCTTATGATTGAAGAGGCTTTTGATAAACTCTGGAAAACAGAGAGTACCCCAAATGCGAAAATGCTATTAAGTGAAATGGAGACGCTTATAAAACCTTACGATAGAGAAGATCTCCCAGGCCATATGAAGTCCCTTCCAGAGGGGATCATAGTAGATAATTATCCATTCTAATAAACTATTAGAAATACTAAGAGATTACTGAAAAAGCCAGTATGATGGGTTTAAATTAATTTCTAGCATTAGTAAACCATGGCTGAAAATGGATACAGGCCACTTTTTGATTCAATTAAGATAGTAGCAAAATATCAATTCATCATATATGCTCTTTTTCTTATGCTCAAACTTTTTGCAACAGGAATTTCCATTATTACTGGACCAATCAACATATTCAACTTAGATAATGGAATATTCCTTGCTGCTGGACAGATGTTCATAATGCTTTTTGGATTCAACCTGTTCTCATTGGCAATAGGTATCAAGGACATGGACCGCCAAAAAAGAACAGAATTCCTTTATTATGCTCCAAGACCTTTGCTATTCACTGGGTTAGCTGCTTTCCTTGCATTTGCAAGTGTTGTGATTTCATCAGACTTATTCATCCATCCATTGAAGCTTACTGTTCTTGCGCTAATACCATTGACTATATGGGTTAATTTCTATTATTGGTTTAATTCCCTTTATTTTGCAAAAGAGACCATCCGAATAGGACCTGAAAGAGATTCCATGTGGCATAAGCTTAATTCACTGATGATAATGAAGGAGGGTTACAAATTGTCGGTTTCTGAACTAAAGCAAGAGTACGCTGCAAAAGTTAAACCAATCCTTAGCAAAGGAAAGAGTGCTCTGAGTAGTGTAAAAAAGAAAAGCCATGCTGAAAAAGAAAATATACCTAAACAGTAAACCTAGAAAATGCTCGGTAACTTTAACAGTAAACCAAAATACCCGAAAATACGCCTTTTTGCTTTTTTTACATAGTTTTTTCGTTTAACCCGGCCCTTACTATCAGTTTTTGCCAAATCATATTGTAGCAGTAAAACGCAGAGCAAAATGAGTGTTTGTGGAATCTGTTTTTCAATTACTGTAAAGGTATGCTTCCAGTAAAAGGTTTACTTACTCAATGATTTTGCAAACTTTACAAACTGTATGTTATCATGTTGAACATCTCCAGCTGTCCTGTATCCAAGTTTCATGCAAAGAAGTTGCATTGCAGAGTTATTTGCCTGAACTTCAGTTACCAGTCTCTTATAACCCAATTCTCTTGCCCTTTCCTCCAATTCCTCCATTACAGTTCTTGCAAGCCCCTGCCTGCGATATTCTGGATGGGTGCGTACCTTTTTTATTATGGCTGTATTATCATCAACTCTTTGTACGCCGCCCATTGCTACTAATTTCTTTCCAGAGTATATAACCAGGAAGTCACCCCTTTGATCCATGTAAGCTGGTTTAATGTGGTAGACACTTATGTTCCAATCATCCTTCCATGTGCTGCCTATTTCAGATTCTTGGACTGCACGTTTGTTTAGTTGCAAAGTAGCTTGGAGATCTATGTTTGCATCATACGACATTACTTCCAAAAGAAAAAGAGTGTCGGTATCGAAATTAGCAAAGTGCCCGCTTCTTTCATAAACTATTGCGCCACTGAATTCCTCACCATCTTGGTAAAGTGACGACCGATAAGTCTGATTCATAAAGATACTCAATTCTGTTGCAGTTTCTTTTCCGTTTTTCCCAGGATAGGTTGCTCTCAGGGAATAATTCATCCCTGCATGAATGGCCTCGTTACTAATTGCTACTATTTCATCATTTCCCGTTATTTTTTTCAAATCACTAAAAAGAGACAGTTCCACCTTGGGAGGTATCCTACTTAATTCTCTTATTGCAGGCATTTCTTTCTTGAAAGCACCAGGATCTGACCTGCTTTTAAAAAAAGCATAAGCAGTTCCTGCTTGTTTATGTGCCATATTCATTATAGTATGTGTAAGGGGATATTTAAGAGTTCGTATTTTGTTAGATCATGCTGACTATTTTGATATCCTAAAATTCTTTTAGTAATTCTAGGAAAGTTTTTCTGAAATAGTATATTCTAAGAGATTATTAGAAATACTAGGAAAGTTTTGAAAAGAGTGTTTGATGTTAATGTTGACATCCAACATTGATTCAGTACTCTCAGGAAAATTTGATGAGACAATAACCTTTTTTTCTGAGAGTTCGGATTCCTTTTCATAAGTAGGTTCAACATATTCTAAAAGACAGGAAGAGAACTCCTCGAGATCGCCTACCCCGTCTCCAAATATTACCTTACAGGTTTTTCTCCAAGCATTGTTTAACTCTTTTCCCACTTAAGTGCACCCCTGCTTGCAATATCCCCCTTTACAGAAGTATTCAGCTCCTGAACACTCTTTAACCATAGCTTCTCCGGGGTCGCAGTGCTCATTCATCTTCTCAAGAGCGCAGTCTGTATCTGTTTCACATGGAATAGGTAGATATATCCCTTGTAAAGGATAGTAAACGTTGCATATAAGGTCCTTTGTTTCACTGTAATTTCTTTTGCATTCGCCGTTGTAATTCACTTCAACCTTTGCGCAATCTGCACTACACTTGTTCCCATATGTTTTCCCATCCTTTCCACAGACTGGAGCATACTCCATCGTGCATACACAACCACTGGATGGAGAAGGTAGCCATTCTTGTCCACATTCTCCCCTGTAAAGGCTCCATTCCTCGCACTCGCTTCCATCTGTGAAAATACATACTCCATATGTTCCATTCTCATTCTGCCTCATCTCAAGTTTATAACCCAGACCAGTGCAGTAAACTGAGGCAGGGTTTGCTAATCCTGCGTTGCATATCCACTCGCATTCTGTTGCTGGATCTCCGGTTGCCCTGTATTTCCATGAACCAGGGCAGTCTACGTGGTGGGTTTCAAGGTTCTTGTTTTCGCAACATTCGTCGTTGTAACCCGGAGTAACTGTGGCGCATGAATCTCCTACAATCTTATTATCATCAAGTTCAGTATCGCATATCCAAGCGCACTCGGGGCTTTCTATGTCCGTAGGTCTCTGTTCAGGTGCCACCCATTTCCAACCACCCACACACGTCGGATGAGATGTTTCGGTGTTCCTGTTTGCGCAGCACTCGTCCCTGGAATCAGGTGAAACTGTGGCGCACTTATCTCCCACAATCTGTTCAGGTCCTGAACAACCGAGCAGGAAAACTGTACAAACAACTGCAATTACTGCCAATAACTTCATACAACCACCTAAATGGAATTATTCTGCCCATATTTAAACGCCTGATGTTTTGTTCGGTTATACCCGAATCAACTCATATTCCCTGGAACCCAAACCAAGTTTCTCTGCATATGGAAGAATGTGCTCCCCATTAATATGGTGATGCTCTTTGAATGGGTTTTTTCCAACTTTCTTCTTTACAAGGTCTATGGAAGCCTGGTCTATTGAAACCGGATCTGACGAGTAAAGTACGCCTATATCATCCATTATGGGCGTTTGCTTCCCAGGCATGCAATCGCAGTTCATTGTCATTTTTGTGAGGAACGTAATGAACCTCCATTCCCTGTTCACCATTGCGCCCATCACGTAATCTGCTATTTTCTCCATAACTCTCTCGCTTGAGTCAGAATCCCAGGGGATCTGTATTGCTCCCTTAGGGCATACTGCTATGCAATGGGCACATCCTATGCATTTATCGTTATCTAAATGAGCTTTTGAATCAACTGTTATTGCATTAACTGGACAATCCTCCGCACATTTTGAACAGCCAATGCATGCCTCAGAATTAAATCTAGGTGAAACAGATGAATGCATGTCGAGTTTTCCTGCTCTGGAACCAAGGCCCATCCCAACGTTTTTCATTGCTCCCCCAAAACCCGCCTCCATATGCCCTTTGAAATGAGATAGTGCAATGCATTTACTATATTTACCCAGCCCTTTCCCAAGTTTTGCTGTTTTCGTATTATTTGTGTTAACTGGTACCTCGAGAACATCCTGACCGACCTCCCCATCCAGAATATCTATGGGTATGAAACCGAAACCATGCTCATGTGCGAGTTTTAGGTGTGATTCCTTCTTTATTCTAGGGCTTTTGTAAAGAACATTGCATTCGATGAAAACTGGCCTAGAAAAGTATTCCTTAAGCCCAGATATCCACTCAGGTTTTATGTGCGTGTCGTTTTGCACATCCCCGAAATGGATCTTTACCCCCACTTGTTCCTCTGTTTCGTATTCGTCTGCTATTATCTTCAGGAACTCATCAGTTCCTTTCTTTATATCTGAAAGATTATCGTATAAGTATACTTTTGAGTTGCTCATGCTTAAAGCTGGTATTAAAGATTTTATAACATTTACTTCAATATCAGATCATGTTTCTTGAACTTGTTAAAAAGAGAAAGAGTGTGAGAGGGTATTCAAGCAAGCCTGTTGAGAAGGATAAGCTCGACTATGTGCTTGAGTGTGCCAGGTTAGCTCCTTCTGCTGAAAACAAACAGGTCTCCAGGTTTGTGGTTGTAGGGGAGAAAGAAAAAATAAGGGGGATAACAGATGCCTGCCCTTTTTTCAATTCGTTTCTTTCAAGCGCTCCAATCCTAATTGTTGCATGTAGTGCCCAACCCAGTACTAGACACAATGAACAGGATTATTACCTTGTTGATGTCGGGATAGCTGTTCAGCACTTGGTATTGGCTGCAACTGAGAAAAAACTTGGAACATGTTGGATTGCTGCTTTTGATGAACCAAAAGTTAAAGAAATATTGAATATGCCTGAGAACGTTAGGGTTGTTGCAATAACTCCTTTGGGGTACCCGGAAAAGGAGAGAATAACTCAGAAAGCTCTTAGGTTCATAACAAAACTAAGAAGAAAAAAGAAACTGGGTGAGATTGTTTTCAAAGAGAAGTGGGATTGATTATTTCTCAGGAGGAGGTTCATCCTCTAACTCATCCTCTGGTTTTATTGGAACTACATCTGCAAGCATAAGGCTTCCTTCCTCTAGTTGTTTCCTCAACTTTTCTCTGTCTATTGCATCCTGTGTTTCGAATGCCTTCATCCCTATTGCAGATTCAACGTCGCTCTTTACATCCCTTGCCCATGCTTTTACTTCGGGGGGCATGTCTGGATGATTTTCTATATCTTCCAACTGATACGTTGTGTTTGTTATCTTTGTTTGGTTTTGAAGTTGCATCTCCAGAAGTACTTTTGAAAGTAATACGTATTGTCTTGCATTCTCGTTTGTTGCGTCTTTTGTTTCAGAGAGAAACTTCTGTATGTTCTCCATACTCTGGTCTTCCATACTTCCTGCAAGTGCCTTTGCATTAGCGTTCATTTTTTCAACAAACAGGTCAACTCCTTCTTTTTCCTGGGCTGTTCCCATTACATTATCTATCTCCTTAGGAGTCTTTGAGAGTTCGGCTATATCTCCAAGAACCTCGTCTATTTTCCCTGACTGCGTGGCTTTAACTATCCTCTCATGAATGGATTCCTTTTTCATCTGTGGATCTGCGTACATGAATAAATTACGCATTCATTGTTTTTAAAGAATTAGGTCAGTATTCGTAGAGTCCCAAATCGAGAACTATGTGGAAAGGCCTGTTGTTCTCATCCCTCCCAACAGCATAGAAATCTGCGTTGAAATGCTTGCCGAGAATCTTTGTGAAAAGAACCCCGTCAACCTTTCTTCTTTCAGCCTCCTTTAGGTCTGAGTTTGTCGGGCTTG
>CAZYPB010000045.1:0-10570 GCA_964649265.1 Microcaldota archaeon
GAGCGCCCGGGCGATCAGCGACCGAATTCAGGCGGCGGGGTTGTGGGAGAGCCAGGGCAAGACGCCGCACGCGACCGTGGTCTATCTGGATGTTGTTTCTGTCCATTATCGCAACAAGGTTTCCTAGTTTGTATTTTGAAGCGAGAAGTGCTGCTTCCCATGCCTGGCCTTCATTGTGCTCGCCGTCAGAGCAAACACAGTAAACTTTCCAGTTCTTTCTCTCTTTTTTTCCAACAATTGCCATCCCAACTGCAACAGATATCCCCTGTCCGAGCGGGCCTGAGCTGTTCTCTATCCCGGGGAGTGTTCCTTTGTGAGGGTGTCCCTGGAGCCTTGAACCCATCTGTCTCAGAGACATAAGTTCATCTTTCGGGAAGTAGCCTGATTCTGCCATTGCGGCATAAAGAATCGGGCATACGTATCCATTTGATAGAACAAGCCTGTCTCTTCCCGGCCATTCAGCATTCTTTGGATCGTGGTTCATTACATTGAAGTAGAGCGCTGTGAATATATCTGCCAGCCCTATTGCTCCGGCAGGGTGGCCGCTCTTTGCTTTGTGAAGCATGCGTATAACACTCTGCCGTATGTTGTTTGAGATCAGGTAGAGTTTCTTTATGTCTGTAATCTTTGGCACCTTTCTTCCTGCTGCAGATTCTGTTTGCAAAAGTGTTTGTGTAGGTTTATCGTCCATCATTAACACCATCTGAAGCTGCATCTTTCAATGCTGAGATCGCAGAACTGATATTCTGAGAACGATAGATTGCACTTGATGCCGCAAGCTTGTCTGCTCCTGCTGCACTTGCATTCTTTGCTGTTTGGAGGTTTATTCCCCCGTCAACTTCTATGTGTAGGTTTGGGAATCTCCTTCTAAGCGTTCTTATCTTCTCCTCAACAGCAGAGATGTATTCCTGACCATCGAAACCTGGATTAACAGACATTATTAGTACATTTGAAACATCGTTTAGATAGGGTTCGATCTCCTCAAGTTTTGTGGGTGGATTTATTGCAATCCCGAGAACTCCGCCTGAGGATTCTGATGCTCTTTTTATTGCTTCCCAATCCTCTATTGTCTCAACATGGACAAGATGGTTGTGATTTCCTTTTATCTGTGAGATATAGTCTTCAGGGTGGTTGACCATCCAATGAAATTCATAATGTATTCCTTCGGGCAATCCCTGGAAGGATTCGGGTCCTACTGTTTTGTTTGGAACGAACTTATCGTCCATAACATCTATATGGACAGTGCGGACACTATCCTTTACTCTGTTTATTCTCTCAAGCAGATCCTCTCTGCTTTTCACCAATATGGCAGGAATTACTTCAGTTTCCATCTAACCATCTTCGGCCATTAAACAGGTTACAGACACCACGTAACATATAACGTAGATGTGAATATATAAAATATTATTGAAGGTAATCCTTCAACCCTGTTTTTATACTAACTTGGGAAGCAGGGCCAGGTATGCTGTCTGATACCATTATCTCCCTTACTCCTGCTGCCCTTATCCTATCGAATGCATAAGCAACCAGAAGACCGTGAACTGCTGCACACACTATCCTTCTTGCGCCAGCTTTCTTGCAAGATCTTGCGGCTGCTATCATCGTATCTCCCACTGCGATCATATCATCTAGTAATATTACATCTCTTCCTGTGAGATCCACTTCAAGTTTCTCCTCTTGTGTGGCTCTCATTATTATCTCACCGCCAGTGTATTCCTCCCTGACTTTCTCCATTATGATCCCGCCCTCTTTTTTCACAAGGCTTGCTGATCCTGTTCCGGGGGAGACTATAACTGGATCGTCCACTTTCTTTCGAACTACCTCCAGAAGCTCTGGCATTATTGACCTGTGATCAATTTTCAACCCTGCGTGCGTGTGATGTCCTGGGCCTTTCTGTATGAAATGACAGTCAAATGTAACGAGCTCATCCATTCCTGCATTCACACTCATACTACATAGCATATCTGCTGTAATTGCCTCTCCTTCCATACGCGCCTCATCCTGTCTAGCATATGATAGGTATGGGACAATGGCAGTTATCTTTGACGCAACTGGTCTTGCAGTATAAACTGCTTGAAGTAATTGCAAAATTTTCCTATTCTGGTTGGGGTAGATCCTGTGAAGAATTACAACGTGTTTGTCTTTGAGTTCCTTTATCTGCGGGATTCGGACATAGTTCTCTCCGTCGGGGAATCTCTTAACTTCGAAATTAGGATCTCCGAGGTCTGAACAATTGGGACTAACGAGTAAGTAGTTGTCCATAGCATTACTTATAACGAAAAGATATAAAACCTATACTATCAGTTACCTTGCCCGGGGCCCTTTGTTTTTCCTTTTCCAGTTACCGCATTTATTATGTCGGATGGATTCACTGTTACAAGAAGATGCCATGATCTGTCTCCTTTTTCTGCCTGGTACATTGGAAGAATCATCACTGGCCCTGCTTTTGCGCCCAAATAACCGGATACTGAGCCAGGGCCAAGATCGTATCCTGCGCCCATTAAAAGCAAGTACTTGCCTCTTTTCCAAGCGAACCCTTTATCCGCGCCTATCCCTACATTCCCGGACTTTGTCTCCCCTGATACACTAAGCCCCCATCCACTTTCCAATGCTGAAGAGCCCGCATCAAATCCAACTGAACCTGAGAACACCCAGTAGTTCTCCCTGAAGCTCTGCTGCGCATCGAACTCAGTTGCACTTACTTTTGCAGATGTTAGGAAACCTAGAACAGGTGCCTTTCCCCTTCCTTTTTTCCATTCAGCTTGCGCCCCAAAATCCCAGTCAGTCATTGTCTCCCCCGGTATTGTAATTGTTCTCGGGCCCATCTGGAGTTCGGCATCCTTTGAACTTACAACAAGGTGCCTTGCTCCTAAAGAGAATGTGAATTCACCTGAGTTCACATTTGTTGTTAAAGCGAATTTCCCGAAATCTGTCTCGGCCATTGGAACTCCCTCACACCTTGTTACTCCGCCCAGTGCCATGACGGCGAAGCTTGTGCTTGTCCCTCCAATTGAGATGTTGAGTGGTAGTTTAAACGATGCTCCTGCTTCCTTAACCCAGAAATTTGTTTTGTTTCCATCCAATCCTTCTGTTGGCGTCTTAAGGAGATATGAGAATGCAGATGTATTTTTGTAGAATGGAGGTGGTTTTGAAAGTGCTTTTTTAGAAGTTGCAATTAAGACAACTGCAGTTATAAGAAGTGTTGCTGCCAACCTTGTTCCATACCTAAAGGACCCCCTGAAACCCCGTGGATTCCATCTCCTTTTCAACAATGTCTCTGGTTCAGGTTTTCTTTTTCTGATTATCGAGAGGGGATTCCATTTCTCTTTCTTTCTCTGCTTCGGTTTTGCTATTACAGTTCTCATGTTTACAACTCAGAATAAGGTATGTATTAGAGAATCAAAGGTTTATAATTATTAATATGGAATAGAGGGATATGGAAAAGAGGTTCATTTTTGTTGCACTTGCTTTCTCCTTGTTTGGATGCATGGGATTAGGCGGATCAGAGGGAGGGGATTGCTCTGAGTTCTGGGATCAGACTTCGAAGGATTCGTGCTTTTACAAGACAGCTGTAACCAGAGAGAACTCAACCATATGCAAGAGTGTGATGGAGAATTCTCTGAGGGATTCGTGCTATTACCATGTTGCTGAAGAAACTGGGAATTCTTCTTCCTGCGATAAGGTTGCTGATTGGTATCGCAGGGATACGTGTTACTATTATGTAAGTATTGCACAGAGAGATCACGATGGATGCGATCAGATAAGGGCTGAGGGAAGGAAAGAGACCTGTCACCAGGAGATACTTGCTACCCCAGTTGTCGAAGAAAAACATGAAAAAACTGAGGAGAAGGATGAGGGGGTACCAGAGGGAAACTCAGGAGAAACAAAAGCATTATAAACAGACTCTGGCATTATTTACCAAACCCCCGTTGTGGGAGGGTGTTTTTATGATTGAACGGGGAGAGATTCAACGACTTGTTAAGGATTATGATAGGGTTAGTGTTGCAACTATCGGAAGCCATTCCGCACTTGATATCTCAGAAGGAGCAAGAGGCGAGGGACTGAAAAGCATGGTCCTTTGCCAGAAAGGAAGGGAGAGAACCTATGAGAAATACTACAAAGCGAGGGATAGAGAGGGTGAAGAAGTTGGAGTCATAGATGAGATCCTCATGCTCAATAAGTTCAAGGACATGGCGAAAAAGGAGACTGTTGAGACTCTTCAAAAAAGCAACGCTGTTTTCATTCCAAACAGGTCATTTGCTGTTTATGTGGGATATGATTCAATTGAAAATGATTTCAATGTCCCCCTGTTCGGGAGCAGGAATATGCTGAGGGCTGAGGAAAGAGATGCTAAGAAAAATCAGTACCATCTGCTTGAGAGCGCAGGGATAAGAATACCTAGGAAATTCAAAACTCCATCTGAGATAGACAGGGTTGCACTTGTTAAGGCTCCTGAGGCTAAGAGAAGCTATGAGAGGGCATTCTTTTTCGCATCAAATGAGGATGAGTACAACAGGAAATCAGAGGAGATGCTCAGGAGTGGAGTGGTTACTGAAAAAGGACTCAAGGATTCTGTAATAGAAGAGTATGTCCTTGGGGCTCAGTACAATTTCAACTATTTCTATTCACCAATTAGTGATGAACTTGAGTTACTTGGGATTGATACAAGGAGACAGACGAACTTGGATGGGATACTCAGGTTGCCTGCAAAAGAGCAGACCGAAGCAATGAAATACATCGGCATGAAGACAATTGAAGTAGGACATATTGCTTGCACACTAAGGGAAAGCCTTCTTGATAAAGTATTTGATATTGGGGAGAGATTCGTTGAGGTTGCAAGAAAAGAGTATAGCCCAGGCATAATAGGGCCATTTGCTCTGCAGGGAACTGTTGTTCCTGAGGAGAATGGAGAGGTCCCGGTTATTTTCGATGTTTCAATGAGAGTTCCTGGTTCTCCCGGGACAAGGTTTACCCCTTACACTGAGTACCTCTATGGGAAATCCATGAGTGTTGGAAAGAGAATTGCAATTGAACTTAGGAGAGCCAAAGAAAAAAATATGCTTGAAGATTGTGTTACTTAGAGTGATACTATGATTGAAAAAGAAGAGATAATGAGAATACTGAAAAAATATAAAAAACCAAAAATAGCTACATGCTGCTCGCATTCAAGTCTTCAGATATTCCATGGGGCGAAGCAGGAGGGTTTCGGGACCTTGGGAGTTGTTCTTGATAGGAAGGTGAAGTTCTACAGATCGTTCCCAAATGCATCGCCAGATAAGATGATGGAAGTAAAGCTGTTTTCAGATATTGTTGATAGGCCCGAGGAACTTGTTGAAGAGGAGGCAATACTTATCCCCCATGGTTCATTTGTTGAGTATCTTGGTAAGAAACTCGATGACTTGCCTGTGCCTGTTTTTGGGAACAGGAGATGCCTTGCCTGGGAAAGGGAACGGGATAAGATGTTTGAGTGGATGAAGAAGGCAGGGTTTGATACCCCCAAGATAAAGAAACGCCAGCAGATAGACGGCCCATGCATGGTTAAGTTCCCGGGAGCAAAGGGGGGCAGAGGATATCTGATTGTAAGAAATCAGGAGGAGTTTGAAAGAAAAACGCAGAACTCGATTGAGAAAGGATACATCACAGAGGATGAACTGAAGAACTGCATGATTCAGGAATTTCTAATAGGCGTCAGATTCTACCCGCATTATTTCTACACTCCATTAAACTCAGAAAACTACCAAGCGGGAAAAGGAAGCATAGAGCTGATGAGTGTTGACAGAAGGATAGAGACCGATGTGGATGAGATTTACAGAGCAATGGGAATCGGGATGACTGAAGATCCGACATATGTTGTAGCTGGAAACGAGCCACTTGTTATGAGGGAATCGCTTCTCCCCAAAGTTATGGATATGGGAGAGAAAGCAGTCAATGCTGCATACGATCTTTTCGGCGGGATACCTGGACCTTTCTGTATTGAAACGATATGTGACAGGGATCTTAAGTTCAAGGTTTTCGAGATAAGTGCAAGGATAGTTGCAGGTACCAACCTTTATCCAACTGGATCACAGTATTCTCCATTTACATTTACAGAGGAGATGAGCACTGGAAGAAGGATTGCAAGAGAGATAAAGACTGCGATAGAAAAGAAACGACTTGAAGATGTAGTTTACTGATCATTTAGCTACACTATACCAGCACGTCCTTTCATTGAACTTCTCAACTTTAACAACACAATCATGTAGCGTTCTATTGGGTTTCCATCCTTAGCTTTTAATTGGAATCTTGTCTCTCTTCATCAGTTATTGCTTCCAGCACATAGCTTTTTCCCCTAAATCTTTTTGGTATTGGAACGACAAACGCTGTTTCAGTACTTGTATTACAGAAAAGAAGGGATTCGGCCTTCACAGTTGAAAGAGAGATTGGGTTTTTTGGCTTGGGAGGGCCGTTGGTTCACCCTTTTCCCACCGATCTCTATCTTATGCATACGATTCACACAGTGAATTGAATAGCTTAAAAAATAATTAAATACTATCCGTCCCTTCCGAACATTAAGTTAATAAAACTTGTAAACTAATTATCTGAGAAGGGCCCGTGGCGCAACCTGGATAGCGCGGCAGCCTTCTAACCGGATTATGATAATAATCATTGAAGAAAGCTGTAGGTTGCGGGTTCGAAAACAGGGCCAACAAGTTGGACCCAAGCGAGAATCCCGTCGGGCCCGTATTGAATTTTATTTTACAGGAGGTGTTTGAATGGATCACGCAGCACAGATAAAGCAGATAATCACTCTTATGGATAATCTAGTTGAGGACACATCCATACCGAAGAACATACGGAAAACTGTTAAGGAAGCAAAAGACAAACTTTCAACTAATGAAGATCCTGTTGTAAAGTCGAGTTCTGCAATATATGCACTAAGCGAAGTTGGTGAAGATATTAACATGCCCATTCACGCAAGAACCCAAATATGGACGATATTATCTGCTCTTGAGACAATAAGAGAGAAATAATTCCATGAGGGGGTATCATGGAATTCAAGGAATTCATGAAAAAGATAAATGATTCCGATATGCTTATAACCCCTGATGCAACCAAGGTTCTTAAGGATAGAGATGATCTTGATCTTGTTGCAAAAGAGATACTCTCTGGCTCTGATTTTGTAATAACTCCAGATGTTGTTGAGAATGTACTCAGGAAGGAAGAGGAAAAGAAGATACCAGTACCTGTTGAGATAAAGAGAAGCCCTGAGTTCAAACCAGCTGCAAAGGAGTATTCATCTCAGATTCTAATAAACAAGGAAAGCGATATAAGTGGAAAATCGAAATGCACTGGAAGTGTTGGTGATTTTGTTGATTATTTCAGAGACCGTTTCAAGGAAACTGAAAAGATGCTAAAAGCACGGGTTCACAAAAACGGGATAATAAGCACAAAAGCAATGGAGGGTTATGGGAATGGAAGCAGAGTAAGAATAATCGGGATAGTTACCTCAAAAAGAAAAACAAAGAAAGGACATTTCTTCATTGAACTTGAGGATGAGCACGGCATTGCAAAGGTACTTGCTCTTGAGAGCAAAAATGAACCGGGCAGATCGTGTTTTGAGAAGGCAAACTCACTTCTTCTTGATGAGATAGTTGCCGTTGATGGAAAGATATCTGATCCTTTCTTCATAGCTGAGGATATAATATGGCCAGATCTACCTGTTAAAGAACAGAAGCTTTCTGAGGAGGATCTGTGTATTGCATGCTTATCAGATATTCATGTTGGAAGCAGGCATTTCATGGAGAAGAATTTCAGAAGTATGATTAATTGGATAAATGGCGGGGGAGATGACCGGACTCAGAGAGAGCTTGCAGGAAAGATAAAGTATCTTTTTGTTGCCGGGGACCTGGTTGATGGAATAGGGATATACCCGGACCAGGACAGGGAACTTACAATAAAGGATGTGTATGAACAGTACTCTGTTTTTGCGGAGTTCCTTAATCAGATACCAGACTATATAGAGATAGTTGTAGGTCCCGGGAATCACGACGCAATAAGAAGAGCAGAGCCCCAACCAAGGTTACCTGATGAGCTTTCTGAGCAATTAAAGGGAAGGGACAACGTACATCTTGTGGGAAGCCCCACAACAATCCAAGTTGAGGGACTTAAAACACTTATGTACCACGGTACTTCTTTGGATTCGATAATTGCTGCAATTCCAGGATGTAGTTACCAAACCCCGGAAGTGCCGATGCTTGAACTTCTTAAAAGAAGGAACCTGAGCCCAATATATGGGGAGAACCCAATTGTTCCTGAGAAAAAAGATTACATGGTTATAACTGAGCCGCCTGATCTTGTTCACATGGGGCATGTTCATAAGAATGGGTATATGCTTTACAGGGGAGTCAGTATTATTAACTCAGGTACATGGCAAGCTAGAACGGATTTCCAGATAAAACAAGGGCATGTTCCGAGCCCTTGCCTGATGCCCATATATGGGATGAGGAATGGGAAAACTAAGAGTGTGAGCTTTGAAACTGAGACGCGGTGAAATGATGGAGTATTTCAAACACATGCAAAGTAAATTCAAAGAAATATATTCAATTGCAAAGAAAGCGCGAGAGATGAACTTCGATCCTAGTTCTGATGTTGAGATAATCCCAGCAGAGGATGTTGCAGCAAGAGTTGAGGGAATTGTTGGGCCAAAAGGAATATCAGAGGAAATAAGAAAACTAACAAAGGACAACAAACGTGAGCTAGTTGCATTCGAAATTGTGAAAAGTATAGTTAATGGAAAACATAGCACAGGAGACAGAGAGACTCTAATAGATCAGGCAGTTAGGACAGGTGTTGCAATATTAACTGAGGGTGTTCTGGTCGCCCCAACTGAAGGAATTGCAAGGATAAAAATAAACACCAACCCAGATGGAACAGAGTACCTATCAGTTTACTTTGCAGGTCCAATAAGATCTGCAGGTGGTACTGTTGCTGCCCTAAGCGTATGCCTTGCGGATGTTGCGCGAAAGGAGGCAGGGGTTTCTGAGTACAGACCAACTGACACTGCAATAGAGAGGTATGTTGAGGAGGTTTACCTCTATGACGCAAGAGGCGCAAGGTTGCAGTACAAACCTACTGAAAATGAGATAAGACACATAATAAAGAACTGCCCTGTTTGCATAGATGGAGATCCCACTGAGGAATTTGAGGTATCTGTTTACAAGGACGTACCAGGAATTGAAACAAACAGGGTAAGGGGGGGAATGGCGCTCGTTGTTGGAGAGGGGATTGCTCAGAAAGCTAGTAAGGTTATGAAATACACTAAACGAATTAAGCTCAATTGGAATTGGTTGGAGGATCTTGTGAAGATCCCTAAGAAAGAGGGGAAAGGAGACATAAAACCAAATTCAAAATTCCTTGATGATATAGTTGCAGGAAGGCCCATATTCTGCTATCCATCTGAAAAAGGAGGATTCAGACTTAGGTATGGAAGATGTAGGCTTTCCGGAATTGCTGCGAAAGCAATACACCCTGCAGCAATGCATATACTGGATGACTTTCCAGCCATAGGAACGCAGATGAGAGTTGAGAGGCCAGGGAAAGGGTGCGTCGCTTCTCCATGTGATTCGATTGAGGGGCCAGTTGTAAAACTAAGAGATGGTTCTGTTATCAGAGTCTCTACAGCAGAGCAGGCAAGAGAGTTAACAGAACAGGTTGTTGAGATACTGTCACTTGGGGATATACTTATTTCCTATGGAGACTTCAGAAAAACAAATCATCCACTTATGCCGTCAGCTTACTGTGAGGAATGGTGGAATATTGAGTTGAAGAATGCAGGTGGAAAGGAGGTTGAACATGATAAGCTAAGAGCTGAGGATGCATTCAAGATCTCTGAAAAACATAACATACCTCTTCATCCAAAATACACATACCCTTGGCACGATATAACCACGGCGCAACTTAAGGATCTGGTTGAGTGGATCTCAAAGGGCAAGATGAACTATGATTGGTTTAAGTTAAAGGAGTATGTGGTGGAGAGTTCTCCATCAAAGAGAATTCTTGAGGAACTGTGTATTCCGCACGGCGTTAGGGGAAAGGATGTTTTTATTGAACCTGAGACCGCACACGCACTTCTTAGGTCTCTGGGGTTGCTCAAGGGGCGCTCGATCTCAAGAGAAAAATTCAAGAGCGAATACAATGGGGATGAGGAGGTACTGGGTATTGTGCGGAGACTTTCAGGGGTAAAAATAATGGAGAAGGCTCCAACCTATATTGGCGCGAGAATGGGCAGGCCTGAGAAAGCAAAGGAGCGTCTTATGAAACCTGCGCCAAATGTTCTATTTCCAATAGGAGAAACAGGTGGGAAAACCAGGAGCGTAATTAAGGCTTACAGAAGGACAAAGGATAAAGGAGAGAAGGGAATCGTTGGTGAAGTAGCAAGACTTAAATGCCCATCTTGTGGGAAGATCGATGTTCTAAATAAATGCCCAAATTGCGGAAAGAAAACGGTTCTACAGAGAACATGTGTTAAATGCGGCAGAGTAAGTAGTCAGGAACATTGTCCCTGTGGGTCCAAAACCTCCCCATATGATTC
>CAZYPB010000046.1:0-10314 GCA_964649265.1 Microcaldota archaeon
GTGGATGTTCACGATTCCAATGGCACCATAGTAAGTGTTGGAGGAAGAACAAGCGGTTATGTTAAACTGAATCAGACCAACACTGTTTCTGTTATAACTGAACAAGGAGGACATTTCGAGATCCGTTTGTCCGTGGAGTCTCTTTCAGTAATCTCGTTGGGAGTTGTTGCGGAGACTGAGACTGAGATAGGTTTAGATGGGGTGCCAGAGTGTGTTGTTAAGGTGCCGATTAAAGCAAAAATAAAAGATAGGGAATTCAGCAGTATAGAACTCATAAGAAAATAGTTACTCGCAGGTTCCCACAAGTGGGTTTTGACCTCTGAATGTGAATTGTCTTCCTGTACTTGGGTCAACGTATATTATTCTCATGTTGTAAGCATATTGCTCTCCTATTATACAAGAATGACCGGATACGTTTATGTTTGTAGTGAGCCCCGGAGGAACAGTTATGCCTTGAGGAGAGATTATTCCTGAATCATCTATTAGCACATTTGAAACCCTTATTGTGAACGGCCTGTTATTCTTTATTGTTATTTCAGCTATAGCAGGTGAGATCTTGTAATTGGGGAGTATTCCAACCTCGGCTATGCTACTCCAGTATGCTTCACTCTGCTGTCTTGTTATCCCACCAGACAGTCCCTGAAATCCACCGAGTACTCCAACAACGATGAGTGCGATTATGACAACTACCGCAAGTATAATGAGATATTCGGTAGCTGCCTGGCCACGTCTGTTCAAGAGTTCACCACTAAACATTTTTCTTATTCATTTATAAAGCTTTTCGGTATCTCTTTTTTTGAAAACCCTTGAGAGACATTTCAGAAGTTGTTTGCGATCCGAAACCTATTTATTCTTTGGAATATCATGCTTAACCCTTCCCAGAATATGGGGGATAAACATGGTATTTCTTTTTTCTGAGGTAGCCAAAGGGATTCTGGAGCGCGCAAAAACAGAGGGAAGGCTATCTACTGGAATGGATAAGATAACTGGTTTGGCTCTTCTGGATCAGACTACGTGTTCTTCCAGGAACACGGCTGACGTCCTCACATCATTCAAAAATCATGCTTACACAACTAAAGTTACATCCAGAAGTGCAGCGCAAACAAGAGTATTCTTCAGTAAGCCAGAGAGGTATGCTGGGGATATGGTGAGCGCTGTTAAAAAATATCTTGAGGAAGAAAAAGTAGAACTCCTATACATAGACAGGCAGATGGGAACGCACAAGAGACATTCCACAGTGTGCAGGACAGTTGTTACAACACCGTATGCCCGGCTTCTTAATATGTGGGACAAACTTCTTTTCAAACCAGAAGAGGGGAGATCGCCCGATCAGATACTGTTTCAGATTCCAGAATGGGAAGAGGTTGCACCCAAGTACATACCTGACTGGTGCTCGGCACAAAGAGAAACGGGAAAGCCCCTTAGGAGAATACTTGTTGATGCTGATGCAGGAGTTACCTTTGTGCTCGGAAGTGATTATTTTGGTGAGATAAAGAAAGGCCACCTTAGGATGGCAATGTATAAAGAGAAAGTGAAGTACAGGGAAAGCAATGGAGTTAAGGGTGGTCTGGGAGTACATGCTGGCGGGAAAGTAATAAGAGTTAAGAGAAAGGATACTGGGGAAATAAAAGGCCTTGGGACTCTTTTCTTTGGGTTGAGTGGAACTGGTAAAACCAGTCTTTCAGTCCATCACTTCTGGCTTGAGAGCGGAGGGGAACGAGTTATCATAAGGCAGGATGATTTCTTTGTTCTCGATAAGGATGCTAAGGCATATGGGACAGAGGATAATGCATATATAAAGACAGAGGGACTTGAACCAGAAGGACAACCTCTTCTTTACCAGGGCGCAGTTAGTGACAGTGCCGTTCTTGAAAACGTTTTCGTTGATCCAGTAACAAGAGAAGCTGATTTCTTCAGGTACGATCATCCATTTACGCCAAGCAAGAAATGCCTAAATGGAAGAGGGATTGTAATAAGAAACGAGCTAGTTGATAACGGAGTAAAACAAGCTGATGAAAACATTGACCTGGAGTCAGTTGATCTTGTTTTCTTTATAACTAGAAGAGATACTGTTGTTCCGCCTGTTGCAAGGTTAAGTGAGATACAGGCAGCTTCCTTCTTTATGTTAGGAGAATCAGTACTCACATCCGCTGCGGACCCTGTCCGGGCCGGACAATCCGTCAGAGAGGTTGGAACAAATCCATTTATAGTTGGACCGCATGCAGAGGAAGGCAATATATTCCATAAGATGTGCAAAGCAAACCCGAACATGAAATGTTTTCTTCTTAACACTGGAAGTTTTGGTGGGAGAACAGTAAAACTATCTGAGAAAAAACTTTCGGAAAAGAGTGCAGAGGAATCCGTAGAAAGGTTCTCCAAAGGAATAGAACATCCACGTGCGGGCGAGAGAATAATACAGGAGTTTAATGGAAAGAAAATCGAATACAAACTAAAGCTTGTGAAAACTATGTTGGTATTTGAAGGGGAAGAGATTAGGGATCCAAAATCAATAGAAAAAAAACTGAGCGAGATAAAGGAGGGGAAAATTAATAAGGAAGATTTTATTGTGAAGGAATATGGAATGCTAGAAGCAGACAAGATAAATGTAAAGGACTCGTGCGCCATTATAAGGGAAATAGCACGGGGCGCCGTGAAATGGAAAGAGGATAAGGACTGGGGATATGAAGTTGCCGTTGATATACCGGGAGTAGATATGAAGCGCTTCGATTGGAGGAGTTACTATTCCGAAGATGAGTACAAGGAGATGACAGATGTGTTGAGAAAAGAGAGGATTGAATGGCTGCACAAGTTCCCGGGACTGGAGAAAGAAATTATTGACGCAATTAAATAACTAATTCTACAGACCACCAAGAATGAACCCAACAAGATAGTTACTTGCTAAGTAAAAGAATATGAGTGAATTTGCAATTATAAGTGGAGCATACCTAAGTCCGTTTAGTTCTTTACCGTGATGGATCACACCGATCATAAGGCTTGCAAACACGGATGTAACTATTAGTGTGCCAACAGAGACCATGAACAGAAAATCGGAGGAAATCGGAATGTTCATACTAACTCCTATCTGCCTTGAAAGGAAGGATTCCGATGCCTGAATGTCTGAGACCATCTCAACAAATTTCATTGAGACAGTGAGTAGAGCAGGCATTGCGATTATAACCGTAAACAATATGAAAACCACATACATGTTTGTTCCTGCTATGAGCTCCCTTCTCAGCTCCTGGTTCTCTCTTATGTCTTCAGCACTTGTCTCAAGAACTCTTGAGATAGATCCTCCGGAGCGCATGCTGGAACTAAAGAGAAGTATTGTTCTCCCCAATATCTTTGACTTTATTCTATTTGAGATCTCCGCAAGTTGCTCAACAAATGATTCGTTTCCAAGCGATTTGTTTGTTATGTATATTATCTCGTCATGAAGTGGGCCGAACTCGGGTCTCGAAGCCATCCTTAGTGCGACCATGGGAGTGATTCCTGCTTTTATATTTGAAGCTGTAAGCTGCAACAGATCGGGGAGTACTCTCTCAGTCCATATTCTCCTGTCCTCGACTTGAAAATACAGTAATGTATACATCATTGATATAATGAGCACAAATACAAGAACTGCAACAAAGTCTATGAAATAGGATGGAAACTCAGAGAAAGCACCGAATAAAACATGCGCTATTATTGAAAAGCATACTGCAGTTAATGTAACAAGACCTATCCACTCCCTGGAATCCATCCGCATACCTGCAAAAGTAAGCATCCTGGTTATGTATCTCTTGATACCCTTCGGAGCCAATTCACCAATTTGCAGAAGAACCATATTATCACATATAAACAAGCGGACGTCTTATCTTTACGTATTTTATAATCGCATACTCTGCAAGGAAACAACCTACCAGGACCAATATGAATGCCGGTTCCCTTACACTCGTGCTGCTGAAAGAGGACAGAATAGTTATAAGTGTCGCCCCGAGGCTTGGGATGGCTATTGCAACTATCAGGTAGAGCAGTACCCACAAGTTCATCTCCTGTGTGTATGACTTAACATTTGATTTCTCATATTGTCGCATATTATCAACGAGATCCTTAACTGTTCCTTGAAGGCTTGAGCCAGATCTAAGTGCTATAACTATCTGCCATATGGCCTTTTTCATGAATTCAGATTCTGTTTTTGTAGCTAGTTTTTCAAGTGCTACATCCTGTGCTTCACCTGCGTTTATGTCCTGTACAACTTCTCTGAATTCTTGAGATACATAACCATGCTCTGAAACAGATATATTTTTCAATGCCTCAAAAAGAGAGACTCCGGATGTTATCTGAATGAGCATGTCCTTTAGTGCATAAACAAGATCACGTTCCAGTTTCTCGACATATTTCCTTACCAGTATTCTCGGATAGATTGTAAACAGTATAATGAAAAGAAAGAATGTGGCAAGTGACGGGTACATTGCCATGTTGAACTGAATATATGGGTCTTTCAGCTTAACCAAAAACAGTATAAGAAGAGACCACAGGAAAGCATTCATTGCGGATATTATGAAGTACTCTCCCTCCTCAACATCGCTCTCAAGGGCCCTCAAGTAATAACCCATTCCAAAAGGAGCTGCCAGTGCGTTCCCTAAACCTAAGAAAACACGGGCTATCCTCTTTGAAAGAGACCATGGGATTATGAATAACACTATTCGAATATCGACACCTCAGAGGGCCGGCTTCTTCCCTGTCTTTGCCATTTTGAGAACTGAATCGGAATCCTTGTAATACATTGACATCACATCCCCAACCTGATTAACTGAACGAAGCTTTTGCTTGAACATCCATTCCAGAACTGTTTTCTTTTCCTTTAGGTCTTTGTTTATCTCATCTATTGACATTCCAGTGTGTGTGTTCAGTTCTTCTATTATGCGCATGCTCTCGTTCTGTTTTTGGAATGTATCCTGCCTTGGTCTCCATCGGTATATGGGGTTTAATGAAAGCATCTCAACTGATGAGCTTATCACTTCACTTATCTCATATGTACGCCTTATTCCCAGTCTCCTATCCCTGTATTGGACTACTAACAGATGAAGTGATTGCAACTCTGTATTCGGCAAGTCGAACGGTGGGTTCGTAAGTCTTCTAAGAACCTGCGATGCTGTGTCAGCATGGAATGTGGAATAGACCGCATGTCCGGTGTGCATTGCTTCGAACATTACCTCTGCCTCTCTCTTCTTCCTTACTTCCCCCACAATCATTCTGTCCGGCCTCATGCGGAGTGATGAGACCATAAGGTCAAGCATACTAACCTCGCCGTGTCCCTCCGGGTTTGCATTTCTTGTTACCAACGGAACCCAGTTCCATGTAAGGTATTTGGGTATTGAAAGCTCGCGCGTGTCTTCAATTGTTATTATCCTATTTGCTGGAGGAACAAGTGCACACATTGTGTTCAATGTACTCGTCTTTCCACTTGCCGTGCCGCCCACAACAAGAACGTTCATCTCGTATTGCATGCAGAGCCACACAAACGCAGCCATATCAATTGACATCGTATTTATCTCTGGGTTTATGAAGTCAACAATTGTCCATGGATCCCTTGCAAATCTCCTTATGGTTATTGTATTCCCTCCTGTTGAGATTGGGAAAAGCGTTGCATTTACCCTGTCGCCCGTTTCCAAGTAAGAATCAAGTATTGGTGTGAGCACAGTTATGTCTCTGCCTGATTTTCGTCCTATCTGTGCTGCAAAATTATAGATTTCCTCTTCTCCGTCCAACCATATGTTTGTTTTCAACCAGCCTAATTTCTTGTGGTAGACTGATAGAGGAACAGCCGAACCATTAACTGCTATCTCCTCAAGGTTGTTATCAACCATAAGAAATTCAATAACTCCGAGACCGTACATCCCGTATATGAGAAGTCCTGCCAGGGTGTTTACATCATCTTCTTTAAGAGAGGGGAATGTTGCTTTAAGTTGGAAAACTGCTGCACTGTGAAGATGCTCTCTTACATTCTTTGCCTTTCTAACATCAGTTATCTCTGCTGCTTTTATGGGAACATTTCTTGCGAGGACATCCCTTATGTGTTCGAGAACAGGCTTTGTATATGTTCCTATTGATGGGATCTTTAGATCATATATCGGCCTACTCTGATCAGTTACATCTAATATTGACACATTTGCATCAGATATCCAAGAGGATAATGAGTAACCTGCCATCTCCTTTCCCTTGTAACTGGTCTTTTTCTTTGGAGAGAGCTTCTTCTTTAATCTAACCAATGGTTTTGCCATGACATCGACAGGATATGTAAGCTCGATAACATTTCTTGTCCGCAGTATCTTTGCAATTTCCTCAACGTGTCGGTGATCATCATCAATTGCCTTCGCAATCTGCATTGTATTTGCAGAATTGTTTTTCGAAGATTCCAAAAACTCGCAGATCTTATCAGCGATTGTTTTTATCATGAATAACGTTTCAGTGGGTATGAATATAAATTTTAGTGTTGGAAGTTGAGAACCTATTTTGCCTTTCCCCCCACCATCAGACCATTTATCCTTATGTGTGGACCCCCATCACTAACTGGTACTCCCTGTCCCATCTTTCCACACATCCCCGGACTCTGAGAGAAATCGTCTGCCGCCATATCGACATTACATAATGAATCAAGAACATTTCCGCTTAGGAGTACATCTCTGAGAAGTTCCTTTTTTCTTCCATTCTCAATCAGGTATCCTTCCTCTGCAGAGAAAACAAAATAGCCAGTTGTTGTATCGACACATCCTCCACTCATCCCCAATGCATATATGCCTTTCTTTATGCCTTCAAAAAGCTCGGATTTTTTTGCCTTTCCTTTACCCATGCATGTGTTGCTCATCCTTACAATGGGAGGAAACGAATACGATTGAGTGCGCGCATTTCCTGTTGGTTTAGATTTCAATGCTTCCGCCGTTTCCCTTGAGTGGAGGTATGAAACAAGTTTTCCTTTTGAAACCAGTTCTGTTCTCTCAGCTTTTATTCCTTCATCATCATAGGAATAGGATCCAAAATAACTGGGTATTGCTGGGTCATCATATATTGTTACAAGTGGCGATGCAATATTCTTTCCAATCTTGGATTCCAAAATTGAACTTCCTGCAATAACTCCATCTGCCTCACATGCGTGGCCCAATGCCTCATGACATAGCAAGCCAGTCATCCTTCCATCCACAACAACAGGATATTTTCCAGGCGGGGGAGTTTTTGCTGAAAGCAGTGCCAATGCTTTCGCAGGACATTGCTCAGCTCTTTTGAAAGCACTTTTCACTGTCTCATAACCTCCGGTTCTTCCCACTCTGCCTGAGGCCTGCTCCATTACTCCGTTTTCTGCAGCAAAAGAGCTGAATGAAAGGTAAACCAGAGAGGTTGATTGTCTTATGGCCGTGCCTTCAGAATTAACAAACAGTTCTGATGAAACCGAATCCATATAACGCACTGAGCGGTTTTTTATGTTCTTTCCTGAAAGCAATTTCTTTATATCCTCGGAATCAGATACCTTCTGTTCGATACTTACGTCAATTGGGTTTATTTTTACTTTCTGTTTTACATCTGCATTTCGTAGGTTGCTTGGATAGATTTTTGATTTTCCTTTGGATATACTTGCGAGTCTGAAGGCTCTCCTGAAAATGTTTTCAATCTCGGATACCTTATCTGAACTTGCCATCCCCCATGAACCATTCACAATCATCCTTACACTTACCCCCGTGCTTTTTCCAATTGAGACTGTCCTCTCCTTGTCCTTAAGATTTATTGAGGTAGAGTTAACACTCTCCTGCCTGTACTCGGCATAATATGGGCCATACTTCCTAATCAAACTGAGCGCTTTGTCTTCCATGAGAATGACTACAATGATTCCCTTGCCATGAATGCGCCGAAACCAGAGATTACCCCCAGCGTCGCCAGAAGCCCGCTTCCTGCAGGCCATAGGGGAACTATGAGTGCACTTCCTAAGCTTAGACCAAAGGAAAGCACAACTCCTCCTGCAGTGAATGTTGTTATCATCTTCTCCCTGTTATCCAGGATGAATGCCTTCTGCTCTACTGGCATCTCCTCACTTGATTCAGCCATAACTTCCTGTGCCTTCATTGACTCCATGAGCGAATCCTCCTGGATCATGGTATCAGATACTGGGTCCTGCGACATAGAAGGTTCCTGTATTATTGGAGCCGCGGTTGGTTCAGGTGACTCCTCAAAGGTATCTTCGGAAGGAATCTTGGTTACTGGCGCTGCTTTCTTTTTTGTTGTTCTCTTTCTCCTTCCGGTTTTCTTTTTCTTAGGCATAAAACCACCAACATATAGTTTTGATTATAAACAATGGCTTCTGGCTTTTATATAGTTTGTTATCAGAACGATTTCAGTGCTGCTACGAGCAATTCAATTGTGTTCTTCACATCCTTTGCACTCGCAACGCCCACCCCGCTGTGGATGTATCTTGTTGGAACGCACACTGCAACAGAAGGTATTCCCTCACGGACATTATGCACATGCGCAGCATCTGTTGCCCCGCCCTCAATTGCCTCAAGCTGGTACGGGATCTTCTTTTTCTTTGCTGTTTTTATTAGGAGATCGACCATCTTCTTATCTGAGATATTGCCTCTCCCCCCCCATTCTATGAGGACAATGCACGGGCCTTTATTCAGTTTTATTGGAGATTCATCCTCAGTGCATTCTGGGTGGTCGATTGCAATTGTAGTGTCAAGTGCTATGAAATGGGATGGATTATATTTGAATGCAGAGATTGTTGCGCCCTTTCCAAATGTAGAGACTTCCTCTTGCACTGTTCCAACAAAGAGGTAATTCCCTTTCACTCTTCGCGCGACCTCAAGAAGTACATAGCAACCTATCCTATCATCAAGTGCCTTCCCGGTAAACAATCCATTTGGAAGATACGTGAAATCTGCCTTAAAGCATATGGGGCTTCCGATTCTCACCCCCATCTTCTCTGCTTCCTTTCTGCTTGATGCACCTATGTCAATGAACATGCGTTTGTATTCTATCGGCTTTTTCAGATCCTCTTCTTTGAGCAGGTGGGGGGGTTTTGTTCCTATAACTCCCGGTATCTTATTTCCTTTTTCGGTCTGTATGAGCACGTGTTGATTTGGGAGCACCCTATCGTCTATTCCCCCTACTTTTATGAAACGGACGAATCCTTTATCAGTTATTGTTTTCACCATCATGCCTATCTCATCCATGTGGGCACCCAGCATCACATGGCGCGAGTTACTGTTTCCGGTTCGAGCAATTACATTGCCCATTCTGTCCACTTGAACGTTTTTGGAATATTTGCTTAGTTCACCTTTCATCAGTTTAGAGACATCACTTTCAAACCCTGTGGGCCCGAATGCATTCGATAGTTTTTCCATAAGCTTGTTCATCTTCACACCCCGTTTAAAGATGGTGCGATATTGTTTAAAAACATTCAGCATAGGCAAGGTTCGACGAAATTATACAGAAAGGTATTTAAACAGGAAAAATAAAAGTGATGTGACTATGGGAACATGTGTTGTTCTCAGAGAAAGGTTTAAAAACACGGGAAAAAAAGTATATGCATATGTTATTTAAGACGAGGTGGTCTTAATGAAGTTTAGGAGAGGACAGGCGGCTATGGAGTACCTTATGACCTATGGATGGGCAATCCTAGTCATAGTCATTGTGCTTGCCGCTTTGTTATATCTGGGTATCTTTAACTTGAACCCGCCAGAGGTATGTACTATGCCTGCAGGAATGAGCTGCACAAAGTCATATCTATCTTCAACCGGAGATAATGTGAGTATTACACTGGTAAATGGTCTCCAGAAGACTATTAACGTTACAAACTTCAGTGTAACCAAGAACCCGAATGAGTACGCCGCGTGCACTGTAGCAAGGTGTGGTGGAACAGGTGCCTCAATGCAGATAGGAGAGGCGCACACATTCACTGTTCAGCCAACCGATGAGAACAGCGCTGTGTTGTCCTTCGATCAGGGTGAAGCATTCAGTGGAAAAGTTAACCTGATATACTACTTCAAGGATGAAGGAGCAGCTAACATAAGAAGGATTAGCGGAAACATCTATGCGCGAGCAGGTTAAATATAACCCTTTTTCTTTTTTCTTTTCTATTTTATTTTTGCAGGTGATTTCTTGATGAGATTGGCTAAAGGACAGGCGGCTATGGAGTACCTTATGACCTATGGATGGGCAATCCTCATAGTTCTTATCTCTTTCATGATACTCATTTCATTCCAGATATTCAATGTGAGAAACCCAGAGGTATGCAGGATGTCGCCTGGAGTCCTCTGCACAAAGCATTACCTTGATTCTTCTTCT
>CAZYPB010000047.1:0-5267 GCA_964649265.1 Microcaldota archaeon
GAAAGGTTGGAACAGAACACTGAACGGGAGAGCTTTAATGACGCAGGTACTGAAGGTTACGCAAGGCGACGACACATATGCAGTTCAGATGAACAAAGGGAAGGCAGTAAGTGTTTTGGGGATTTTTGAAGGCGGGGCCATAAATCCAGTTGATAAAAAAACTGCTAAGGCAGTTGTCGGGAAGTACAACTCTCTCAGAACATTTTGTGGCTAATTCTTCTATTCTGTTTTTACAAAAAACAAAAAATATATAAATAGAGACTAGCATAAAATAGAAAACATGAACTTTAGTATGGAACAGAACAGACTTCGCAACAGTTCCGTGGCTGTAGTTTCATCTATTATTGTAGGTATTATTAGGTAGCGCGACGGGGAATTTATTTTTTATCCTTGAGCGCGCGCCGTGTTTTTAGAACCCCTAGACTGAGATCTTTTGTGTTTTCAAAAAGTCTGAGAGCGTATGCTAAAAAATTGGAGATTTGGTGGTTATGATGAATGTGGTTGCAAGGAAAAAGGAAGTAACTGGTGTTGCTGACGTGCATGGAAATAATAGAGTGTTGGCTAATGTAGTTACTCCGGCTAAGAGCACTGGGTTTGGAAGATTCCCTCCCCTGACTGATAATGGAAATGGGGGAATGCCTGTTGGTAGATTCAATGCTGATGGAACAAACATGGATCTTGCACTTTTAAAAAAACCCAAGCCTGTTGCAAAAAGAAATGGCGGGTTCGACCCAGTTGCACATGGTGTTTGATGTTTTAAGAGGTGTGGTTATGGAAGTTTATGTGAGAGAACGGAAAAAGAATCCTGGAACTGCGTTTAGGAAAGCACATGAAGAGGATATGCGTACTCAGAACTCGGGGCAGGTTTTCTTTAGAAAACATGAGAGTACGTTTGGGCTAGATAGAATGAGTAGTCCAGCCTTTGTTCCTTTAGCAAGCAGAGAAACACTCTACGGAAAAAGAGCAGGGGGACAGTTTGTTGTTGCAACTGAGAAGGAAGCAGCAAGGGGAAGAGCTTACAGATATAAACATGATCCATTCATGCCGAGCATGGATAAAGTTAAAGCAACGGAGTTTAAGAAAAACAGATGGAGATATTTAGTTAGAATGGCGGCGTAATGAGGTTTCGAGGTAAATGAACACAAAAAAAGAAAACTTTAAATATAAGTTGTTAACTAAATACAGCACAATGACTAAGGAAAGCAATACTTTCAATGTATCTTCTTCGAAAGCCCTAAAGATTAGTTTGCTTTTCCTTTTTAACTAAACGCGACTAGGTTAAAGAACTGAACCTGGAAGCGTTCCTTGTGTTAAAACCCTGAGAGTGAAAAAGATGGAAAACGAGTCTGTTTGGAATGAAGCGCGGTTCGCGTATATTTCAGTAGACTCTAAGCTGCTCCTTATTTTGCTTTTCATCTTTAGTCGCACGTAGTTGAGATTTTATTTTTTACTTGACTGCGTGCTTCGGTTTGTAATATGGTTAGCTTAGTTGATAAAAAAGGTGATGATTGTGGTTGTAGTTGGAATGGCTGAAAAGACTGCCCATAAAAAAAATGGGGGAAATAGCGTTCGTCCATGGGATAGATTAGCAAGGAAATATGGTATGGCTGGAATGCCTTCGTCCATAATGGAGATTGCTGAACAGAAAAAAATGAAGCCAGAGACAATAAGGACCTCTGTAACAACATACAGAAACACAGGGGAGGGAAAGGACATTGTGAAGGGTAGCGTAAGGATGATACCCGGGATGATGGCAGGAGCGATGGATGAAGTGACAATAAGCGGAACAACAACTGCTGGAAATAAAGTAAGTGTAACTGTCAGAATGCAGGGGGGAGAGTATGTTGAGGTTAATGGGAAGAAACCAGGGGAGGTTCATTATGTGAATGATGGTGGAACATACAGGCCCGCAATGGCAGGTGACTGGGAAGATCGAAACAGGATAACTGGAAATGGAACGAAAGTGGTTGAGCATGTTCCTCATGCTGAAGCAGAGAAATCATATAGGAAAAAGTACGGGCAGGATATGCCATATACCGGAGTATTTGTTTGAAGCGCAAGGTGCCGGTTAGAAAAAAATCAAATGCGAAGGAGGTGTTGTGGAATGCAAAAAACTGTAAGACAACCGGAAAAGAAAACTGGAGCAGATAAGGGCAACGGGGTTACTATTAGGGGGAACCCTTTCGAGAATAAATTAAGGGATGAAGTGAGAAGACTGGAAAAAATATATCCTGAGGTAAGGGATGCAGTGGATCTGCCAATCTAATGAGTGGTCGTATGGCGAATAACCGAGCAGAAGTGGCAGATGCATTACATAATGCAATTGAATTAGAGAACCCTACGGAAGTAAGGCAACTGATATCCAAGGGCCCCGATATGAGCAGAACGAATTCAGCTGGCGAGACTCCACTGGAAGCAGCAATGAGCAGATGGTGGAAAGCTGGAGAGAACAAACAGGAGAGACCCGGAGAGGTGTTGAGAGCAGTTGCAGAACATGCTGTTAAAGTAGGTTCCAATGGATCTGTGGAAAAAGGAAGGGAAGCATTGAGGGTATTGGAAACAGCTAGACATAGGAGAATGGATAACATGTCTGCAATTGGAGCTAACCCAAGCGACAAAGTAAGGCAGATGACAAGAATTAACAGGCCAATGGATACGGGAAACAGGCACGTGTTTCCAAGAAACGGAAAAGGCAGGATAAAACTGTGAGATTATGAAGAGCAACAAAGAACCCATTATCTTTTTCAAGATTCGGGCAGTGGACTCTTTGCTGCTTTTCTTGATTTGAGTTTGCGCTTTTCTTCTTGGGAAAAGCGCTTGTGTGATAATGGAAGTTAGATTGAAAAATAGAGGTGATTGTGTGGTCGAAGAAAAAGAAAATGGATTAGATGAAAGGCAATCGAGAATGGATGGTATGTCTAGCATGCATGTGGGCACACTGGATAAGGTTATCCCAAGGAAAAAACAGCACGTGATAACTGCATCAGCTGCACACGGAAAGACAGATGTTAGAACTAGAATGGTAGTAAGGTAGGGAGGGATGCAATATGGAAGAAAACGTTGGAACAAAATGGGGGGAACCCCATGAGGGCGACCCAAAATCGGTTGCAAAACTAGCAGTTATGAGTGCAACGCAGGCAGCTGCAGGAGGAAAAGTTGAACTTATGACTAAAATAATGACAGATCAGCATGTCCAAGTGGATTGGACTGGAGAACCCGGTAGAATGGTTGCTGCAGCTGCGATAAGGGCGTGCAGTGAGGAGTCTGTTGCAGAGCTGATAAAAACAAAGGTTGTGCCAGTTGCAGAAATGCTTGAGCTAGCTGAACGGATGCAAAAAACAGGCAATGGAGACAAGTCAAAGAGAGGGAGTATTCTTACAATGCTTGTTGATGCACAAAAAACCACCATGTCAAGTATTGCTGAGAAGAACGGCCCCAGTGCAAAAGACATTAGACCACAAAAAACCGACAGAAATGCCGGACATGCGAATAGGAAGAACTCGCAAAGGAATAGACTGTAGTGAGTGGTGTTATGGTTGACCGATGGGATCAGATGAATGGAGATAAACAGAGAACGGCCTTGCTGGATGCGAGTAATGCAGCAGAAAAGGGAGACCTTGCTCAGCTTAGAAAAAGTGTTGAGGAAGTTGGAGTCCCGCTCCAGCAAACTTTCTTTGGAAAGACTCTGCTTGCTATTGCGGTTAGCAGAAAGAACATTGAAGCTGCAGAATACTTGCTTGGAAAGAGCTCTGGGAATGGCGAATACGTATCTGTAGCTGAAGAGCTTTCTCTTTCAATGGAGATGGCAAAAAAAGCATCGCATACTGCTGAGATCTTGGCAACTGAAAAAATGCTAGAACTTGTTGCAAAGCATGTAGTTAAGCACGGAAACGAGGATGGGGAGATCGCCCAGAATGCACTCGGTATGTTGGATATAAAGAGACTGGAAAGAAGTAAGGAAACATCTTTCAGCCAGGTTGTTGGGAGGTTACATAAAATCGCTTCAGGAGGAACAGGGGACAGCCTTAGAAACACAATGGTCTACAAGAAAGGAAGTAGGGTCATCATAAACAAGACATTTTGATTGATGGTGTGATTTATGCAAAGGAGATTAAATGGGGTGGAAATACAGCCTGTGAAGAACAGAATTGCACATATTGATATGGGTAGATTCAGGCCTAAAGCCGAAAGGATAATGATGGAAGTTTATAGGCCAATTGGAGATGGAGGAAAGGTTGCCAGGCATAAGAAGGACGTAACTGATAGCGTAGAGAGATACACATTATCTGGAGAGAACACTCTAAGAATCTCTTCAAATGGAAGAAAAAAGACAGTCTACGTTCTTAAGGAAGATGAACAGGGACACTACTTCGCACCCGCGAAACCGGGAATTTCAGGAGAACTCTACACAATAGAAAATGGGATTGCAAAACCTATTTCAGAAGAACAGGAAACACAGATCCTGTGGAAATCAATTGAGAAAGTGACTGTTGGAGCAACTACTCCTGAAAATGAAATAGATGTTGGGGTGAGTGCTGGTAATTGGAAACTCTCGGTTAAGATGTCTGATATTGAACCTAAAGGAGAGGGAGTGACATACAAAACAGAAGATGGGAGAGTTCTTAAAGCCAGAGCAGATACAGAGGCACTTGCACAGGGGTTGGGTATACCTGAATTTGCTTTTTGGTGAGAGGCGGTATGTTGTGAAAATGAAAAAACAGCCGGGAAAACCAACTCTTCTGATAAAACCAACTAAACTCAATGTTGGGCATAACCTAGTTCGCTGCATGAGAATATTCGAGCCCATAAATGAAGGGACAGTTAGAGAAAGAGCAGAGAGAATAGATGGAGAAAGAAGTAGAGAGCTTAGTCATTTTCTAATGGGAAGGTGGGATGCACTACATGCTTTTAGAGTTGAGGGGGAAACCTTGAATGTGATTCACGATAATGAGAGATTACTATATGTTGAAAGGCCGAATGGGGAGGGAGTCAGATATGAGCCTGCTAAAAAAGGCGAAGTAGGAGATTCTGGTACTTATTATGTCAAAGGTGGGATGCTTGTTCCAGTTAAAAGAAAAAAATAGTTAAATAATAACTAATTAGTGTATGGCATGATAAAAGCAGTTCTCTTAGATATGGATGGGGTTATCTTTGATTCAAGAGAAGCAAATAAAGTATGTTTTGGGCAGGTGCTGGAAGAGTATGGATTCGAGCTTACAAAAGAGAGGGAGAGCCACATCTACAAAGGAGGGAGTGACCACGACATA
>CAZYPB010000047.1:5277-8416 GCA_964649265.1 Microcaldota archaeon
CCGCTCTCTTCTTCCTGAGATAGATGAGAGGATGCTTGAGAGCATGGTTAAGAGAACCTCTGAGGTGACTGCTAATCTTGACTACCTTAAACTGAACACTGGGGCCAAAGAAGCATTGAGTAAACTCTCAAAACGTCATAAACTAGGAATTGTAACGAATGACAACAGGCCGAGCATGATAAGAAAATTGAGGATGTTTGATATTTACGATTTTTTTTCCGTACTGGTTTCAGGTGATGATGTTAAGAACCCAAAACCAAGTGGAGAACCAATTCTGAAAGCAATGGAAACCCTTGGGATAAGTAAGGATGAAGTGCTTTATATCGGGGACAATGAGATCGATAGGCTGGCAGGAAATGATGCAGGAGTAATGACTGTTGTTAAAAAAGAACTATACAGGGACAATGTGTTCTTCAGGAAAGAGATATACGAAATTCTAAAAACCTAGCTGGGCTTGCCCCCCATTCTTACTGATGCCTCTTCATTGAAAAATTGGAGTGCGTATTTCAGTTCCTCTTTTCCTGGTTTTATCTTTTCCCCAGCTTGGAAATATTTCATAAGCGCCATTGAACAGCACAGTTGTATTGCTCTCTTTACAAGACGAGGTGAGAACGCTACGGAATCCCCTTGGAGCTGAGTTACGAATGATTTCGCTGCTTTTGTTACTTCAGATACGATTTCAGGTTCAAGTGATACATCCTTTTTTTGGAATTGTTCAGAAATCATCGGATGGCCTGTCTGTATTGCATACGTGAGAGTAAGATGATCCCTTACCCTTATTGGATCAAATATAGTTTCTCCTAAGAGGTGGGAACCCAAACTGTCTAGTATCTCAAGGAACCTGTTCTTTGACATTTTGTGAAGCCTGCAGGTCATTCTATCCTCAACTGCATTAAAATTAGGGTCTCTTATTGTGACTTCATAACCATCATCGTGCACATGGGTATTGTAATTAACTGAGAAAAAAGATTCAAACTTGTATGGACCTATTGTTTCATTTACTGTTTCATACTTGAGCATCTTTCTCTCAAGTGCTTGCTTAAGGTTCTCAACCATTCCAGGATATTTAAACCAGTCATTGAATTCGGGTATAAGGAAGTTGAATTTCTTTCCCTGGTATGCCTGACCTATTCTTATGAACTGAGCTACAGTTATGCCTCCGCAGTATCTGTTAAGGCCAGGTATTCCG
The DNA here is from genome assembly GCA_964649265.1 of Microcaldota archaeon. Classification (GTDB taxonomy): domain Archaea; phylum Micrarchaeota; class Micrarchaeia; order Burarchaeales; family JAKAKT01; genus CAZYPB01. The sequence goes on from CAZYPB010000047.1 coordinate 6,467, forward strand.
TGTGCAGGTATGCTTTCATTTGCATTCCCCATCACAAGGTCAACTGTTGCAAAAGTCTTCCCTGTTCCCGGCTGTCCCATCAGTGCCAGGTTGTAGCCAGTCATCATCTTAACACTGTCCTTGGCGACTATCCTGGAATCAGAAAGGGAATACTGTTGAACCAAGGAAAGGAAACTGTCAAAATAAAGGTTTCCGGCTATGCTGTTTAGGTATGCCATTAGGTCAGTTATCTTTATTTTCTTCCCATACTCGACTGTCTGCTCCAATCTGTTATCCACTAGCTCCTTAAGGTAGGTTTCAAACTCCTTCTGCATCAGAAGTACGTTCTGGTATTCTGCTACCCCTTGTTCTGAGTCAAGTGATAGGCTTCTTGAGCCTTGTTTTATCAGCTTAAGTCTTTCAGGTACTTTCAACGCTGCGTTCCTGAACATTGTTGCATAATAGTTATCATTCGATGGGCTTCCTGTCTTCTTAGGGGAAAGTATGTGGTTGTCAAACAATGAAATAGAGACGGTTGATTCAGGCAATTCCATTATATTCGTTATGAATATCTTTGGTGCTAGGGGTTCCTTTGATTCCAGAGTTATCCTATCATTGTCAATTGAGACAATGTCTGGTTTTATGTAAATTGGAACAAGCAGGGAGCGGGCCTGTATTACAAGTCTCTTCCATTCATCCTTTCTCCCGAAAAGAGCCCACCCCTGGTAATCTATTTCCGGAGATCTGGAGGCAAGCTCATCCAATGAGGATATGCCCATCTCTGCTAAACGCTGGAGAGCCTTAGGACCTATACCTCTAAGCTTTCTCAAATCAGCCAAACTGTCACCGAATGGATTACGGAGAAGAAGTATTTATAGATTGTTATTACTTTGGATGCTCAAAAATGTTATCATCTGCTCTTGGCGCTGGTTTTGGTTCAGGTTGGTTTGAGCCTCCCTGTTGGCCGTACTGGTTAAAGCGGGCCTTCCTCTTCAACTCAACTATCTTGTCATGTAAGTGGCGAGCGTAACTCAATGATATGTATTTTAGTTGTATTGCATATTCGTTTGTTCCTGCAGTGTTAACAAGAAGAGTTGCTGTTCCCATTACGTGGTCAGGTATGTCCCTCTCTATTGAGGTGTCTGTGACCATCTCCATTGGAACATTCAGGGTTCTTTTGCGTATTATTCCATAACGCTTTACAACTGCATTTATGTTTATCTCATAGATTGTTACCATCTGATAGAGTTTTGTGTGGAAAACACTTAGTAAAAAGAAGAGAAAACATGCACCTATTGCAACCAGCACTATCTCCGAAGGTACTTCAACAGCCCCTGAAGCAACTATCAATGGAAGAGAGAGCGCAATAAGCACAACGAGGAGAACTATCCAGTATTTGTGGATATAGATTGCTTTGAACTTGGGTCTGGTTACTATCGGATATATGTCAGCGTCTTTCTTGTGTTCCCCCCTTGTCATTATATTAACATAACCAAAAGAGCTTATAAGCTTTCCCAGATAAGAAATTTTTGAGCGAAAATGGGAAAAGGAAAGGGCTGGCACAGAGATAAGAAAGGTCATCAGGAAGCTGCCAGAAAAGGGCATAAGAAGAAAAGATTCAGAAACTGGAGCATAAATGAGCGCATAAAAAAAGCAGTTTCCAGAGAGGAGAACGAAATAGGCAAAGTAGAAAAAAGGAGAAAATGGCACCTTCCGTTTTAACTATTTCTGAGCATCCCTTATTGCCTTGTATTTCTTGTAGTTCTGCCTGAGCCTTTCAACGACCTCCCATGGAAGAACAAGTTTCTGTCCAGCAAGTTGGTATTTATCTGCACCAGGAGGTTTTATCTTGTGCTCAACAACAACTGTCCCATTCTCATATATCTTGAGCGCTATGCCCGATCTGTCTCCTGTTGAGATCCAGTCATCAACTACAATCTTTGTTGGGTCAGCCATGTACTCACTTCCGTT
>CAZYPB010000047.1:8426-10290 GCA_964649265.1 Microcaldota archaeon
GGTATGCTAAGGTACCTTAATCCAATAAATTTGAAATAATCGGCAACAGTCATATCAAAGAATCCTCCGAATACCATCAATAGATCAAGTGCTATGTTTATTACAAACCAGACAACACCAAGGAGTATGCCCTCTTTAACATGATCTGTTTTAACCTCTTTGAAGTATTTCACTGCAAAAAAGACACCAGCAAGTGCACCGATAATTATCATTATTGTCTTGAAAAACATCTCCTCAATTAGGAAGTTTCCTTCTTGATCTACGAAGGAAAAGCTGGCGAAAAAAGGAATCAGCCATATTGCGAATCCATAAAGAATTTTTTTCAGGCATTTGTTCATGTCCTTGTTTACATTAATTAAGTATAAAAAACCATGAGCCTCAGGAGGGATGTGCACCACAAGTGCACAGACGATTGTACTGTGCGCAAGCGGATTTGAACCCCCGGCCTACTGTTTACGAAACAGTCGCTCTGCCGGGCTGAGCTACTGAGGCATGTTACTGAGATATGAAAAAACAGGATAATAAATACAATGGTTATCCTGGAGGAAGAGTCCTCTTTCTTATGTATTCAAATGTCGAGGATAATTTCTCAATTGTGGTTTCCCTTGATTTCTCTGCTTCTTCCAGTAATTTGTAGGAATTTGCCTCAACTGTTATGGGAATGTTTAGCGAAAGTAACTTGAGAACTCCCCGCACATCCCCCACATTTTTCATTGTTGGAAGTTCGTGCTGATCATAGCTTCCGTCATTTCCCTGCAGATGAATTGTAAGTATGTTCAACGAAGAGTTTAGATAGTCTGAAACGGATGTTCTTGAGAGCTTTGCATGGCCAGTATCAACACATATCCCGAAATCCCTTTCATTGCAAATCTCCTCAAGTTGTTCAACAGTATAACCTAGAAGTGCATGACCGGGGTTTGCGTTCGGATCGTGCATGCATTCAATTGCAATTGAAATCGAAGATTGTGAACCCATTCTGGAAAGTTTATCCAGGAATGGGATTGAACTCTTGAATGCTTTTTCCTCATCGAGCATCTTTTCTCCTGCAACCATAACATCAGGTGCCGAAAGTCTTGGGGGATGGAGGATTACGAGTGGTTCAAGATCATGTGAGCGGATTCTGTCAATGGTGAACCCTATTTTCTCAAGCATATACCCATGCGTTGATGGATCGCTGGGAGTATACATGCTTTTGGTGTTGTAACCGAACCCCATTGGGTGAACAAGTACTCTAAGACCTCGGTTTCTTGCAGTTTTTGTGTTATCAAAAAAGCGCTCATCGAGCATATCAAATGGAACAGTAAACGCAACTCCATCAGCACCAGAATCTGACCATAAATCAAGGAGTTCTCCAATCCTGTTCAGATCCTGTATTGCGCCAAAGAGCAACAACTTAACACCTACGGAGTCAGACGGGTTCTGTCTCTTGGGAAAAGAGAACATTCCCGGATATTGTGGACACCACAAACCATCATAGTTATTCTCTCAAGTCCTATGCTCCAACCAGCATGCGGAGGAGCCCCCATCCTAAATGCACGAATGTAGAACTCAAAGTTATCTGGGTTCAGCTCTCTTTTCTTTAGTTGTTTTATAAGGAGTTCGGGTATATGAATACGCTGTGCACCTGAAGCTATCTCCATCCCATCATACATTAGATCGTATGCATTGCATATCTTTGGGTCTTCCTTTGAGGGCATTGAATAAAATGCGCGAATGTCAGTTGGCCATTCTGTTATTATAAACATTTCCTCATCGATGATGCTGGGCATCTTTTTCTCATCCTCTTTTGAGAAATCGTCTCCCCATTCTAATTCTGACCCATTTTTCTTAAGTTTGTTCAGAACCTCACTGTAAGTGTAGCGCC
>CAZYPB010000048.1:0-10186 GCA_964649265.1 Microcaldota archaeon
AGGAATATGCGATATATTTACAGGAATCTATGACGGATGAGTTTAGGACGTGCATGCTATCTATAACGTTATCTGACTCCTGGACAAACATTGACTTACCAGTTATCTTATCCCCCCCATAGATGATCCTTTCCTTTGCAGCAGAGAAGAGAGAGTCTATATCCTTGATATCATTTATATTGAGGGGCTTTGAGACCCCCTGTGCTAATTCCCGTTCCTTGCTGTGATCAAAAAACCTTGCATTTTCGCAGTATTCGGTAGATGTTAGGAAGACCCTTTTCTTTGAGAAGTGAGATTGGACGAATTTTCCGATAAGAGGCTCTCTCAGGTAGTCAGCGTACTCCTCAATGTCTCCTATCTCTCTCCCGAAAAGTGTCCTGCATGTTGAACGGAAAGCTGAGTTTATATCCATGTAAGTATATAGATCATTCTGCTTTATAAAATTCAACTTTCTCTCATTGAACACGGGCAATATCTCGGTCCCTTTGGTCCACTTCTTCTGTTGAAGAGCTGTTTAGAGGGGTTATAACTGAAACAGCTTATGCCACCAAATCAGTGATAACTTGGTTATCCTTTCTGTAGTCACCTAGATAGAAAAATTTAATAAATGTAGTCACCTAAAGGTTACCATGCATTTAGAAATAAGGGAGAGGAGAAAAACAAAAAAGTACTATCTTGCGCACTCTTTCAGGAAAGACAAAAAGGTCCTTAAGATAAGAGTGTATCTGGGAGTCAATCTCTCTAAAAAGGAACTGAACGAAAAAAGAAAAGCTGCAGAACAGGAGATGTGGTTACGGATAGAGGAGAGGGAAACTATCCATGACCCATACGTAACGGCTCTTTCTTCTTCAGAGCTTAGGGAGCTGAAGACGCTTGAGGCAAGAGGGGGGATAGAAGTACTTCATCTTTCTGAGCTGGATTGGGATAAGTTTACGGAAGCTTTCACATATGACACCAATGCAATAGAGGGCTCGAGAGTAGAGGCTAAAGAAGTAGTGCAGATATTGGAAAAAAGAGAATGGCCACAGAATAGAACTAGAGAGGAGATAGCTGAAATATATGGTGTTGCTGAGGCTGTTGGGCATATTAGAAACACTAAAGAGCAAATATCCCTGGCTTTGATAAGGAAACTACATGAAATAGTGTTCAGAAACTCAAAGAGTTTTTCCGGGGGTTTCAGAGGTAAAGGAACTGAGGTTGTTATTCAGGATGGACTGGGGAAAGTAGTTCATCGTGGGGCTCCTTCTGAGAAAATTGAGAAGTTGCTTAAACGTCTTGTAAGATGGTATGATAAAAATAAAAAGAAACACCCGCCAATTGTTCTTGCTGCTGTTGTTCACAACCAGTTTGAAAGCATTCATCCGTTTCAAGATGGGAACGGCAGGGTTGGAAGGCTATTGTTGAATAATATACTATTGAAACACAATCTCCCGCCGTTGAACATAGAACTAAAGAAGAGGGAAGAATACTATGCTGCTCTCCAATCGTACCAGAAGAAGCACAACATAAGACCCATGATTGAATTGATGCTTAGGGAATACAAAGCTCTAAAGAAGATGCTTAAGAGGTGACTACACAATTCTTCCATATAGTAACCCGGGCGAGTATCTGATACCTGTGGTTACCCTTCCCTCCCCTAGCTCCTTAACAATCTCTCAATTTTCGGTAGGAATTTTTCTGCAAATGAGACTACCCGTTCTGCTTCTTGCGCTGTTGGGTAATACTCGCCGGAGTATTGGGTCTTGTGCCTCTTGTCTCTGTATTCATCAAGAAGGTCGATGTTAGAGGTTCCCAGCTCTTTCAGATACTTTGCCTCCAGATAGCGGGCAACGCAGGCATGGCTTTTTTCCCTGTATCCATCCCTGAATAAAACAGCCCTAGCCGCATCGAGAACTGAAGCATATGCGGACATGACTGCCGAATTTGGAGCATCTGCATCAAGGTTTCTTTTTGCTTCTTCTAAAAGGACTTTCGCCTTTTTCATCTGCTCTTCAGCCTGCCTTTTGGAAGGGGGGATTCTTCTCAGAAGTCCTTCTTTTAGGCACTGAACAAAATCAATCATAATCCTTCGCCCCACAGGAGTATGCCGTTGTACAATGAAAAATAGAAGGAATCACTTTTTTCATGCAAATGCTCAAGCCGTTCAGGAGTTGCAACGATTATGTCAACTGGAGCTCCTAGTTTCTTTTCCAATTCTTTTCTTACCTTGGCGATATCTTCGTCGGCAGCTTCGTTTTTCACTTTCAACCATATATCGAGATCAGCGCTCTCAAGATTCGATCCACTAGCCCAGCTCCCATACATGCCCATGCCCGTAATTCCTGGGGAAGTTGTTCTTAATAAGCTAACTATCTTGGATTTTTCGATTCTTTTGAGGTTATTAACCAACCTAAATGCCCTAGTAAATGGGGTTTCTTTTAACTTGTCCCTCTCAACTAAATGAGATTTTCTAAGCATTGATATGTATTTGTGTATCTGACCTGGGCTTAGGTTTAGTTTCCTTGCTAATTTATTCATGTTGATTTGTTCAGATGGATGTTCCAGTAGATAATCCAGGATTTTCTCTCTCTCCTTGGTTGAGAATAATTGAGATACATTCATACTTTGTGAATATAATATTCATGCTTTATAAACGTTTTGTTTATGTTTTGTGAATAAAAAGAGGTGACTACACAATTCTTCCATATAGTAACCCGGGCGAGTATCTGATGCCTGTGGTTACCCTTCCCTCCCCTAGCTCTCTACTTCGAAGAAATCGCATTTTACGTCGAGAATAGCTTTGAACCTCTTAGTTTAAAAAGGAAAGTTAATTTAATTAAGAGGGAGGGGCGTAAGTTCAGGATATGAGTAATTGGATAAATCTAATCGCAATAGTTTTTTCTTCTCTTCTTTTTCTGGGGTGTTCCGGAGGAGATAACTTTAAGGGTGTCGAGGAACTTCCGGATGACTTTGAATTGTACTACGAGGAAAGCGCAATGCATGTCGAGTGGGGGCAGGAGATTCTCAGGGTCGGTTCAGAAGGGAACGCGGTTTTTACTAGGAAGACGGGCTTTGAGATGAAGATGGTTGACGAGTTCGCTGTTGGGGAAGAGAAACTCCTTGAGATTTACAACAAGGCTCTTGAGAACGGCTTCTTTGAGCTGCAAAGCAGATATGAAGACCCGGCGATTATGGATGGCGGCGTCCGGGTTGTTGGGATGAGTGGAGGGGGGAACGAGAACAGAGTCACATTGGTAAACTATTACACGGAAGAAACCGATGAGCTGGCAGGGCTGGCAAATAAGCTCATCCCCCAGAGGATTAGGAGTAGAAATTTCCAAAGCATATGCGCAGAAAAAATCGCGGAATGCTCACAGGACGGTTCAACGGCATGTGATGAATGGAGAGAGTACTGTGACTGATTGTAGGTTCTCATTGCAACCTCTGTGCAGCCATATCAAGGGAATCCGGGTCATAAGGCATTACTGGGCAGACTCCGATGCATCCCCCGCATGAATAGTCATACCTAAGAAGGGATGATGCGGCACTTAGGGCGCTTACTTTTTTGGGAGTGATGTAGGTTCCACATAAGAGACTAAGAACACCCTGAAAATGAGGAGAATGAAAACTTTCAGAACATCGTAAACAAAGAAATTGGCAGCTTCTCCGAAATGTGTGTTCTGCTGAAGGCCCATAGTATCGAATATCAGCCGATGAGAGAAATCTTCGGGAATTCCCCTCTTACCACTCTGGTTGTTTAATAGGACTAAGGTCTGGTAAATAAATGCTCGCACTGATCCCTTAAACCATCGCCAACTATTTTCGCGCAGTTGCTTTTATCCTTGTTTTGGTATGCAATAACATAGTAGCATGCATCGCTTTTGTTTTGAACAGAAATGCTCGAACAGTATGTGCTGTCATTTTCCTTTGTTGCGAGTTTGTAAAAGCAGTCATCAGGCGCTGTGGCGTCTCCGCAGAGAGTTGAGTTATCTGTTGTTTCAGGGGGTTCTTCCTCTTCTTCTGTTTCAGACTCGTTTTCATCAACAGGGGGCTCTTCCTCCTGCGTTTGGGTGCTTCCGCAAACTATCTGCATAGGGTAGGATTCTAGTATGGCGCATTCCTCCGAACCACACCAGACACATGGGTTATCCCCTTGCCAGCACATGGGTCTTTCCATGCTTGGGAATTTGTAGCAATCCCCTGTTTCGCACCGAGTAGCTGCATCGCAGAACTGAAAGCTTGGGCATGGGTCGAATTCGCAGTTATTCTCTGGATTTCTTCCAACAGCCGAGCCGTCTGGGCAGATTTTGGCATCCGCCGTACAAGCAACTGGTTCCTGCTGCATGCAGCCGAATAGCACTAACCCAATAATCAGAAGTATGGGTATGTTTTTCATGAGATTAACTACATTAACTGAGTATTTTAAGTTTTTTCTCAATCAAGAGCCAATTAAGGTAAAGAGAACTGTTAGCAGAAAAACAGGTTCAGGAACTAGATCAATACTTGATTTACTAGTCTTTTTGCTTATTGAAACCGACTCAGTAACCATTTTCCTTATTTTCTCTTTCTCCTTGAATAGTTCTTCCGGGACAAGCCAATATGGCATTGTGGTGCGTTCGTGGTCTCCTTGCTCGTATGTAAATGGCTCGCTTTTCATTGCTTCATACATCGGGCGGGTGCTGTCATCCACTTTGAAATAGAGCTTTCCGAAAGCGATTATTGCGAATATGGTTCCATTATTGTAAATGCCATATCCACCGAACATCGGTCGTGAGGTTATTTTTGGGATTCCAACTAGAACTTCCTCTAGGACATGGTCCAGGAATTTCTCTTGTTTTTTATCCATAACAATCACCCCTATATCTAGATTTTAGATATTAAATGTTTATTGGAAGGTCCATTAAATAGATATGTTTTTAATAGTTAATATAAAAAAGATACTAGGTGAGTAGATGAAAAGAAGTATTGTGAGGATAGATGAGAGCAGATGCAATGGTTGTGGCCAGTGCGTTCCAAATTGCCACGAGGGAGCACTGCAGATAATTGATAACAAAGCTAGGTTGATTAGTGATCTTTTCTGCGATGGGCTTGGTGCTTGCGTAGGGCACTGCCCGCAGGACGCAATAACTATTGAAGAAAGAGAGGCAGAGCCCTATGACGAAAGAAAAGTGATGGAAGAGAACATTGTTCCAAAAGGAGAGAACACTATTAATGCTCATCTTGAGCATTTGAGAGAGCATGACGCAGAAGAGTATTTGGATGAAGCAGTTGCCTATTTAGAAGAGAAGGGAATTGAGAACCCTTTAGGAAAGGAAGGAGAGAAAAAAGAATTCTGTGGTTGTCCAGGTTCAAGGATGATGGAATTCAAAGGGGAAGGGGGAAGTGAAAAGGGGACAAGGGCATCGAAACTACGGCAATGGCCCGTTCAGTTTCACTTAATCTCTCCTAATGCACCATATTTCAAGAAAGCGGATGTTCTTCTTGCTGCTGATTGCACTGCTTATGCGCTTGGGAATTTCCATAAAGATCATCTGAATGGAAAAAGGCTCATAATAGCCTGCCCTAAGCTTGATTCACATGAAGAAATCTATTCTGAGAAACTCGTTGCTCTTGTGGATGAGGCCGAGATCAATACTCTGACAGTTATGATAATGGAGGTTCCTTGCTGCGGGGGACTTGCTCAGCTTACGCAGGATGCTCTTGCAAAGGCAAAGAGAAAGGTACCTGTGAAAAAGATTGTTGTTGGGATAAGGGGAGAGATAATCTCCGAGGAGTGGATTTAGGTGAAGGGATTTACAAAGGATTTAGGTAAGCTAATGCAATTTCCTGAGGAAGGCATTTTCAGCACTGTGCTGGCAAAATCAGAAACATACAACTATACCCTGATGTGCCTTGCAAAGGGAACAAACATAGATGAGCACACCTCAACAAAAACAGGAGTTGTACAGGTATTAAAGGGGAAGGGAAAATTCAGTTTATTTGGGAAGAGTATAGAGATGAAACAGGGTGTGTTTATATTCATGCCAAAGAACGCACCGCATTCACTTGAAGCTGTGGAGAACCTGGCAATACTTCTTTGTCTGACTAAATGAGAAACTATTTATAGGCTCAAATAAAAGTAGGTGTATGCCCAAATGGACGAGTTTGATAGTTGTTGCCCTTTTTTTGTTCGGTTGTTCTGAGAAAGCAGAGTACAAAGTAATTGAACGGGAAAGTAAAATTCCTTCAGATGCAGTGAAATTTACTCCAGAGATGGATGGTTTTCCTCCAAAACTTCATTCAGATGAGTACACTGAACCTGTTCCATTGGAAGGGCCTGTGAACACTGCCGGAGCTGAAGACTCTCCATTCATGGATCCAATTACTGGCGAGTTGTATTTCTTTTTCACACCAGATGTTAGAGTTCCTCCTGAGAAACAGGTTATTGATGGGGTTACTGGGATATACAGAACTAATGACGGAGTTGTTGAGAGAGTTAATCTTCAAGATCCGGGAAAGTTAGCTTTGGATGGGTGTGCATTCATAAAGGGAGATGAAATGCTTTTCTGCGGGGCAAGAGAGGGTTACACTGGGTTGCATTGGTTTTCAGCTGAGAGAACGGATGGAGAGTGGAGTAGCTGGAAACTAGCTGATTTCAATTCAGAGCATGAGGTTGGGGAACTGCATATTTCTTCAGATGGAAGCGAATTATATTTCCACTCATCAAAAGCTGGAGGCAAGGGAGGAACGGACATATGGGTTTCCAAAAGAACGGGCGGCAGATGGAATACACCTGAGAATTTAGAGGTTGTGAACACTAAGGAGAATGAAGGAATGCCTTTCCTAACTGGGAATGGGGAGGAGCTTTGGTTCAATAGGTTCTATATGGGAACTCCTGCTGTTTTCAGATCAAAAAGAGTCAATGGAGAATTGAGTGAACCTGAGTTAATAATCTCGCAATTCGCAGGTGAGCCAACATTGGATAAGCAGGGCAATATTTACTTTGTGCATCATTTCTATAAGGACGGGAGCATGATCGAGGCAGATATCTACGTTGCACATAGGAAATAACTATTTCGTCTGTTTTTGATATTCAAAATAGGAGTATGCAACTGCATAAAGGGACACTGCAACAACTGGACCGACCAAAAGGTATATTGCATATATCTTGGTAAGCGCACCGAATACAGCAATTACCCCCACAACCTTGAACCACTTCCCAGCCATTTTATGTGTCTTGTTCCAAACAACCTCATTGCTAAGTGTCCAGGGTGTCCTTATTCCTATAAACCAGTTCATTTTGGAGTTCTCCATCATCACACCTGCATAATAGAAAAGAGCCGCGAATGCAGGAGCCATGAGCTGGAGCATATCAAACTTGTATCCGAAATTCCATAGAATTGTTAGTGTGTGGATATAGGACATGTATAGGACGAAAATAACGATGAAAATATCGTAATGTTCCCTGAATTTCTCAATGTTTTTCTTGAGTGGATCTATCCTTGGGATAAATATGAGCAGAAGGAATATTGGGAGGGTGACAGAGGGAAAAAGAAAAATCGCAAGTGATTTCTCCATGTACTCATCGACTTCCCCTTGGGCATTCCAATGCGAAGCCATCTTTTCGGGCATTGATGAGTAGAGGTATATGCTAAGTAGAAATGAAAGCACTATAACTGCAAGTGCAATCATGTATGTTCTCTTTAATTGGACCATAACGCACGTATGCCTGAGCTTGTATTTAACTCTTGACCCAGGCATAGTAATATAAAGGAATGTGTATGCAATACTGTAAACAGAGGGGGAGAGTTAAGGGAATGTTAAAAACCTCTTAGCTAAATATATCTTCCTCAAGTAGAATATAAAACAAAGGTGAAATAGTATGTCATATGGAGACAGAGACAGAGGAGGCAGAGGAGGTCGTCGCGGCGGATCATTTGGCGGACCAAGAGAAATGCACGACGCAACCTGTTCTGATTGTGGGCAGGAAACACAGGTTCCTTTCAAGCCAACAGACGGAAGGCCTGTTTACTGCAGAGACTGTTATCAGAAGCACAAACGATATTGAGTAGTTTATACTTCTAGTTAACAATACATTTTTTTCTTTTCATTCATTTTTTTCTGGGTCTACCTATCCAGCGTTCAGCATCATCCCTGCGTTTATGTCTTATATCTAAGCTTTCTTCTTGCATTGTGATGCCACACTCGCGCTCAATTTCTCCAAGAAGACCAAGTTCGTCAAAAGCTACTATTGAGAACGCATTTCCCCCTTTACCTGCCCTACCGGTTCTTCCCACCCTATGAGTGTAGGTGGTGGGTTCTTCCGGGAGGTTGAAGTTTATCACATGCGAAACATTCTTTATATCAAGTCCACGTGCTGCCAAATCTGTTGCAACAAGAAACCTGACTCTCTTCTTTTTGAATTTCTCCATAACTATATCTCTCTTTCTCTGAGTGAACCCTCCATGAAGTGCTTCTGCCCCAAGCTTTCCTCTCTGAAGATCCCTAGCGAGCCTCTCAACAAGGAACTTCGTTCTGCAGAAAATAATTGCAGATGTGGGATTCCTTTGTTGAATGTATGCAAAAAGTGCCCTGTACCTGTCCCTGAAATCGATCTCTACGAATGAGTGAGATATGTGCTTTATTGTTATCTCATCCTTGCTTATTGCCACATAGTGGGGGTGATACTGGTATCTCTTAGATAGTGCAAGTATCTCTTCAGGCATTGTTGCTGAGAAAAGTAGAGTCTGCCTCTGCTTTGGTACATGGGATAATATCTCCCTCACGTCATCTATGAACCCCATGTCAAGCATCCTGTCGGCCTCATCCAGAACAACACAGGAGATGTTTCCAAGTTCAAGTGTCCCTCTTCTCAAGTGGTCCAGAATCCTTCCGGGAGTCCCTACGACTATATGAACTCCTCTCGAAAGCTTGTCCATTTGCACATTTATGCTTGCCCCACCGTAAACTGGGAGAACGCGTACTTTCATGTACTTTCCTATTTTGATTATCTCTTCGCTTATCTGAACTGCAAGCTCCCTTGTTGGTGCCAGTATAAGTGCCTGTGTATCCCTTGAGTTTTGGTTTATTGATTCAATTAAGTATATTCCAAAAACAGCTGTTTTCCCAGTGCCTGTTTGAGCTTGGCCTATGAGGTCTTCCCCCTGAAAAACAAGCTGTAGTGTATCCCTTTGTATTGGGGTTGGTTTTACAATCCCCATCTCCTTAAGTGCCTTAGATACTTGCGGCCTTAAGCTAAAACTGTCAAAATTTTCCAATTCATCACCTATTGTAATTGTCTTGCTTTTTCGTAATCTGCCTGTGCTTTCTCTTCTTCTCCTTTCTCTTTGTATGCATCTGCCCTGTGTTCGTATATTGATGGGTTATCAGGATTTAGCTCTATTGCCCGGGTATAGTCAGATATTGCCTTGTCGAAATCCCCACTCTTGAAATAAGCCAGACCCCTGTTGTGAATAACTGGCTCATAATCTGGAGAAAGCCCTATGGCAGTCGTGTAATCAGCTATTGCTTTACCGTATTCTCCTTTTTTAAAGTATGCCAACCCCCTGTTCTGATAGGAGGAAGGGAAATTCGGGTTTATCCTTATTGCAATATCGTAATCTGCAATTGCCTTGTCATTCTGTTCTTCATGCAAGTAAAGAAGGCCTCTGTTATAATATGTCGAGAAATCATATCTGTTTATGCTCAGTGCGTGTCCATAATCCGCAAGAGCGCTTGCTGTATCTCCGCCTTTAAAATAAGCATTCGCCCGGTTGTTGTATGTCCAGACTTTCAAGGCAACTGGATTGGGCAGCTTGTTTATTACTTTAGTGAAGTCCTCAACCGCCCTTGCTTGCTGCTCTTTATCGAGATAACAAAGTCCCCTGTCAATATAAGCAAACAGATCCTCTGGGTTCAGTTTTATTGCTTTTGTGAAGTCTTTTATAGCATTATCGAAATCTCCTTCCCCAGCATATGCAACTCCCCTATTGTAGAAGCATACCCCCTCCTCGGGAGCGAGTTCTATTGACCCATTGTAATCCGCGAAAGCTTTTTTGGTTTCTCCTTTTTTGTAGTGGGAGTTTCCCCTGTTTATGTATGGCTGGGGTATTGTTGGAGTCAATTCAATCGCCTTTGTGTGGTCTGCAATTGATTCATCATAGCGCCCATTCTGGTAACGTCTGTGGCCCCGGGTGTCGTAAGCAAAACCTGCTAGAATCGATGGATC
>CAZYPB010000049.1:0-1667 GCA_964649265.1 Microcaldota archaeon
TCTTTATCTTTCCAGGTATCCTGCACATCCTCTCCTTATCATCGTTGCATGCGACAAGCAATCTGCCTGCACCCATGAGGCCCAATATAGTTCCAAGGATCTCTTCATCTCTCGGGATCCTAACTCTCCCTATGGAATCTCCTGGCGTTGTTTTCTTTTTTTTCTTCCTGTAGTTTCCTCCTCGTCTATACAATATAGCACCTCAATGCATTCTCACTGGAGATCTTGCTCCACATGCTTCACAAACAAGGGTCTTTAATCCTCTTCCTGATTCAATGAGTTTTGTGTCTGGCTTCTTACATTCCTTGCAAAGCACGAATGTCTTCGTGAATGTTCTAATTCGTTCATTTAATACTCTTTCGTTGAATCTTCCTGCAAGAACAAGTTGTTTTCCCTCTGAGTTGATTGGCACTGCAAGTTCCTTTGTAAGGAATTTTATCACATCTGCCCTGTCCCTTCGCAATGTTTCACATATGAAATCAAAGTTTCTTATCATCGTTTTGTTTCCCTGGTTAAAACTGCTTACAATTGGAATCTCAAACCTATCCCCAGAATCAGAACCTTCAGGAATCTGGGAATACGCTCTTTCCAGTAGATTTTCATAGTCATTGCTCATGGACCACACCCTAGTATTCTGTTCCGTCGAATTAAAAAAACTTTCTAGAGAGAGGACGATAAGAAAAACTAGGAAGATGCACTGAGCTACTTACTTGTGTTCATTCGCAATACTCGCAACCATCGCATTCTTCAAGGCTTTGATGCATGCTCCCGGCCGCTGTTGGGCATGCTTCAATCTGCTGATGCATATCTTGACTACGTCTTTAAGTCATACTTAAACCTTGCTTCTTGATCGTCGAACTTCGCTCATAAACGAAAAAACGATTAGCATTATTTAAAAAAATATAGATGTGGAACTAACTTGATGATACGCATTGTTGTTGATACAAATCTTCTCATAGCTGCCCGGTGGAATCCAAAAAGCAACTCCAACAAGATCATAGATCTATGTCTTGAAGGTGCGGTACAGGCGGTGTACACGAAACAGATAAAGGATGAAAACCTCTACATACTGGGAAAAGTAAAGGCCCCAAAATCATACTTAGATAAAGTAATAAGGTTTTACCATGTATCTAAAAGAGTAACCTATAATAAGAAAAAGATAAACGCTTCCAGGGACGAGTCAGATAACCGTTTCATAGAAGCGGCAGTTGCCGGGAGAGCGGAATACATAATCTCAAGTGATCGCCATCTCCTGGAATTGGGTTCTTTTAAAGAAATAGAGATATTGAAACCAACAGAATTTGTAAGGATGATAGAAGGGATGGTTCCGGCATAGGTGATCCGATGGCTGTGAAAAAAAGAAAAGAAAATAATGGCTCATTGAATAAGAAAACGATGTTTCTTCTTGCTGCGTTCACTGCTGTTACCTCACTTGGTGTTGCAGCCCTCATGCTCTACATAATGTTTGATGAAGAAACAGAACCTACACTTATAACTAGCAATCTACTTGAGTTCTATGGCCGGGAATGCCCTCACTGCATTAATATGGCTTCAATTGTAAAACAGGTTGAAGAGGAGCGGGGAGTGGAATTTTCAAAACTGGAAGTCTGGCACAATAAAGGCAATTACGAAGTCTACTTGCAGTACGAAGAACCCATAAAAGAAGC
>CAZYPB010000049.1:1677-10004 GCA_964649265.1 Microcaldota archaeon
GGTCTTGCAGTCCCAGTTTTTCATAACACTGAAACAGCGAGCACACTGTGTGGCAGTGTCAGCAAAGAGAACCTTATAAAGTGGATAAATGGAGAGCCTGTTGAACGAGCTAGTTCTTAGGTAAATTGGAGGATATCATCGAGCAAGTCCTACATATCCCCTTTCTTGATGGTTCTCCACATAATCTGCATCTGATAACTCCTGCCTGTTTTTTTTTCTTGCTCTGCATTTCAAGTGATGTCTTTACTATATTCTCTTTTATATCTGGAAGATATCTCTCCAAGGCAGTTATCTCATTGTAGATTCCCCTTCCAAAAGAATCAGCAGAACAAGGACATCTTTCATATACGACTGGGAAATTGTTTTCCATTGAATATCTTTCAATGTCCTTAACTGAAGTTAAGTAGAGTGGTTTGATCCTGGGAACAAGGAGTCCTTCTCCCATCTCTTTCATTGGACCAGAATCAAAACAGAGCTCTGGATTCCCATTGAATATGTTCATCATAAATGTGCGTGATTCATCATCTAAGTTATGTCCTGTTGCGACCTTGTCTGCTTTAAGTTCTCGTGATTTCCTGTTTAATATCCATTTTTTCAGCACGCCGCAGATGGCACATGGGGTAAGTTTTTTCTTTGCCTGAACCTTTCCCTTTATGTAGCAAACAGAAGAGCCCATATACTCTCTTGCGGAGGTTAGGTGCAATACAATTCCTCTTTCCTTACAGAAACTAGCTATGTTCTTCTTGTTCTGCTTTGACCATTTTCCCATCCCCAAATCCATGTGAAGTGCTTGTACATTGTAATGGTTTGCATGGAGTATGTTAAGGACTGTTGTGGAATCTTTCCCACCAGAGCATGCAACAATAATTCTCTCATTCTTAGAAGCAAGCGAATATCTCTTTATGGTGTTGATTACAGATGATTCGAAGCTCTTTTTAAAAGGAACCATACCTCTCTTTTACTCAATAATTTTTAAAACCTCTAAGTATTTTTACTGGAAGTGTAAGGTTTATTAACCCCCCTTCCCTACTTTTACGCACCATGGCGACCGATGGTGTAGTATCAAGAGAGGATTCCACCGAAGATATTGATTTCGTGAGAAGTGATCAGTCCTACCAAGAATTAAACAGAATACCCAATATTCACATGTTGAACAAACCCTCTTGGGCAACAGATAAAGAAGTTAAAGGAATAGAAAGTGTAGACGAGATGGAGTATCAGAAGATCGATGTAACAGCAAGCATATGGAAGTCACTCATTTCTATACCCATGATAATACTCCTCGCACTACCTGTTCTTGTTGTTCTTTCATTTACCCTTTTCAGACACGACGCATTCCCTGCTTCAATTACTCCTCACATGTTTTATGTTGCCGAATCTGGCACACCCTCAGGAATGACCCCGTTCTTCTGGGCAATTGCATTATGTCTTTTTATACCGTGGAGTACAATGGTCTGCAGGTTTGAAAACTGGGTTTCAAAGCACCTTCAGCCTGAAAACTAGTTTATGTACATTTCTGTTCTTTTTAGTAATCTATTTAAACAATGAGTATTACAAAGTATGACCATGTATGAAAGCGAAACCGCAGAACTGTTCGAGTATGAGGTCAAGATGAGAGGGGGATCTTCCCGGACGATCTGCACTACCAAACGGGAGATAGTGGAGTTAATAGAAAAAAGCGAATGTGAGAAATGTAGCCACATAATGGATGTCAAGGTTGACCGAAATAATACGGGCGTGGCAATACTTCACTGTGGGAAATGCAAATCGCAATACATATTCCCCGCCGAAGTACTCTGGCTGTAATGGCTCATTGTGCAGATGATGCATCTGCCTAATATGAATTCTTCCTGAAGCCAATTTTTATAAACCTGCTACCACATATATAGCCTGCATCCCGCCATAGCTCAATGGCAGAGCGGTCGGCTGTAGCTTGAATGCACCTGCAAAAGGTGGAAACCGACAGGCTGTGTGTTCAAGGGAAATCCCTTTTCTTTTGGAAAAGAAAAGGTCTCTCCACACCCCAAAAGAAAACGTGTGGGCCTCTAAAACTCCTGAAAGAGATTTCCGAACAAATCACACTGGCGGGATATGCTCTTTTTATTTCTGAGATTCAGGTGTTAGTCTTTTCGGTTTTTCAGGAACGTTCTGCATTGCGTATTCGACATACTTCTCCATCGCGGTTTCGTTTGTTCCTTCTAGTTTCGCCTCATCAAGACCATAGTAACCGAAAACTACCCTGGCCAATTTCTCAATGTCATCTCTTACCTCAAGTCTATTTCCTCCAACTTCCTTAACAAGCAGTAAAAGGTCTTCCTGATCTTTCGGTGGTTTTACTTCTCCTTCATCATAATCATATATCGGTTGTGGCCACCTAAGTCCTTCGATTCCAAATCTTCCCTCGCTTTCAGCCCAGTCCATTCTCGTGCTTGCCCTCACATGCTCCCGGGCGTTATCTACCATTTCCTGGGGCCTGTCGAACTCCCCAACATAATAGCCTATCTCCTGGCCGGTTTCTTTCTTAACCTCTTGAACAGCATGGTCTAGTAGTTCCTTTGAAAGTCCGTTTCTTCTAAGTTTTCCCTTCGCAACAATAAAGAAAGAGGTAACCGAACTCCAGAGAAAGTTCGACGAGTCATGGTGAACATCCCCTCCCCATGTTAGCTAAGACTCATGATAGTTATTTTAAAACGCTCATTGAAAAAGTACCTATGCAGCTTGAAAGACAGTGGGGCTGGATTGCAACAGCGATATGTATTTCCATTATGCTCTATGTGGTCAATCCTACAGAGTACATAATGCAGAACCTTCATCAGCTCGGGTATGTCGGAGCATTTTTCATAATGATGTTCTCTAATGCAACAATCTTCCTTCCCCTCCCCGGTTTGACCGTTGTAGCTGCGTTGGCAACCACTCTAAACCCCATATACTTGGGGATTGCGGCGGGAATTGGAGGAGGGATTGGTGAAACAACTGGCTATATGTTTGGAAGAGGAAGTGAGAAAGCGATAATGAAAAGAAATCCAAAGTATTATGGAAAAGTAAAAGGTTGGATGCAGAGACATGGTGAAATGGCCCTTGTTGTGCTTTCGGCAATCCCAAACCCAGCTTTCGATATCGCTGGTGTTGCTGCGGGAGCACTTAGATATGAGTGGTGGAAATTCCTTCTGTCAGTCATACTTGGAAACATAATCAAAGCGATATTTATCGCGTACTCAACAAAATACTCGATAGATTTTTTCTCCTGGATTATCGGTTTCTAATCATTTCTTACCGTAAAGCTCTTTCCTTCTCGCTTCGAAAGTATCTATTTTCTTACCTAAGAATTCAGCGGCAGTGCACACATCACAGTTGTGCTTTTTTCCAAATGCAGTGACACGTTCTATCCGCTCCTTGTATTCTGGATCTCTGACGTAATGGTGGTCAACAATCAGCTTCTTGATGTCCGTATCCTCCATGATATGCATCATATTCTGGAAAGAAGTCTCCAGTGCTCTGTTGCCGTACTTGTATATCATGTAACTGAGAGGACCATCCAAGAATACAACAGTTGGATTGTTCTTTATTATGAATTCAAGCTGGTCATCCATCGCAGGCCCTTCAACATCACTCGTATGTATGAATCTTTCCTTTCCATCATCCACGAGTGTCTGGATAACATAGCCTAGCTTATCGTTTATCCCATGGTATACTGGGGGAGAGAAGGTTACCTTTGTTTTCCCGAACTCGAATACCTTCCCGTCAGCATATGTAAGTTCTTTTGCAATCTTCCTTATTTTTGGTATAAATAATCCAGCCCTTTCACTCTGGCTTTGATTTATCATTTCTTTGGGATGTTTGAGAAATACTTTTTTTCCTTTATAGATACTGATATCATCCGGGTTGTAATGATCTAAGTGGTAATGGCTCACAATTATGATGTCAGTTTCCTTTGCTCTGTTTTTGATTGTCTCCCACTGCTTTTTCTGCCTAGAAATTTCCTTTGGGTGAGGCATAAATCCGAACCTTATTGGAGAAAGAGAAACAGCTGGATCAATTAATATCTTAACATCTTTTGTTTTGACATATGTAGACATTGATCTTGTCCCAAGAGAGTCGAATGCTAATGGAATTATCTTCATTTTAAAACACCTACTGGTCTTTTGCTATATCTCCGTACTTCGAATATGATCTGCTTGTGCTCGATTCAAGTTTTTCGAAAAGGATCTGTGAAATACGCATCCCCTTTCGTACTACAAGTTTGAATGGGGATAGGTTTACTATCTCAAGAACCTGGTGATTGTCGGATCCAGGTTGAACAAGTGAACTAGTAACGTGTACTGCAAGACCCATCCGCGCGTATCTACTCCTTCCTTCAAGATGCCCAATTATGTCATCTGGGAGAGTGATCTTTTCAAGTGTAAGTCCGAGACACATCTCGCCAGGCATAAGCTCAAGTGAATCCGAAACAACTTTTTCTGTAGCCTCTTTGAAATCAAGTTCCGCTAGGTCAACTCTTCTGCCTATGTATCGTTTCTTGAATTTCCAGAAAACACCTGAAAGTGTCAGATCGATTGATGCTTGCCCTATCTGATCGTCTTCTAAAGGTGTTATGTTGATTTTCTTTTTAGAAAGAAGTTTTTTTATATCGTTGTCTGAAAGAATCATGTTAAGTTATTGAGGGAAAAGCATAAAAACGATGTCAACTCATTCTTGCTTGGTTGGTCAGTAATGGAGCCATATAATGTATTTGCAATAATAGGCATAGTCATTGTTCTCGGCTTTTTTGCTGAATGGGTATTTCGAAGGACGAATGTTCCAGATATACTCGCACTCATGGCATTCGGTCTCCTAATTGGTCCGATACTGAATCTCTCAAGTCCAAGTGATATGGCGAGCTTTGCCCCGATATTCGCGCCAATAGCTCTTATGGTCCTTCTTTTCGACGGCGGAATGCATATGAACGTCTATAAGGTTTTATACGATACTCCCAAGGCAGGACTCTATGGTCTTATCAACCTTCTGTTTTCAATGCTTCTAGGAGGAATATTCCTAAACATTGTATTCGGATGGGATTTCTATATTGGTGGAATTCTCGGAGCAATAGTTGGTGGAACAAGCTCTGCAATTGTAATTCCAATAGCAAGAAAACTAAAGATAGCGGAAGAAGCAAAGGATCTTCTCTCTCTTGAATCTGCAGTAACTGATGTTCTGTGCATCGTAGCTACAATCACTGCCATAAATATGGTCTCAAGGATCTTGGACCCTGAGTCAGTTGTCGTTAATTCAAATCCTGGGAACATGGTTGTAGGGGCATTCGCAATAGGAATTCTGTTTGGAACAATTGCAGGAATCGCATGGCTTAGTTTATTGCATAGGTTCACAGGACTCAGCTACATGCTTACTCTGGCATCAATATTTATACTATACTCATTAACTGAGGCTTTTGGGGGGAGCGGAGCAATAGCTGCCCTGTTGTTCGGTCTTGTTCTTGGTAATAGGGAGGACTTCTCAAAACTATTCCAGATAGGTGCAACAGCAGATGTTGACAGAGAGAATCTGGAGCTCATGCAGACAGAGGTTTCATTCTTTGTGAAGACATTCTTTTTCGTTTACCTTGGGTTGATCGTTTCAGTTAGCAAAATAGAGGTTATCCTAGTTGGTGTTGCGTTTTCAATACTTTTGATAGGCGCAAGGTATTTCGCAACATGGCTCATAACAAGGAAAAGCGAATTGGAGAAGCACCTTTCTTTCATGGCAACAATGGGCCCCCGTGGGCTTGCAGCCGCGGTTCTTGCCCAAATCCCGC
This sequence comes from Microcaldota archaeon, assembly GCA_964649265.1. Taxonomy (GTDB): domain Archaea; phylum Micrarchaeota; class Micrarchaeia; order Burarchaeales; family JAKAKT01; genus CAZYPB01. Next base: position 7,466 of record CAZYPB010000049.1, read on the forward strand.
AAGTAAGGGAGCTCGACCCAACAAACTCAATAGGTGACATAGCTTTTGTTGTTATAGTTTCGACAGTTGTGCTCTCATCTTTCGGAGTTGCATACTTAAGTAAAATGGCCGATAATGGGAAAGAGGATAAAAAACCAGAAAAAGAAATCTCAACTAAATTGAAAAAAATGTTGAAAGAAGGAAAGACAGGTTCTATTTAACAACATTTATCTTTCCGTACTTTCCTGCGGAGATCTGTTTGTTTCCCCTGAATTCAGAGACCCATCCGTTCTCAATCTGAATCTTGTCTCCGATTGAAACACCATCGATGTCGTCTCCCCACAACGAGAGAGTTATCTCACCGCTATCGTCCTTTATTGTAGCATTGGCAACACGTGTTCTCTTACCAAATTTCGTAACGACTTCCCTCGGTTCTTCAACAGCAGTAACCTCAGCTTCGAGATTCACATTGCCGGTTCCAGCCTTAAGTTCTGATATTTTCATTTTTTCACCTCACCACATAAGCGCGTTTTGTATTTCTGAAAAGTTAATTATAAAATACTTTTGATACGCTTACCTATTTTCCAACGGCCGCAAGAAGAATGGGAAGCATCACAGTTGCATCACCATCAATTGTGACATACCTTGCCTTCTCCTTTACTTTTCCCCAGGAGACAGCTTCAGTGAGGCGTGCTCCACTGAGGCTTCCATCATATTGGGTTGCAGTGGTTATATAAACTGCATAATCCAATCCACCTTTAAACTGGTTCCACCATATTGTATGATGTTTTGATATGCCTCCTCCAACCATAAGTGCACCCGTCTTCTTTGCATCGAACATAAGATCAGATAACTCCTTCTCATCCTTCAGTACATCCACTTTGAATTTTCTTCCTTCGGAGAATGTGAGCAGATTTGTTCCGAAAGCACCATCAGTTATGCCTGGAACATAAATTGGAACATTATGCTTTGCGGCCTGATGTAGTATCGAACCTTTGTCCTTTATTCTTTTTCCAAACTCATGTATGAGCTCCCTTGCCCCCCACATCTCCTTCTCCTTCACAAGCTCCTTAAGAATAGGTGTCATTCCCTTTTCGATCGGTGGGCCATAAGCGTTGTTTGGTATAAGTATGTTCCCAAGTCTATAGATCTCCCTATTATGGAGATTAGCATCATCGAGCTCGAAGCTTCCCTTGTAATATTTTCCCCCCCAGGCGCGAGCAAGGTCATGGTCAAGTGTTCCGCACGTGGTAATAATAACATCAAAATCCTTTATGTAATCAGAAATAACTCCCCTCATACCTGTTGAGATTATGCATGCGGGGAATGAAAGAAAATTGGTGCACCCTCTTTCTGAAAGCATTCTCTCCAGTATATACTTCCCATCTGCAAGGTGCGATGCTGTAAAACCTCCAGATTTCCCCATCTGTTTTACCAGGGAAGATACGGTCATACCTGGAGACAGCTTCATGTCCTTTACTGCTTCTTCAAGAAGTTTTCCCAAGAAATCAACTACTCCTCTGCTTTCTGGAAAACACGTATTGCAGTTATTTTTATAGTAACTGGTATCGGAACTGCTACCTCTGTCAACTCAACTGTAACATCGTCCTTTGTTTCGTCTATTTTTATGACTCTTGCTTTCTCGCCTTTGAACGGGCCGCTTATAAGCTCAACAATATCTCCCTTGTTAACAGTTATTCCAACGTGCTTTGCCGAGATGAGTGTGTCCACTTCATCCGGACTCATTGCTTTTGAGAGAACCCCTTTTATGTGGGGTATCCTCATGGCAGCCTGTCTAACTGCAACCTCGTCTTCAGCCTCAATAAGAAGATAACCATGAAGCTCATCTATTGCTGCAACAGCATAGATTGACATCTTTGCTTTTCTTATCTTATTTCTAAGCACATCTGCAACTACCTTTTCTTGTCCGGCTGTTACCCTATATATAAAAATCAAATAATCACCCTCTACGCAACTGAATTCACAAAAGTGAATATAACCGTTATAAGAAAACCAATGAATCCAATGAGTGCCATTCCAATCCCAGTTACTTTGGCAATCATCCAGAACTCCTCTCTTCTGGGCCTGTACGATACTCTCAACACTCTTACTGAACGTTGTATGAATGCGTTTACTTGTTCCATCATAAAATCACTCAACTAATAAGATCTATATCAAGTTCTTCATCTATCTCAGGTTCCTCTTCCACCTCGTATTTTGGTAGCTTTGCTCCAGCTATAACAACAAGAACGCGAAGTGCAGTTTTTGGGAGGTTCTTATCCACTCGCGCTCCCCATATCACATGGGAATCAGGCTGTATCCTTTTTGATACCTCTTTAACCATGAGCTCTGCTTCCTTCAGTGTCATGTCCTCTCCGCCCACAACATTTATGAGGGCCCGGTTAGCTTCCGATATGTCAATATCCAAAAGCGGACTGCTCATCGCAGTTTCAATTGCAATAAGTGCCCTCTGATCATGTCGCGCTTCCTTTGTTACCTCTCCCATACCAACAACTGCGCATCCAGCGCCTTTCAGCACAGTCTTCAGATCGGCGAAGTC